>CAMDSH010000032.1 GCA_945907045.1 Rhizobium sp. Q54 | reverse complement strand
CGCGCACGTCGATTGCCCCGGCCATGCCGACTACGTGAAGAACATGATCACGGGCGCTGCGCAGATGGACGGCGCGATTCTCGTTGTCTCCGCCGCGGACGGCCCGATGCCGCAGACGCGCGAGCACATCCTGCTCGCGCGCCAGGTTGGCGTGCCGGCGCTGGTCGTGTTCATGAACAAGGTGGACATGGTCGACGATCCGGAACTGCTGGAGCTGGTTGAGCTGGAAGTGCGCGAACTCCTCTCGAAGTACCAGTTCCCCGGCGACAAGATCCCGATCATCAAGGGCTCGGCGCTGATGGCGCTCGAGGACAAGGACCCCAAGCTGGGTCACGACGCGATCCTCGCGCTGATGAAGGCGGTGGACGAGTCGATCCCGCAGCCGGAGCGCCCGATCGATCAGCCGTTTTTGATGCCGGTGGAAGACGTGTTCTCGATCTCGGGCCGCGGCACGGTGTGCACGGGCCGTGTCGAGCGCGGCATCGTCAAGGTCGGCGAGGAAGTCGAGATCGTCGGCATCAAGCCCACTCAAAAGACCGTCGTCACCGGCGTCGAGATGTTCCGCAAGTTGCTCGATCAGGGCCAGGCGGGCGACAACATCGGCGCGCTCTTGCGCGGCACCAAGCGTGAGGAAGTCGAGCGCGGTCAGGTTCTCTGCAAGCCGGGCTCCGTCAAGCCGCACACCAAGTTCAAGGCCGAGGCCTACATCCTCACCAAGGAAGAGGGTGGCCGCCATACGCCGTTCTTCACCAACTACCGCCCGCAGTTCTACTTCCGCACCACCGACGTGACGGGCGTCGTGCATCTGCCGGCCGGCACCGAGATGGTGATGCCGGGCGACAACATCTCGATGGAAGTGCACCTGATCGTGCCGATCGCGATGGAAGAGAAACTGCGCTTCGCCATCCGCGAGGGCGGAAGAACCGTCGGCGCGGGCGTCGTGGCGAGCATCATCGAGTAAGAGAGGGTGGGCTAAGGAGGCGCGATGAGCGCCTCCTGGCTCTGGAGCATTAATTCATGAACGGCCAGAATATCCGGATCCGGCTCAAGGCGTTCGATCACCGCATCCTCGATGCGTCGACGCGCGAGATCGTGAACACGGCCAAGCGCACAGGCGCGCAGGTCCGCGGTCCGATCCCGCTGCCGACGAAGATCGAGAAATTCACGGTGAACCGCTCGCCGCACGTCGATAAAAAGAGCCGCGAACAGTTCGAGATGCGCACGCACAAGCGCCTGCTCGACATCGTCGATCCGACGCCGCAGACGGTCGATGCGCTGATGAAGCTCGACCTCGCCGCAGGCGTCGACGTCGAGATCAAGCTGTAAGCAAGAGACGAGGAAAGTAAGAACCATGCGCTCCGGTGTGATCGCACAAAAGGTCGGAATGACCCGTCTCTTCACCGAGACCGGCGAACATTTGCCGGTGACGGTGCTGCGCCTGGCGCAGTGCCAGGTGATCGGACATCGCAGCAAGGACAAGAACGGCTACGTCGCGCTGCAGCTCGGCTCCGGCACGCGCAAGGTGTCCGGCATGACCAAGGCCGAGCGCGGCCACATGGCGAAGGTGAATGTCGAGCCCAAGCGCAAGCTCGCGGAATTCCGCGTCAGCGACGATGCGCTGATCCCGGTCGGCGCGGAAATCACCGCCGATCATTTCGTCGTCGGCCAGTTCGTCGACGTCACCGGCACTTCGATCGGCAAGGGTTTTGCCGGCGGCATGAAGCGCTGGAATTTCGCCGGGTTGCGCGCCTCGCACGGTGTGTCAATCTCGCATCGCTCCATTGGTTCGACCGGCGGCCGCCAGGACCCCGGCAAGACCTTCAAGAACAAGAAGATGCCCGGCCACATGGGCGTCGACCGCATCACCACGCTCAATCTGAAAGTTGTGAAGCTCGATGTGCCGCGCGGCCTCATTCTGGTCGAAGGCGCGGTTCCCGGCGCCAAGGGCGGCTGGATCCGCATGCGTGACGCGGTCAAGCGCAGCCTGCCGAAGGAAGCGCCGAAGCCCGGCAAGTTCAAGCTCGCGGGCGGCGATGCGAAACCGGCGGAAGCGCCGGCGCAATCCGCGCCTGCCGCGGCACCCGCGGAAGCCTCCGCCAAGCCGGAGGGCGCGTGACATGGAAATGAAGATGACCACGCTGGATGGCAAGGCGGCGGGCTCGGTGAGCTTGTCGGATGCCATTTTCGGTCTTGAGCCGCGCTCCGACATCCTGCAGCGCTGCGTGAAATGGCAGCTCTCGCGCCGTCAACGCGGTACGCACAAGGCCAAGGGCCGCAGCGAAATCAACCGCACCAAGAAAAAAGTCGGCAACCAGAAGGGCGGCGGCGTCGCCCGTCACGGCGCGGCGAGCGCGAACCTGTTCCGCGGCGGCGGCCGTTCGTTCGGTCCCGTCGTGCGCAGCCACGCTCTCGAACTGCCGAAGAAAGTGCGCGCGCTCGCGCTCAAGCACGCTTTGTCCGCCAAGGCCAAGGACGGCGGCATCATCGTCATCGACAAGGCGAGCGTGAAGGACGGCAAGACCAAGGCGCTTGCCAGTCACTTCGGCAAGCTCGGCCTGTCCAATGCGCTGATCATCGACGGCTCGGAAGTGGAAGCCAGCTTCCGCTCGGCCGCGCGCAACATTCCGAACATCGACGTGCTGCCGGTGCAGGGCATCAACGTCTACGACATCCTGCGGCGCAAGAAACTCGTGCTCACCAAGGCCGCGCTCGATGCGTTGGAGGCGCGGTTCAAATGACCACCACCGATCCCCGCCACTACGACATCATTCTCTCGCCGGTGATCACGGAAAAGGCGACGCTCGCCTCCGAGCACAACAAGGTTGTGTTCGAGGTCGCGAGTCACGCCACCAAGCCGCAGATCAAGGAAGCGGTCGAGAAGCTGTTCGACGTCAAGGTTCTGCGCGTCAACACGCTCGTCCGCATGGGCAAGTACAAATTGTTCAAGGGCCGGGTCGGGCAGCAGTCTGATTTCAAGCGCGCGATCGTGACCCTCGAAGAAGGTCACAAGATCGACGTGACGACCGGTTTGTAAGGAACGGCGCATGGCACTTAAATCATATAATCCGACCACGCCGAGCCAGCGTCAGCTCGTGATCGTCGACCGCTCCGCGCTCTACAAGGGCGAGCCGGTCAAGGCGCTCACCACCGGCGCGAAGTCGACCGGCGGGCGCAACAACAATGGCCGTACCACCGTGCGTTTCCGCGGCGGCGGGCACAAGCAGGCTTATCGCAAGGTCGACTTCCGGCGCGCCAAGCTCGATGTCGCCGCGAAGGTCGAGCGCATCGAATACGATCCGAACCGCACGGCTTTCATCGCGCTGATCAAATACGACGACGGCGAACTCTCCTACATTCTGGCGCCGCAGCGCCTGGGCCCCGGCGATTCCGTGATCTCGTCGGAAAACGCCGACGTGAAGCCGGGCAACGCGATGCCGGTCGCCAACATTCCGGTCGGCACTATCGTGCACAACATCGAAATCAAGATCGGGAAGGGCGGGCAGATCGCGCGCTCCGCCGGCTCTTACGCGCAGATCGTCGGCCGCGACCAGGATTACGTCATCCTGCGCCTGAGCTCGACCGAGCAGCGCCTCGTGCATGGCCGCTGCATGGCGACCATCGGCGCGGTGTCGAACCCCGACAACATGAACATCACCATCGCCAAGGCCGGCCGTCAGCGCTGGCTGGGTTTCCGCCCGCACAACCGCGGCATCTCGATGAACCCGGTCGATCATCCGCACGGCGGACGCACCAACGGCGGCGGACACTGGACGACGCCGTGGGGCTTCCCGACCAAGGGCAAGAAGACCCGCAAGAACAAGCGCACGAAGAAATTCATCATTGCCAACCGCCACGAGCGGAAGAAGCAGAAGTAGGACGAGCAGCATGACGCGTTCAGTCTGGAAGGGTCCGTTTGTGGACGGCTATCTCCTGAAGAAGGCGCAGGCAGCGCGTTCCTCGGGCCGGCACGAAATGATCAAGATCTGGAGCCGCCGCTCGACCATTTTGCCGCAGTTCGTCGGGCTCAATTTCGGCGTCTACAACGGGCAGAAGCACATTCCGGTGATGGTGACCGAGGAAATGGTCGGTCACAAGTTCGGCGAGTTCTCGCCGACGCGCACCTTCTACGGACATTCATCCGACCGCAAAGCCAAGCGCTCAAGCGGGGGTGAATCCGCGCCTGCTACGGCGCCCGCCGCGGCGGCAAGTTAAGGGTCAAGAGATTACGTCATGGGTAAAAGCGCACGCGAAAGAGATCTGCCTGACAACGAGGCCAAGGCGGTCGCCCGGATGCTTCGGGTGAGCCCGCAAAAGCTCAACCTCGTCGCGCAGCTTATCCGCGGCAAGAAGGTGGCGAGCGCGCTCGCCGACCTCGAATTTTCGCGCAAGCGCATCGCCAAGGATGTGCGCAAGTGCCTGGAGTCTGCGATCGCCAACGCCGAGAACAATCATGAACTCGACGTCGACGAACTCGTCGTCGCCGAAGCCACCGTCGGCAAGGCGCTGGTGATCAAACGTTTCACACCGCGCGGCCGCGGCAAAGTCGGCCGAATTTTCAAGCCGTTCTCGCACTTGACCATCGTCGTTCGCGAGGTTGAGGCCGAGGCGAAAGCTTGATGTGAGGAGATAGTCGATGGGTCAAAAGGTCAATCCGATCGGGCTGCGGCTCGGCATCAATCGGACCTGGGATTCGCGCTGGTACGCCGGCAAGAGCGAATACGGCACCCTGTTGCATGAAGACATCAAGATCCGCGCCGAGTTGCTCAAGCAGCTCAAGCAGGCCGCGGTGTCGAAGATCGTGATCGAGCGCCCGCACAAGAAGTGCCGCGTGACGATCCATTCGGCGCGTCCCGGCGTCGTGATCGGCAAGAAGGGCGCCGACATCGAAAAATTGCGCAAGGTCGTCGCCAAGATGACCGACAGCGACGTCGTCATCAACATCGTCGAAATCCGCAAGCCGGAACTCGACGCGCAGCTGGTCGCGGAATCGATCGCGCAGCAGCTTGAGCGCCGCGTCGCTTTCCGCAGGGCCATGAAGCGCGCCGTGCAGTCGGCCATGCGTCTTGGCGCCGAAGGCATCCGCATCAATTGCTCGGGCCGTCTCGGCGGCGCCGAAATCGCGCGCATGGAATGGTATCGCGAAGGGCGCGTGCCGCTGCATACGCTGCGCGCCGACGTCGACTATGGCGTCGCGACCGCGTTCACGACTTACGGCACCTGCGGCGTGAAGGTCTGGATCTTCAAGGGCGAAATCCTCGAACACGATCCGATGGCGCAGGACAAGAAGCTGGCCGAAGGCGACCAGGGCCGCCCGCGCCGCGACGCCGCTTAATCGAACGAAGATAGAAGCAAGAGCACTTAATCATGTTGCAACCGAGCCGCACCAAGTTCCGCAAGGCGCACAAGGGCCGCATCCACGGCATCGCCACGAGCGGCAACACCCTCGTGTTCGGTGAATACGGGCTCAAGGCGCTTGAGCCGGATCGCGTCACCGCGCGCCAGATCGAAGCCGCGCGCCGCGCGCTCACTCGCCACATGAAGCGAATGGGCCGCGTGTGGATTCGCGTTTATCCGGACGTGCCGGTGTCGAAGAAGCCGATCGAAATTCGAATGGGCAAAGGCAAGGGCACGCCGGAATATTGGGTGTGCCGCGTCAAGCCGGGCCGCATTTTGTTCGAGCTCGACGGCGTGCCGGTTCAACTCGCGAAAGAAGCGCTCGCGCTTGCTGCCGCCAAGCTGCCGGTCAAGACGCGCTTCATCGTGCGTATCGCGGAGTGATGGGCATGAAAACCGCAGACGCCAGAGCGATGACCGTCGATCAGCTCGACGACGAAGTGCTCAAGCTCAAGAAAGAGCAGTTCAATTTGCGCTTCCAGCGCGCAACCGGCCAGCTCGAGAACACCTCGCGCGTGCGCGCGGTTCGCCGCGACATCGCGCGCATGAAGACTATCGCCGCGCAAAAGCGCGCCGGCATGCCGATGCCTGCCGGGCAGCCCCAGACTCAAGCGAAAGCGAAGCCGCGAGCAAAGCCCGCAGCCGAGCCGAAGCCGAAGGCGGAGAAGAAGCCGAAAACCGCCAAACCGAAATCCGCGGAGCCGAAACGCAATAAACCGAAATCCGCAAAATCCAAAGCCACCGCCAGCCGTAAGACCGGCGCGAAGGCAAAGTCGAAGTAAGGGGTCCCCGAGATGCCGAAACGTACGCTCCAGGGCGTCGTGGTGAGCGACAAGCAGGACAAGACTGTCATCGTTCGCGTCGAGCGGCGGTTCACCCATCCTATTATGAAAAAGACGGTGCGGCGGTCGAAGAAATACCACGCGCACGACGAGAAGAACGAGTTCTCCATCGGTGACATGGTGTGGATCCAGGAACACAAGCCGATTTCGAAGTTGAAGCGCTGGGCGGTGGCCCGGGGCGAAAAGAAGAAGAAAGTACAATGAACGGACTGCGCATTAGCAAAACGGGGGCGGCATCATGATTCAGATGCAGACCAACCTCGACGTGGCGGACAATTCCGGCGCGCGCCGTGTCATGTGCATCAAGGTGCTGGGCGGCTCGAAACGCAAATACGCGACCATCGGCGACGTCATCGTCGTGTCGGTGAAGGAAGCCATTCCGCGCGGGCGCGTGAAGAAGGGCGAAGTGATGAAGGCCGTCGTCGTGCGCATCCGCAAGGACATCAAGCGCATCGACGGTTCCGTCATCCGTTTCGACCGCAACGCCGCCGTGCTGATCACGCCGCAGATGGAGCCGGTCGGCACCCGCATCTTCGGGCCCGTGCCGCGCGAGCTGCGCGCCAAGAATCACATGAAGATCCTCTCGCTCGCGCCGGAGGTGCTGTAATGGCCGCGAAAATCCGCAAAGGCGACAAGGTCGTCGTGCTGTCGGGCCGCGACCGCGGCCGCACCGGCGAAGTGCTGGAAGTGCGCCCCGCAGCAGAGCGCGCGCTGGTGCGCGGCATCAACATGGTCAAGCGCCACCAGAAACAGACGCCGCAGCAGGAAGGCGGGATCATCTCGAAAGAGGGGACGATCCATCTTTCCAATCTGGCGATTGCCGATCCGAAGGACGGCAAGCCGACGCGAGTCGGGTTCAAATTTGTGGGCGAGGGCGACGCGCGCAAGAAGGTGCGCGTAGCCAAGCGTTCGGGAGTTGAGATCGATGGCTGAAACGCAGAGCACCCAGGCGCCGAAGGGCGGGCAAAAGCCGCCGGCGCCGAAATCTTCGCAACCGAAAGCGCCAAAGGCGCCGAGCGCGCCTTATACGTCGCGCCTGCGAACGCATTTCGATGAAGTCGTGCGCCCCGAGCTGACCAAGCAGTTCGGCTACAAGAACGTGATGCAGGTGCCCGTGATCACCAAAGTGGTGCTCAACATGGGGGTCGGCGAAGGCGTTGCCGACCGCAAGAAGGTCGACTCCGCCGCGGCTGATCTTTCCATGATCGCCGGCCAGAAAGCCATCGTCACGCTCTCACGCAAGTCGATCGCCACCTACAAGCTGCGCGACGGGCAGGCCATCGGCTGCAAGGTCACGCTGCGCAAGTCGCGCATGTACGATTTCATCGATCGCCTGATCACCATCGCGCTGCCGCGCGTGCGCGATTTCCGCGGTCTCAATCCGAAGAGCTTCGACGGCCGCGGCAATTTCAGCCTCGGCATCAAAGAACACATCGTGTTCCCCGAAATCGACTTCGACAAGACAACCGATGTCTGGGGCCTCGATATCACCGTATGCACCAGTGCGCGCACCGACGATGAAGCGCGCGCGCTGCTTACCGCATTCAACTTCCCGTTCCGGCAGTGAGGGGCGAAAGCTTCCTCAAACGCGGAAACCTAGGAGCATAGAATGGCGAAGAAGAGTTCGATCGAGAAGAATAACCGGCGCAAGAGGATGGCGAAGAAATTCGCCGGCCGCCGCGCGCGGCTGAAAGCGATCGCGAACGACAAGAAGCTTCCGATGGAAGATCGTTTCGCGGCGACGCTCAAGCTCGCCGAAGTGCCGCGCAATTCTTCCAAGACCCGTATTCGCAACCGTTGCGAACTCTCGGGGCGTCCGCGCGCCTATAACCGCAAGCAGCGCCTGAGCCGTATCGCGCTGCGCGATTTGGGCAATAAGGGCCTGATTCCCGGCCTCGTGAAGTCGAGCTGGTAAGGGGGATCGCACAATGGCCGTGAACGATCCAATCGGTGACATGATCACCCGCATCCGCAACGCGCAGATGCGCAGCAAGCCGAAAGTTTCGATGCCGGGCTCGCGGTTGCGCGAGCGCGTGCTCGAAGTGCTCAAGACCGAAGGCTATATCCGCGACTACGCCAGCGTGGCGCATGCCTCGGGGCGCAACGAGCTTGAGATCGAGCTGAAATATTACGAAGGCGAGCCGGTGATCCGCGAGATTTCCCGCGTATCGAAGCCGGGCCGCCGGGTCTATGCCTCGGTCAAGGCGCTGCCGCGCATCAACAACGGCCTCGGCGTTGCGATCCTCTCGACGCCGAAGGGCGTGATGGCCGATCACGACGCGCGCGACGCCAATGTCGGCGGCGAAATCATTTGTACGGTGTTCTGATGTCACGCATCGGCAAAAAACCGGTTCCCGTTCCGTCCGGCGTCACCGCCAACGTGGAAGGCCAAACCGTCAAGGTAAAAGGCCCGAAGGGCGCGCTGCAGGTCGTCGTACATGACGATGTCGCCGTGACGATGGACAAGGGCAGCGTCACGCTCGTGCCGCGTCACGAGACCAACCGCTCGCGCGCGCTGTGGGGCACCTCGCGCACGCTGGTCGCCAATCTGGTCACCGGCGTGACCAAGGGCTTCGAAGAAAAGCTTGAGATCACCGGCGTCGGCTATCGCGCGGCGGTGCAGGGCAAGAATTTGCAGCTGCAGCTCGGCTACAGCCACGACGTGGTGTTCTCGATCCCGGAAGGCATCGCGATCGTCACGCCGAAGCCGACCGAAATCACCATCACCGGCATCGACAAGCAGAAGGTCGGGCAGGTGGCGGCGGAAATCCGCGGCTTCCGCGCTCCCGAGCCCTACAAGGGCAAGGGCGTGAAGTACGTCGGCGAATACATCTTCCGCAAGGAAGGCAAGAAGAAGTGATGACTACGGAATCCATGCAAGTGGAATCGATGGGAGCGCGCTATGTCCAGGCTCAGTGACCGCACCGCGCGGCGCACGGCAACGATCCGCCGCAAGATCCGGCTGGCCGGGCGCGGCCGCGCGCGTCTTTCCGTGTTTCGCTCCGGCAAGCACATCTACGTGCAGTTGATCGACGACGATAAGGGCGCGACGCTGGCGGCCGCCTCGACGCTGGAAAAAACAATCCGCGGCGACGGCAAAAAGGGCGCCGACATCGCGGCGGCGAAGACGGTCGGCAAGCTGATCGCTGAGCGCGCCAAGGAAAAAGGTATCAAGGACGTCGTGTTCGACCGCGGCGGCTATCTCTACCACGGCCGCATCAAGGCCCTGGCGGATGCTGCGCGTGAGGGCGGACTTAACTTCTAAGTGGACATGAGCGGGCACAGCCCGAACGGATTGGAAAGTCGATATGGCATATAAACGCGATCGGGAAGAACGCGACAGCGAGTTTATCGACAAGCTTGTCCACATCAACCGTGTGGCCAAGGTGGTGAAGGGCGGCCGGCGTTTCGCCTTCGCCGCGCTTGTCATTGTCGGCGATCAGAAAGGCCGCGCCGGATACGGCCACGGCAAGGCGCGCGAAGTTCCCGAAGCCATCCGGAAAGCGACCGAAGCCGCCAAACGCAGCCTCATTCGCGTGCCGCTGCGCGAAGGGCGCACGCTGCATCACGACGTGCATGGCCGTCACGGCGCGGGACGCGTGTTCCTGCGCGCGGCGCCTCCGGGAACCGGCGTCATCGCCGGCGGCCCGATGCGCGCTGTGTTCGAAACGCTCGGCATGCAGGACGTGGTGGCGAAATCGCTCGGCACGTCCAACCCGTACAACATGGTGCGCGCGACGTTCGATGCGCTCAAGCACCAGGACTCGCCGCGCTCGGTCGCGGCGCGCCGCAATTTGAAGGTCTCGACCCTGCAGTCGCGCCGCCGCGAAGGCGACGGCGAGCCGGCCGGCGATTGAGAGTGAACGCCATGGCGAAAGCAACAAAGACCCTCAAGCTTCAGCAGATCGGCAGCCCGCTGCGCCGCGATCACACGCAGCGCGAAACGCTGATCGGGCTCGGGCTTAACAAGATCGGCCGGGTGAAAGATCTCCCCGACACGCCGATGACGCGCGGCATGATCGTCAAGGTGCGGCATCTCGTGCGCGTGGTCGACGGCAAGTAAGATTTAGGCAAGGACACGGCCATGAAGCTTCATGAAATCCGCGACAATCCCGGCTCCCGCCAGCAGCGCACCCGCATCGGGCGCGGCATCGGCTCGGGCAAGGGCAAGACCGGCGGCCGCGGCGGCAAGGGCCAGACCGCGCGCTCGGGCGTGCGAATCAAGGGTTTCGAAGGCGGCCAGATGCCGCTGCATCGCCGCTTGCCCAAGCGCGGTTTCCGCAACACTTCGTTCCAGTTGCGCCTTAACGAGATCAATCTCGGCAAGGTGCAGAAGGCGATCGACGCCGGTCAGCTCGACGGCAAGTCGCCGGTCGATGTCGCGGCGATGGTGAAAGCCGGCCTCATGCGCCGCGCCAAGGCCGGCGTGAAGCTGCTCGGCGAGGGTGAGTTCAAGGCCAAGGTCGAATTTCAGGTCTGGCTTGCTTCCAAGTCCGCCATCGCGGCGGTGGAGAAGGCCGGCGGTTCGGTGAAAATTCTTGCCCCCGCCAAGGAAGTCTCCGACGACGAGCCGCGCGGCAAGAACAAGCGCATGGCGCTTGAAGCCGCCAAGGGTCCGAAGCCCGGCAAGGCGAAAGCCGACAAGCCCGCCGAAGGCGGAAAGACCGAGAGCAAAAGCGCAGAGTGATCCTGCTCTATTTTATACCTCCTCCTGCAAGGGAGAGGTCGGCGAGCGAAGCGAGCCGGGTGGGGGTCTGTCACAGGCCTTTAAAATGACCCCACCCCGGACCACGTAAGTGGTCCGACCCTCCCCTTGCAGGGAGGGATGAGAAGACGGGTTAGGAGCGACTTATGGTCTCTGCAGCGGAACAACTGGCAGCCAATCTTAATTTCTCGGCTTTCGGCAAGGCCGACGAGCTGAAGAAACGCATCTGGTTCACGCTCGGCGCGCTGCTGGTGTACCGGCTCGGCACTTACATCCCGCTTCCCGGCATCGATCCGTCCGCGTGGGAGCAGATTTTCCGCACGCAGGCTGGCGGCATCCTCGGCATGTTCAACATGTTCTCCGGCGGCGGCATCCACCGGATGGCGATCTTCGCGCTCAACATCATGCCGTACATTTCCGCCTCGATCATCATTCAGCTGATGACGACGGTGTCGCCGACGCTGGAGGCGCTCAAGAAAGAGGGCGAGTCCGGCCGCAAGATCATGAACCAGTACACGCGATATCTGACCGTGATGCTGGCCGCGGTCCAGGCCTACGGCATCGCCATCGGTCTTGAAGGCACCGGCAGCGTCGTGTCCGACCCCGGCATGTTCTTCCGCATCTCGACCGCGATCACGCTCACCGGCGGCACCATGTTCCTGATGTGGCTCGGCGAGCAGATCACCTCGCGCGGCATCGGCAACGGCATCTCGCTCATCATTCTCGCCGGCATCGTCGCCGAATTGCCCTCGGCCATCGCCGGCACGCTCGAACTCGGCCGCCAGGGCGCGCTCTCCACCGGCTTGATCCTGCTCATCTTGGTGATGGCGGTGGCGGTGATCGCGTTCATCGTTTTCGTGGAGCGCGCGCAGCGCCGCCTGCTGATCCAGTATCCCAAGCGCCAGGTCGGCAACCGCATGTTCGAGGGCCAGTCCTCGCATCTGCCGCTCAAGCTCAACACCTCGGGCGTGATCCCGCCGATCTTCGCTTCGTCGTTGTTGCTGCTGCCCACCACGGTCGCCAATTTCAACGCCGGCAAGGGGCCGGATTGGCTTTCCGCGATCACCACGCAACTGGGCCACGGCCGCCCGCTGTTCCTCATTCTCTACATCGCGTTGATCATGTTCTTCGCGTTCTTCTACACCGCGATCGTGTTCAATCCGACCGAGACCGCCGAGAATCTGAAAAAACACGGCGGCTTCATTCCCGGCATCCGTCCGGGCGAGCGCACGGCGGAATACATCGACTATGTTCTCTCGCGCATCACCGTTGTCGGCGCGCTGTATCTCGCCATCGTCTGTCTCATTCCCGAAATCCTGATTTCCTATGCCGCGGTGCCGTTCTATTTCGGCGGCACGTCGCTCCTGATCGTCGTGAGCGTCACGATGGACACGGTGGCGCAGGTGCAGGGCTATCTGCTCGCGCATCAGTATGAAGGCTTGATCAAGCGCTCGAAGCTGCGAGGGCGCGATCGATGAGGCTCATCTTGCTCGGCCCGCCGGGGGCTGGCAAAGGCACGCAAGCGCAACGCCTCGTCGCCAAGCACGGCATCGTTCAGCTCTCCACCGGCGATATGTTGCGCGCGGCTGTCGCCGCCGGAACGCCGGTCGGCCTGAAAGCAAAAGACATCATGGCGAGCGGCGGGCTGGTGCCCGATGAAGTCGTGGTCGCCATCGTCTCCGACCGCATCGACCAGCCTGACGCAAAACGCGGATTCATCCTCGACGGATTTCCCCGAACGGTTCCACAGGCTCAGGCGCTCGACCGCATGCTGGCGCAAAAGGGCATCAAGCTGGATGCGGTGATCGATCTCAAGGTAAACGAGGAAATCCTGCTCGGCCGCATCGCCACCCGCGTGGCCGAGATGCAGGCGCGCGGACAGCCGGTTCGCGCCGATGATCGCCCGGAGGTGCTCAAGCAGCGCCTCGATGCCTACCGCGTGCAGACCGCGCCGCTGGCCGGCTATTACGCCAAAAAAGCTGTGCTTAAGTCGGTGGACGGAATGGCCCCGATTCCCCAGGTTTCCGCCGCTATCGACCGGATTCTGGCCCAAGGAACCGCCGCCAAGGCCGCGCCGGGCCGCAAGAAGCCTAATAAGCCTTCGCGCAAGCCTGTCCGCCGCAAGAGGGCTGCCGCCAAGGCGGGTAAAGCCCGCACCGGCGCCCGCAAGGCCGCCAGCGCCAAAAAGGGCTCCAAGCGGGGGGCTGCCAAGGCCCGCCGCAAGCCCTCGAAAAGTAAACCAAATCGCCGCCGGAGGTTGACGAAAGCGCGTTGAATCCCCTAATAAGTCCTCATTCAGAGGCTTTGAGCGATGCCGAGCCCCGGAGGCGGGGGACGGCGTCGTGTTACGCGTTGCGCTAACCCCTCCCCAGGAGATGGGTTTTAAAAAATCGGCCGGAGATTCATCCGGCCGGCAACAGGAGAGAAGTCCGTGGCTCGCATCGCCGGCGTGAATTTACCGACCAACAAGCGCGTCGTGATCGCGTTGCAGTACATCACCGGCATCGGCGGCAAGAAGGCCGACGAGATCGTGAAGAAGATCAACATTCCCGCGGAGCGGCGCGTGTCGCAGCTCACCGACGCGGAAGTGCTGCAGATCCGCGAAATGATCGACCGCGACTACATGGTCGAAGGCGACCTGCGGCGCGAAGTTTCCATGAACATCAAGCGGCTGATGGATCTCGGCTGCTATCGCGGCTTGCGTCACCGCAAGGGCCTTCCGGTCCGCGGCCAGCGCACGCACACCAATGCGCGCACGCGCAAGGGACCGGCGAAGACCATCGCCGGAAAGAAGCAGACGCCGCGCGCCTAAAGTTTTGAGAACAGAATGGCCGGACATCATTCCGCGCCGCGAAGGGATTAAGTGAATGGGCAAGGAAGCCACCGCACGCGTCCGTAAACGCGAACGCAAGAACATCGCCTCCGGCATCGCGCATGTCGCGGCGTCGTTCAACAACACGATGATCACCATCACCGACGCGCAGGGCAACACCATCGCCTGGTCGTCGTCGGGCACGATGGGCTTCAAGGGTTCGCGCAAGTCGACGCCCTATGCCGCGCAGGTTGCGGCCGAGGATGCGGCGAAGAAGGCGCAAGAGCACGGCATGAAGACCCTCGAAGTCGAGGTGTCGGGCCCGGGTTCGGGACGTGAATCGGCGTTGCGTGCGTTGCAGGCGACGGGCTTCACCATCACGTCCATTCGCGACGTGACGACGATCCCGCACAACGGCTGCCGTCCGCGCAAGCGCCGGCGCGTTTAAGTTTCCATCCGGCGGGCGAGGCGCCCGCCGCCGCCGGTTTTCCCACGGGGCGGAGTGGGGCGCGGATATCCGCCGCTCAATGATAGGTGAAATACGTGACGATCCAGAAAAATTGGCAAGAACTGATCCGGCCGAACAAGCTGCAAGTCGCGCCCGGCACGGAACCTAAACGCATCGCAACGCTGGTCGCGGAACCTCTCGAACGCGGCTTTGGCGTCACGCTCGGCAACGCGCTTCGCCGCGTGCTGCTCTCGTCTCTCCAGGGCGCCGCTGTGCAGTCGGTGCACATCGACGGCGTGCTGCACGAATTCTCCTCGATCGCCGGTGTGCGCGAGGACGTGACCGACATGGTTCTCAACATCAAGGACATCGCCATCAAGATGCAGGGCGATGGCCCCAAGCGCATGGTGGTCAAGAAACAGGGTCCGGGGCAGGTGACTGCCGGCGACATTCAGACCGTCGGCGACGTGGTCGTGCTCAATCCGGAACTGGTGCTGTGCACGCTCGACGAAGGCGCCGAGATCCGCATGGAATTTACCGTCAATACCGGCAAAGGCTATGTCGCGGCGGAACGCAACCGTCCCGAGGACGCGCCGATCGGGCTCATTCCCGTTGACAGCCTGTTCTCGCCGGTACGCAAGGTTTCCTACAAGGTCGAGAACACCCGCGAAGGGCAAATTCTCGACTACGACAAGCTCACGCTCACCATCGAGACCAACGGCGCGGTGACGCCGGATGACGCGCTCGCTTACGCCGCGCGCATCCTGCAGGACCAGCTCAACGTGTTCGTGAACTTCGAAGAGCCGCGCAAGGAACAGGCCGCGGAAGCGATCCCGGATCTCGCGTTCAATCCCGCCTTCCTCAAGAAGGTGGACGAGCTCGAGCTTTCGGTGCGTTCGGCCAACTGTCTCAAGAACGACAACATCGTCTACATCGGCGATCTCGTTCAGAAGACCGAAGCCGAGATGCTGCGTACGCCGAACTTCGGCCGCAAGTCGCTCAACGAGATCAAGGAAGTGCTGGCGCAGATGGGCCTGCATCTCGGCATGGAAGTGCCGGGCTGGCCGCCGGAAAACATCGAAGAGCTGGCCAAGCGCTTCGAGGACCACTACTGAGCCGCATCGCGGCCGGGATTATTTGAGGAGTTCGCGATGCGTCACGGCAAGGTTTACCGCAAGCTCAACCGCACGGCGGAGCATCGCAAGGCGTTGTTCGCCAACATGGCGGCGGCGCTGATCAAGCACGAGCAGATTTCCACCACACTTCCCAAAGCGAAGGAACTGCGTCCGATCGTCGAGAAGCTGGTCACGCTCGGCAAGCGCGGCGATCTGCACGCCCGCCGCCAGGCGATCGCGCAAATTCGTGACGTGCCTATGGTGAAGAAGCTGTTTGAGGTGCTCGGCCCCCGCTACAAGGACCGCAACGGCGGCTATACGCGCGTGATGAAGGCCGGTTTCCGCTACGGCGATTCCGCGCCTTATGCGGTGATCGAATTCGTCGAGCGCGACGTCAACGCCAAGGGCCTCGACTCCGGCCCGGTGCAGGCGAAGAAAAAAGAAGAAGAAACCGCGGCGGCGTGATCGTGCCGGTTGCCGGAATTCGAAACAAGGCGGCGCTCGGCGCCGCCTTTTTCATGTTGATCGCGAATTTCATTCCGGCGCACGCCGACACGGCGCGTGACCGCGCGCTGATTTCAGCTGCGGCAAGCGGCGACGTAGCGACGGCGCAGAAACTTTTGAAAGAGGGCACGGACCTGAAAGCGCGCGACGGACGCGGGCGCACGGCGCTCCTTGCAGCCACGCACGGCAACCGCATCGAAGTAGCGCGGCTGCTGATCGCCGCAGGAGCGGACGTCAACGCCAAGGACGACCTGCAGGATTCAGCCTATCTCTATGCCGGCGCGGAAGGGCGCAACGAAATTCTCAAGATGACGCTTGCCGCCGGCGCCGATCTCAAGAGCACAAATCGCTACGGCGGCACGGCGCTCATTCCGGCGGCGCATCACGGCCATCCGGAAACCGTGAAAATCCTGCTCGCCACCGCGATCGACAAGGATCACGTCAACAAGCTCGGCTGGACGGCGCTGCTGGAGGCGGTAATCCTCGGCGATGGCGGGAAGGTGCACACCGAGATCGTTGCGTTGCTGGTTGCCGCGGGCGCCGGCGTCAACATCGCCGACCGCGAGGGCGTAACGCCGCTGGCGCATGCGCGCCGCCTCGGATTCGGCGCGATGGCGCGCATCCTTGAGGCTGCGGGCGGGCGTTAGAGGTCTCTTCACGCTTCCGGTTGGTATCGGGGCCAGACCGATAGCGCAGGCGCCGCGGGCGCGTTATATTCGAGAAAATCCCTGGGAGTTGAATCATGCTTCGTTACGTGACGGCCGCCGTGGGCATCCTTTCGTTTATCGGCGGCGCCAGCGCGCAGACGCCATCGGCCGAGCGCGGCAGCTACCTCGTCAACACGATCCTCACCTGCGGCAATTGCCATACGCCGAAAGGCCCGCCGGCCGCCATCGCGGGCAAGGATTTCTCCGGAGGACTGCGTTTCGACGAGCCGCCGTTCGACGTCACGGCGCCGAACATTACGCCGGACAGGGAAACCGGCATCGGCAACTGGACCAGGGGCCAGATCAAGACGCTGATGCGCACGGGCGTGCGCCCAGACGGCGTTAACATCGCGCCGATCATGCCGACCGGTTTCTATGAAATCATGACCGAGGCCGATCTCGACGCGGTTGTCGACTATCTCGTCACGCTCGCGCCGGTCAAAAACAAGGTGCCCGACCCGATCTACAAGATGCAGGCGCCGCGTCAGGTGCTCCCCGGCGCGGAGAAGCCGATGCCGCAGGCCGATATGGCCGACCCGGTGAAGCGCGGCTTTTATCTCGTCACCATCGGGCACTGCATGGAATGCCACACGCCGATGGACAAGGGCGTGCGGCCCTTCGATGCGAAACTCGGCGCCGGCGGATTCGATTTTCACGGGCCGTGGGGCGTGTCCACGTCGCGCAACATAACGTCGAGCAAGACCAAGGGCATCGGCGCGTGGACCGACGACGAGATCAAGCGCGCCATCACGCAAGGCGTGAGCAAGGACGGAGCCAAGCTCAAGCCGCCAATGGGCTATGAGCTCTATGCCAAGATGACCGCCGACGACCTCAATGCCGTGGTGGCTTACTTGCGCACGGTGCCTGCCAAAGAATAACAGGCAAGGAATAGAGGCTCGTAGAGCCTTCATTTAGCCGGGCAAGCGGCCTATATCTCGGCAATCCGCTGGGAGATCAAATCCATGCCTTTGCATCGCCGTCTGATCGCCGTTGTGGCTGCCATCGTGGCCGCCGTGACCTCGTTCGTTTCGCCCACGCTTGCGCAAGAACGGCGCCTGCCGAACTCCGCCAACGAATTGCGGATGTCCTATGCGCCGATCGTGCAGCGCGTGGCGCCCGCGGTGGTCAACGTCTACGCGGCGAAGACCGTGCAGAACCGCAATCCGCTGTTCGAGGACCCGCTGTTCCGCCGCTTCTTCGGCGGTCCCGGCGGCATGCAGCCGCAACAGCAGCGCTCGCTCGGCTCCGGCGTTATCGTGGACTCAGCGGGCCTGATCGTCACCAACAACCACGTGATCGAGGGCGCCGACGAGGTGAAGGTTTCGCTCGCCGACAAGCGCGAGTTCGAGGCCGAAGTGGTGCTGAAGGATTCGCGCACCGATTTAGCGGTGCTGCGCCTGAAGGGCACGCGCGAGCGTTTCCCCGCGCTCGATTTCGGCAATTCCGACGAGCTACAGGTGGGCGACGTTGTGCTCGCGCTGGGCAATCCGTTCGGCGTTGGGCAGACGGTGACGCACGGCATCGTCTCGGCGCTGGCGCGCACGCAAGTCGGCATCACCGATTATCAGTTTTTCATCCAGACCGACGCCGCCATCAATCCGGGTAATTCCGGCGGCGCGCTGGTGGACCTTTCCGGCAAGCTCGCCGGCATCAACACCGCGATCTTCTCGCGCTCGGGCGGCTCGCAAGGCATCGGCTTTGCCATCCCCGCCAACATGGTGCGTGTGGTGGTGGCTTCGGCAAAAGGCGGCGGCAGCGCTGTGCAGCGCCCCTGGCTCGGCGCGCGGCTGCAACCTGTGACGCCGGAAATCGCCGAGAGCATGGGCCTCAAGCGCCCGGCCGGCGCGCTGGTCGCCAGCGTGACGGCGGGCAGCCCGGCGGCGAAGGTTGGGCTCAAGGCCGGCGATCTGATCGTCTCGGTGGACGGGCAGGCGGTCGACGATCCCAGTGCCTTCGACTACCGCTTCGCCACCAAGCCGGTCGGCGGCACGTCGCAGCTCGGCGTGCTGCGCGCCGGCAAGGAGACGAATGTCGCGGTCGCGCTGCAAACCGCGCCGGAAGGCTTGCGCGACGAAATGGTGCTGCAATCGCGCTCGCCGTTGCAGGGCGCAAAAATCGCCAATATCGGTCCCGCGCTGGCCGAACAACTGAAGCTCGATCCCGGCGTGCAGGGCGTGGTGGTGCTCGACATCGCCGCCGGCAGCTCCGCGCAGCAATTCGGCTTCCAGCCGGGCGACGTCGTGCTCGCGGTCAACAACGAAAAAATCGAAAAGACGCAGGACCTCGACCGCGTCACCAAAACCGGCAGCCGGGTGTGGCGCTTCAATATCTTGCGCGGCGGTCAGCAGATTTCCGCCGTGTTCAGCGGATGAGCCCGCGCGCCAAAGCCGCCGGACCGAGCCTGTTCGCCGCCGCAGGACTGGACAAGGACGCGCCGCGTCCGCTTGCCGACAAACTTCGCCCGCAGAAATTATCCGAAGTCGTCGGGCAGGATCAGCTTCTTGGACCCGACGGCGCGCTCACGCGCATGCTGGAGACGCGCTCGCTCGGTTCGATGGTGTTCTGGGGCCCGCCCGGCACCGGCAAGACCACGGTGGCGCGGCTGCTCGCCGACGCAACGGAATTGCATTTCGAGCAGCTCTCGGCGGTGTTTTCCGGCGTTGCCGATTTGAAAAAAACCTTCGACGCCGCGCGCACCCGCCGCGAAACCGGCAAGGGCACGCTGCTGTTCGTCGACGAGGTGCACCGCTTCAACCGCGCGCAGCAGGACAGCTTCCTCCCCGTGATGGAGGACGGCACCATTGTGCTGGTTGGCGCCACCACGGAAAATCCCTCTTTCGAGCTCAACGCCGCGTTGCTCTCGCGTGCGCGCGTGCTGGTGTTCAAATCGCTCGACGCCGAGGCGATCGAAAAGCTGCTCGCGCGCGCCGAGGAGATCGAAGGCAAGAAGCTGCCGCTCGATTCCGATGCGCGCGGTGCGCTGGTGCGAATGGCGGATGGCGACGGACGCGCGGCGTTGACGTTAACGGAAGAAGTCTGGCGTGCCTCGCGAAAGGGCGAGGTTTTCGACGCAGCGGCATTGGCCGAAATCGTGCAGCGGCGCGCGCCGATCTACGACAAAAGCCAGGACGGCCATTACAATTTAATCTCGGCCCTGCATAAATCCGTGCGCGGCTCCGATCCTGACGCTGCGCTGTATTATCTCTGCCGCATGTTCGACGCCGGCGAAAATCCGCTCTATCTCGCGCGCCGCGTTGTGCGCATGGCGGTAGAGGACATCGGCCTTGCCGATCCGCAGGCGCTGGTCATCTGCAACGCCGCGAAGGACGCATACGATTTTCTTGGGAGCCCGGAAGGCGAACTCGCCATCGCGCAGGCAGTGATCTATCTCGCCACCGCGCCGAAATCGAACGCGGCTTATGTGGCCTACGGGCAGGCAATGCGCGCCGCCAAGGAAGCGGGGTCACTGCTGCCGCCGAAACATATCCTCAACGCGCCGACCAAGCTGATGCAGGAAGAAGGTTACGGGCGCGGCTACGCCTACGATCACGACGAAGCGGAATCCTTTTCCGGGCAGAATTATTTTCCCGACCAGCTCGGCCGCAAGCAGTTCTACGATCCTCCCGAGCGCGGCTTTGAGCGCGAAATCAGAAAGCGCCTCGAATACTGGGCGAAGCTGCGGCGCGAGAAGGGCGACGCATGACGTTCGCCCGTTTCGCAATGATCGCCAGCCTGATGTGCGCGGCGGCAAGTCCGCTGCGCGCCGCCGAATCGTTCGCCGGGCGCTGGGGCATGGACGCCGCCGCCTGCACCAACTGGTCCGGCGCGACGGCGGCGAACTCGCCGCTGATCGTTTCGGACAACGCCATCCGCTGGTATGATGGCGCGTGCCGGGTCGCGCGCATGTATAAAACGGGCAATGTCGTTCGTATGGAAGCGCGCTGCTGGCGGGACGGCGAGGATCGCTCCACGCCGGTATCGTTAGAGGCTATCGGGGACCGGCTCAAGGCGAGCTGGAATCGCGGGCCGGCCAACACGCTCAAGCGATGCCCATGAAATTATTTTTACGCACGATTTGCATAACCTTGCTGCTCGCCGTTCCGGCGCAGCATCTTCGCGCGCAGACGGTTGAAGTTGCGCCCGGCGTTCGCGTTACCAAAAAGACCTTCGACGCGCCCATCATGGAGCAGCCGTTTTACGGATTTGCCGAGAAGGCGCCCGAGCTCAAGGCGGCGGATGAAAAGTTCATCGCCGCGGTCATCCAGGTCGCCGGAACGCGCGAGAAGGCTTTCGAGGAAACCGTGCGGCGCGGCTGGAGCGCTTTTTTCGCCAACAATATTCCTGAGGCGACGCGGCGCTTCAATCAGGCGTTTCTGCTGGATCCGGCGCAGAGCCAGATTTACCACGGCTTCGCCATCATTACGCAGGTGCGCTTTAACGACTCCGAATATGCCGACGAGCTGTTTCGCGTGGCGCGGACGAGAACCAATCCATCGCGCAATCTCAATGCCGATTACGGCCGCTTTCTGCTGATCGTGAAGAAACCGCGCGAGGCGCAAGGCGTGCTTGAGCAGGCGGTGAAGGACGACCCGCAATTCGGAACGGCGTGGTCGAATCTCGGTGTTGCGCGCTTTCTCAACGGCGATCGCACTGCCGCTTGCACCGCCGCCGATGAAGCGGCCAAACGTGACAACCCGGAAAACGTCAAGGCCGACATCACGATCCTGAGGACGCAGGCGCAATGCAAGTAAAAGGCGAAAGCGCTGCGGGCGTAAAGGGGCAGGACCTGAAGGGTCAGGGCGTGCAAAACGTCACTGTCACGCCGGACGAAAACGGCATGCGCGTCGACCGCTTTTTCGAGGCGCGCTTTCCAGGGCTCTCGTTCAGCCATATCCAGCGCATCATCCGCAAAGGTGAAGTGCGCGTGAGCGGCAAGCGCACGCAGCCGAAGGCGCGGCTTGAGGCCGGACAGACCGTGCGTATTCCGCCGCTCAAACTGGAGCCGCCGAAGCCGCGCGACGATGCGCCCGCCGATCAGAAAGACCGTGCCTTCCTCAGGTCGATCACGCTGTACGAAGACGATGACGTGATGGTGCTCAACAAGCCGATGGGGCTCGCCGTGCAGGGCGGCTCCGGCACCGTGCGGCATCTCGACGGCATGCTCGGGGCGTTGCAGGGGCAGGGGCGCGATGCGCAGCGCCCGCGTCTCGTGCATCGGCTGGACAAGGACACCGCCGGCTGCCTGCTGGTCGCCAAGACGCGCTTTGCCGCCGCCGCGCTGGCGAAAACGTTCCGCTCGCGTTCTGCGCGCAAGCTTTACTGGGCGCTGGTGGTCGGCGTGCCGAAGCCGAAGCAGGGCCGCATCTCGACGTTCCTCGCCAAGGAGGATCGCGAGGACGAAAGCCTGATGCGCATCGCCAAGCACGGCGAGGACGGCGCCAGCCATGCGGTCACCTATTACGCAGTCGTCGAAACCGCCGGGCAGAAGCTCACCTGGGTGTCGCTCAAGCCGGTCACGGGCCGCACGCATCAGTTGCGCGCGCACATGGCGCATATCAGCTGCCCGATCATCGGCGACGCGAAGTATTTCGAGAAAGAAAACTGGGAACTGCCGGGCGGCCTGCAGAACAAGCTGCATCTGCTGGCGCGGCGCATCGCGGTTCCGCATCCGCGCGGGACCAAGAATATCGACATCACCGCGCCGCTGCCGCCGCACATGCAGCAGTCGTGGAACCTGCTCGGCTTCGATGCCAAGCGTTACGACCCCATCGAGGACGCGCCGGAGGAGTAGCGACTCAAGGACGCAAGGATTATGTGAGGGTCATGCGAATGCGCATTGCCTGTCTGTTGATCGCGCTCATTGGCCTCGCCGCGCCCGCGCAGGCGCAATCCGACAGCGACCGCTACACCATCATGCGGCCGGAACCGGGCATGGCGCCTAAATACAAATCTCCGCGCGGCACCAAGCAGAATGTGGAACCAGTCAAACCTCCGGTAACGCCCGAGCCGCGCAATGCGCGGGCCGAGCAGCCGCCGGTCATGCTGCCGGGCGGAAAGGTGGTTCCGAATTTGCCGGTGTCGCCGGACGTGCCGCCCACCGCGCGCGAGAGCGCGCAGGATCGCACCATCCGCTGCACGCATCAGGCCGGCGTGTTCGGCGTCGCGCCCGAGCAGCGCAATCTCTACATCAGCACGTGCAGCAATCAATAGGCGCGCGATGTTCACGCCGAAAACGAGTTACGTCATCTACATCGCCGCGGCGCCGGAAAAAGTCTGGCAGGCGCTGATCGATCCGCAATTCACCCGGCAATATTTTTTCGGTTTTGCGGCCGATGTCGAACCGAAAAAGGGTGGCGCGTTTGTGATGCGTTATCCGGACGGGCGTACCCACATCAGCGGCAAGGTGATCGACTGGTCGCCACCGCGCCGTTTCTCCTGCACATGGCTGGTCGAGGGTATGAAGGAGTTCGGCGAATTGCCGGAATCCCTCGTGACATACGACATCGAACCGGCGGGCGGCGCCGTGCGGCTCACGATGACGGAATCGCATTCATGGGACGTGCCCGAAGCCATTCTCGCAGGC
Source organism: Rhizobium sp. Q54 (assembly GCA_945907045.1). Lineage (GTDB taxonomy): Bacteria > Pseudomonadota > Alphaproteobacteria > Rhizobiales > Xanthobacteraceae > Pseudolabrys. Next base: position 12,132 of record CAMDSH010000032.1, on the reverse strand, counting down.
GGGCGTTCGGGCTGGCCGGCGATCCTCTCCAGCCTCAAGAGCGTGCTTGAAACCGGCAAGCCGTTGTCAGTGAAAATGGGCCCGCCGCCCGAAATGATTGAAGCGGTGAAGCGGGCGGTCGCGACAAAGCCGTGGCTTAAAGCCTAGCGCAAGCTCGCGTTGATCTTTTCCAGCGCCGCGGAGCCGGGGCAAAGCTCCTTCTCGCCGAGCGCGTTGAGCGGCGTCTCGACGGTCGCGAGATGCGAATGCAGGTCGTCTGAATCGCTCTGCATATAGAGCAATCCCGTCACCACCTGACCCTTCGCCGCCTGCTGCTGCAAGAATCCGAGCGCCGCGGTGCGGTCGTTCAGATCGTAGTCGGCGGCGAGCTTGCGCAGCGCCAGTTTCGAGCCGTCGTGCTGCTCGACCACTTCGACGGTGCCGGGCTCGTATTTCACTTCGATAGGCATGCGGCTCGAAATGAAATCCAGCCGGTTCACGGCCTCGTTGTGCTCGCGCACGTAATCGAAACTCTTGGTCGAACCGGTGTGGTTGTTGAAGGCGACGCAGGGCGAAATCACGTCGAGGAACGCCGCGCCCTTGTGCTCGATGGCGGCCTTGATGATCGGCACCAGCTGCGTCTTGTCGCCGGAGAACGAGCGCGCAACGAAGGTCGCGCCGAGCTGTAGCGCCATCGCGGCAAGATCGATGGAATTGTCGGTGTTGATGAAGCCGCGCTTCGACTTGGAGCCGCGGTCGGCGGTCGCCGAGAATTGTCCCTTGGTCAGGCCATACACGCCGTTGTTCTCGACGATATAGACCATGTTGACGCCGCGGCGGATCGAGTGCGCGAATTGCCCCAGGCCGATAGAGGCGGAATCGCCGTCGCCGGAAACGCCGAGATAAATCAGATCGCGATTGGCCAGGTTAGCCCCGGTGAGCACCGATGGCATGCGCCCGTGCACCGAATTAAAGCCGTGCGAATTGCCGAGGAAATAAGTCGGCGTTTTTGAGGAGCAGCCGATGCCGGAAATCTTCGCCACCCGGTGCGGCTCGATGGATAATTCGAAGCAGGCCTGGATGACCGCGCCGGTGATCGAGTCATGCCCGCAACCCGCGCACAGCGTCGACACCGTACCTTCGTAGTCGCGATGCGTGTAGCCGAGATCGTTCTTCGGCAACTCGGGATGATGAAATTTCGGCTTGGCGAGATAGGTCATGAGACCACCTTCATAGGCGACAGTTTCAGCTTGTCCAGATGCTCGCTGATCGCCTTGGCGATGAAGCGGGCGGTAATCGGCGTTCCGTCGAAATGCAGTATCGGCACGAGGCGCACGGGGTCGACGTTGCATTCGTTGACGATGAGCGAGCGCATCTGCGCGTCGCGGTTCTGCTCGACGACGAAGACGAAGTCGTGGTCGGCGAGGAAGCTGGGCACGCTGGAATGGAACGGGAAGGCGCGGATGCGCATGCGGTCCACGGATTGCCCGCCGGCCTCGATCATGTGAATGGCTTCGTCCATCGCGGGAGAAGTCGAGCCGAAATAGATCACGCCGAATTTCGTCGGCTTGGCCGAATTGGCCGTGAGCGGGCGCGGCACCAGATCCTTGGCGGTATCGAACTTGCGCAGCAGGCGCTGCATGTTGTCGACGTAAGGCGCGCCTTCCTCGGTGTATTTCGCGTAACGGTCGCGCGAGGTGCCGCGGGTGAAGAACGAGCCCTTGGTCGGATGCGTGCCGGGATAAGTGCGGAACGGAATGCCGTCGCCGTCGACGTCGAGATAGCGGCCGAAATCCTTGCCGGCCTCAAGCTCCTCCGCCGTCATCACCTTGCCGCGGTCGTAGGCGCGGCTGTCGTCCCAGGTGAATGGCTTGCAGAGGCGATGGTTCATGCCGATGTCGAGATCGAGCATCACGAATACCGGCGTTTGCAACCGGTCGGCAAGATCGAACGCCTGCGCGCCGAATTCAAAAGACTCCGCCGGATCTTCCGGGAACAACAGCACGTGCTTGGTATCGCCGTGCGAGGCATAGGCGCATGAAATCAGGTCGCACTGCTGCGTGCGCGTCGGCATGCCGGTCGAAGGGCCCGCGCGCTGCACGTCGAAAATGACGGACGGAATTTCGGCGAAGTAAGCGAGGCCAATGAATTCCTGCATCAGCGAAATGCCGGGGCCGGAGGTGGCGGTGAAGGCGCGCGCGCCGTTCCAGCTCGCGCCGATCACCATGCCGATGGAGGAGAGTTCGTCCTCGGCCTGGATAATGGCGTATTTCGCTTTCTTGGTGACTGGATCGACGCGCAGCTTGGCGCAATGCCGGGTGAAGGCGTCGGCCAAGGAGGAGGAAGGCGTGATCGGATACCACGCGCACACCGTCGCGCCGCCATAGACCGCGCCGAGCGCGGCGGCGGAATTTCCCTCGATGAAGATGCGGTCGCCGACTTTGTCCGTTGCTTTCAGCTTGAGGCCGATCGGGCATTCCAGATTCATCAGCGCGTAGTCGCGGCCGATGTGCAGCGCCTTGATGTTCGGCTCAATCAGCTTGTCCTTGCCCTTGTATTGCTCGCCGATGAGCTGCTCGACTACCTTCACGTCCATTTCGAGCAGCGCCGTGAGCGCGCCGATATAGATGATGTTCTTGAACAGCTGGCGCTGGCGCGGATCTGTGTATTCGCGGTTGCAGATCGCGGTGAGCGGCACACCAATTACTGTAATGTCCGGGCGGAATTTCGACGCCGGCAGCGGCTTGGTGGAATCGTAAAACAGATAGCCGCCGGGCTCGATCAGGGCCAAATCCTTATCCCAGGTCTGCGGGTTCATCGCCACCATCAGGTCTACGCCGCCGCGAGCGCCGAGGTGGCCGGCTTCCGTCACGCGCACTTCGTACCAGGTGGGCAGGCCTTGAATGTTGGACGGGAAGATATTGCGCGGCGAGACCGGAATACCCATGCGCAGCACGGCGCGGGCAAACATCTCGTTGGCGCTCGCGGAACCCGAGCCGTTGACGTTGGCAAAACGGACGACGAAATCGTTTACGCTCTGGATCGGCATGCGGGGCCTGCGTGTGCCATTTCGATGAGATACTTCTTCATGTCCCACGCGCCGGTGGGGCAACGTTCCGCGCACAAACTACAGTGCAGACATACGTCCTCGTCCTTCACCATGACGCGGCCGGTTTTCAGGTCGTTAGCGACGTAAAGCGACTGCGTCGGATTTTTCGCCGGTGCGGTCAGCCGTGTGCGCAAATCGGCTTCCTCGCCGTTCGGCGTGAAGGTGATGCAGTCCATCGGGCAGATATCGACGCAGGCGTCGCACTCGATGCAGAGCGACGACGTGAACACCGTCTGCACGTCGCAGTTCAGGCAGCGGCCGGCTTCCGACAGCGCCAATGCGGGATCGAAGCCAAGCTCGACCTCGGCCTTGATGTCTTTCAGCGCAATCGCCTTCTCGCGCAGCGGCACCTTGTAGCGCTGATCGAGCGCGATCTCGTTGTTATACGACCACTCGTGAATGCCCATCTTCTGGCTCGACACGTCAACCGTCGGCTGCGGGCGAACGGCGATGTCCTCGCCATGGCAGAGCTTGTCGATGGAGACGGCGGCTTCATGGCCGTGCGCGACCGCCCAGATGATGTTCTTCGGGCCGAACGCGGCGTCGCCGCCGAAAAAGACTTTCGGGTTGGTCGAGCGGAAGGTGAGGGGATCGACCACCGGCATGCCCCACTTGTCGAACTCGATGCCGATGTCGCGCTCGATCCAGGGGAAAGAATTTTCCTGACCCACCGCCACCAGCACGTCGTCGCAGGGGACATGCTGATCCGGCTCGCCCGTCGGAACGAGATTGCGGCGGCCCTTGGCGTCCTTCTCGGCCTTCACTTTTTCAAAGGTGACGCCGGTGAGCTTGCCGTTCTCGTGAGTGAATTCCTTCGGCACCAGATAATTGAGGATCGGGATGTCCTCGTGGATGGCGTCTTCCTTTTCCCAGGGGCTGGCTTTCATCTCATCGAAGCCGGAGCGTACGATCACCTTCACGTCCTCGCCGCCGAGACGGCGCGAGGAGCGGCAGCAATCCATCGCGGTGTTGCCGCCACCGAGCACGATGACGCGCTTGCCGATTTTCGTGACGTGACCGAACGACACGGAAGAGAGCCAGTCGATGCCTATGTGAATGTTCTTGGCGGCTTCCTTGCGGCCGGGAATGTCGAGATCGCGCCCGCGCGGCGCGCCGGAACCGACGAACACCGCGTCGAAATTATCCGCCAGCAGCGTTTTCAGGCTGTCGATGCGCTTGCCCGCGACGAACTCGACGCCGAGGCCGAGGATGTAACCGGTCTCCTCGTCGATCACTGCGTCGGGCAGACGGAATTTCGGAATTTGCGAGCGGATCATGCCGCCGGCTTTCGGATCGCTGTCAAAAACGACGCAGGTGTAGCCGAGCGGCGCCAGATCGCGCGCAACGGTGAGCGAAGCCGGGCCCCCGCCGACCAGTGCGATGCGCTTGCCGTTTTTCTTTTGCGCCGGTTTCGGCAGCCGGTCGCGGATGTCTTCCTTGTAATCAGCGGCGACGCGTTTGAGGCGGCAGATCGCGACAGGTTCTTTTTCCACGCGCACGCGGCGGCACGCCGGTTCGCACGGACGGTCGCACGTGCGCCCCAGAATTCCGGGAAACACGTTCGAATTCCAGTTGACCATGTAGGCGTCGCCATAGCGGCCCGCCGCGATCAGCCGGATATATTCGGGGACCGGCGTGTGGGCCGGACAAGCCCATTGGCAATCCACGACCTTGTGAAAGTAGTCGGGCGCCGAAATGTCGGTATTCTTCATTCACTCCTCGAAACGCGCTCCGCTACGCGGATACATTTCCGCGGTGTCGCGTCACGGCTTTAGCCGGCGTAGCTCCCCCGGTTCGGCTTTGTATCTATCCGCCGAATCCGGCGCGGATGTTAGTAGAGGGTGGCTGCTAATTCCACCTATCCTCTCGTCATGCCTGCCGTCTATCAACTGCAAGCCGCAGTTGAACTTTTCGCTCCCTGAAAACGGCGCAACGATGGCATATCCACCCCCAGGGAGCATCGAAACCTTAGGCTTAAAGTCTATGAAGTTGGTTATCTTCGACTGCGATGGAACGCTGGTGGACAGCCAGCACATGATCTGTGCTGCAATGCACAAAACCTATCTGCAACATGATCTGCCGTGCCCTCCGCGCGAGCGGCTGCTCTCCATTGTCGGGCTTTCGCTGGGCGAAGCGTTCCGCAGGCTTGCGGATGGCGCGCCCCAGCCGCTGGAGAGCCTGACCGAGGGCTACAAGGCGGCGTTCTTTGCGCTTCGCGCGTCGGGCGAGCATGTGGAACCGCTCTATCCCGGCGCGCGCGATGCGGTGGAGGAACTTGCCCGGCGCGGCGACGTGACGCTGGGCATCGCGACGGGAAAATCCGAGCGCGGCGTGAAAGCGGTGCTGGAGCACCATGGATTGATGCAGCATTTCACCACAATCCAGACCGCCGACAGCGCGCCGTCGAAACCGCATCCCGGCATGGTGCTGCACGCGATGCGCGAGGCGGGCGTTGCGCCGGATCGCACGGTGGTGATCGGCGACACGGCGTTCGACATGGATATGGCGCGCGCGGCGGGCGCATCCGCCATCGGCGTTGCGTGGGGTTATCATCCCGTGAGCGAGTTGCGGGACGCTGGCGCGCAAATCGTGATCGAGGATTTTTCCGCGTTGCTCCCCACGCTTGATCGGATGTGGCCGGTGAAAACCCAAAACAGCACCAATGCGTGACATTTTCGAGGAAATTTTCATCGAACCGCCGCTCGATCCGACCGAGTCGGCGCGCCGTAACATGCGCCCGCAACTGCGCAAACGGTTCTACGAGAAAGCCGGCGCAGGCGAGGGGGACGGCGGATTTACGGTGCTGCTCGACGGCAAGCCGGTGCGAACCCCGGCGCGCCGCGCGCTCGCGGCTCCGTCGAAGAAATTGGCGCAAGCGCTCGCCGCCGAGTGGGAGGCGCAAGTCGACGTCATCGACCCCGCGCTGATGCCGCTCACGCGGCTTGCAAACGTCATCATCGACGCGGTGGCGGATGCGCCAGCGCCCCTCGCCGAGGAAATTACGAAATATCTCGGCTCCGACCTCGTGTGCTACCGCGCGGGCGAGCCGGAAGGCCTGGTCAAGCTGCAGACGCAGCACTGGAATCCGCTGCTCACCTGGGCGCGTGAAGAGTTCGATGCGCGTTTCATGCTGGCGGAAGGCATCACTTACGTCGCGCAGCCGGACAGCGCGATTGCCGCCGCCGCTAAAGCCATCCCGCAAGACCCCTGGAAACTGGGCGCCACCGCCTCCATCACCACGCTCACCGGCTCGGCGCTTATCGCGTTGGCATTGTTGCAAGGCCACCTGTCTCTTGAGGCCGCGTGGGACGCCGCGCACGTCGATGAGGACTGGCAGATGTCGCAATGGGGCCGCGACGAGATCGCGCTCGCCCGCCGCGCCTACCGCCTGAAAGATATGCAGGCGGCGGCTCTCGTCCTCAAGCTCGCCTAGTCCACGCCGCGCCGGCGGCGTACTATCGCGGTGACGCTTTAGGGGGCATTCACATGAAAATCACACTCGATCTGACCAAGCTGGTTGAAGACGGCAAATTGTCCGCAGCCGAGGCCGAACGCCTGCGCGCGCTGGCGGGGCAGGATACCGGTTCGCTCGGCATCAATATCCTCGTCGGCTTCGGCGTCATCGCGGTCGCCGGCGCCGCCGGCGCGCTGGTGCCGGATGTCGCCACCGCCCTCGTGCTCGGCCTCTTGATGTTCGGGGCTGGCGCGGCGCTGACGCTGTCCGGCGCGCGGCAATGGAGCCTGCTGGCGCAAATCTGCACGGTGCTTGGCGCGCTCACCTTCTGTGGCGCGATCGGTGTGTACGGCTCGGGATCGCTCGCCTCCATGCTGATCATTACAGCCTCACTGGCGGGTGCGGCCATTCTCGCGCGCTCGAGCCTGCTGATCTCGCTCAGCGTGCTGGCGCTCGGGGCGTGCCTCGGCGCGAAAGCCGGCTATTGGCATGCGACTTACGCGCTGGCGATTTACGAGCCGCTGATCACCGTCGTGCTGTTCTCGGCGCTGGCGCTCGGCGCTTATTATCTCTCGCATCGCCTGTCGGCTGATTTCGAGCGGCTTGCGATCAACGCCGCGCGCACCGCGGTTCTGATGGTCATGTTCGGTTTCTGGATCGGCTCGCTCTGGGGCGACCGCCTGTTGCTGCTGCGCAGCCTCAAGGGGGAGCCCGCAGTTGCGCGCTTCTCGGTCCCGATCGCCGTGCCGGATTGGGTCTTCTCCATCGGCTGGGCGGCGGCGCTGATCGCGCTCGGCGTCTGGGCCGCGCGCGTCAACCGGCGCTGGGCGATGAACGTCGCCGCGGTGTTCGGCGCGATTCATTTCTACACGCAGTGGTTCGAGCGGCTGGGCGCATCGCCGCTCAGCGTGCTGGGCGGCGGCCTGCTGATGCTGATCATCGCCTTCGCGCTCTGGCGCTTTAACCGCCCCTCCGGAAACACGGCATGAAAGACATTCTCGACAAACTGGAAAAACGCCGCGAGCAGGCGCGCGACGGCGGCGGCAAGGCGCGCATCGAGGCGCAACACAAAAGGGGAAAGCTCACCGCGCGCGAGCGCATCGAACTGCTGCTCGATAAAGGTTCGTTCGAGGAATTCGACATGTTCGTCGAACACCGCTCGGCCGAATTCGGCATGGAGAAGCAGAAAATCCCCGGCGACGGCGTCGTCACCGGCTGGGGCACGGTGAACGGGCGCGCGGTCTATCTGTTCTCGAAGGACTTCACCGTATTCGGCGGCTCGCTCTCGGAAGCGCACGCGCAGAAAATTACAAAAGTGCAGGACATGGCGATGCGGGCCCGCGCGCCCATCATCGGCCTGTTCGACGCTGGCGGCGCGCGCATTCAGGAGGGCGTGGCGGCGCTCGGCGGCTACGGCGAAGTGTTCAAGCGCAACGTGATCGCGTCCGGCGTCATCCCGCAGATCAGCGTCATCATGGGCCCGTGCGCGGGCGGCGACGTTTATTCCCCCGCGATGACCGACTTCATCTTCATGGTGCGCGACACCAGCTACATGTTCGTCACCGGGCCGGACGTGGTGAAGACTGTGACCAACGAAGTGGTCACCGCCGAGGAACTTGGCGGCGCGAGCGTGCACACCACCAAATCGGGTGTCTCCGACGGCGCGTTCGAAAACGATGTCGAGTGTCTCCTGCAAATGCGGCGGCTGATCGATTTCCTGCCCGCAAACAACGCCAGCGGCGCGCCGGAATGGCCGACGCAAGACGACGCCGACCGCATGGATGAATCGCTCGACACGCTGATCCCCGACAATCCGAACAAGCCTTACGACATCAAGGAACTGATCCACAAAGTCGCGGACGAGGGCGACTTTTTTGAAATCTCGGCGGCGTATGCGAAAAACATGGTCACGGGCTTCGGGCGCATCGCGGGCCGCACGGTTGGCTTCGTCGCCAATCAGCCGATGGTGCTGGCGGGCGTGCTCGACAGCGATGCATCACGCAAGGCCGCGCGCTTTGTGCGCTTTTGCGATGCCTTCAGCATTCCGATCGTCACCTTCGTCGATGTGCCCGGTTTCCTCCCCGGCACCGCGCAGGAATACGGCGGGCTGATCAAGCACGGCGCCAAACTGCTGTTCGCCTATTCGCAGGCCACCGTGCCGCTCGTCACCGTCATCACGCGCAAGGCCTTCGGCGGCGCTTACGACGTGATGGCGAGCAAGCATGTCGGCGGCGATTTGAATTACGCCTGGCCGACGGCGCAGATCGCGGTGATGGGCGCCAAGGGCGCGGTGGAAATCATTTTCCGCGCCGACATTGGCGATAAAGACAAGATCGCCGCGCGCACCAAGGAATACGAGGACCGCTTTCTATCGCCGTTCGTCGCCGCCGAGCGCGGCTATATCGACGACGTGATCATGCCGCACTCCACCCGCCGCCGCATCGCGCGCGCGCTGGCGATGTTGCGCAACAAGAAAGTCGAGATGCCGTGGCGCAAGCACGATAACTTGCCGGTGTAGGCATGGCAAAGTTAAAGCGTAAAAGATCAAGAATTTCTAAGCGCACGAAAGTAACGATTTCAAAATCTGGTCTAAAGATAGACCTGCCGTCTACGCAAGCTTCTGCGGTTGGCGAACAAATACAAACGTTATTTAGTCCGGTAGTTGAAGGGGCCGGTCTCATTGGAGATTACATTCGATTTTTTCGTCAAGCAGCGACAATCCGCGCGATGAAAAGAGTGCAAGAAATTGCCACAGAAAGTGGCGTCAAACTTAGCCCCGTATCACCAAAAATTATTGTGCCTTGGGTTGAGGCGGTTTCTCTCGAGGATCCGAACTCGCCCTTGATTGATTGGTGGGCGAATCTACTTGTTCGGGGTGCCTCAGGCGTGTCGTTGCGTCCTTATCTAATCGAATTGATGAAACAAATTGGGCCGGAGGAAGCAAAATTTCTTGAGACACTTTGGAAAGCAGTTTCTGAATATTATCACGATAAGTCTAACGCAGAAGTGCCGGGGATCGTGACAAGGATGACGGTGAGGGCGCAATTTGGCGCCATCGTCAACCGTCAATCAAATTTCGAAAAAGAGCCTTGGTCCGAAAAGACATTCGCGCTGGTTGCGGAAACCGCTACCGAATTGCTTCTAACTGCGGAGAAAAATGGGGTGCCAATTAGGTTGACCTTATACCCGCCTACCGGCGGAATTACTTGGCCGACATCCCCAATCTTGTCACAGATGAAAGCGGCTTTAGATGTGTCTCGTGCACTAAACGTGGTCGAATTCAACAGCTATTCTGAGGTGGTATCCCGCAGTTTGGGAGAACAATTGCGTTATGATATTAGGTTGCTGGAGTTTTCAAACCTTGGCGTAGAGTTTATGTCGGCATGTCGCCCAAGCCGGCCGACTAAAAGTTAGAAGGTGCAGGGTGGACGAAGGCGCGTAGTGCTCGTCCAAACTAATGACGGACTAAACATTTTTGTCGTGGCCGGACTTGTCCCGCACAGTGCCTTCTTCCCGGTCATTCCCGCCAACGGGTCCGCGCAAAGCGCGGCCCGATGACAGGCTCCGGCGGGAATCCATAACCACTGGCTTTGCGATTCATAATCACAGGGGTTATGGGTCCCCGCCTTCGCGGGGACGACAATAGTTTTATTTTCCATGTTAGGAATATATTGCCATTTACGTAGTTGACACCACATTATACCAAAGGTAGTAATCCTGCCACTTCGGAGGAGTCCGAAGGTGGTGGCGCGCCCAAAATTGCTATTTCTCTTCAGATGGCCGAGGCAGGGGGGATGGTTCTGTCTCGCTGGAAGGATGCTCTGGCTGCGGGCGACGCCAGCCTGACTGACGTAGCAATTCTTGTCTTTCAGCGCATGATGTCGGTATCGCAAACATCAAATCCAGTAATCCCGTCTTTATCTGTTCAATATCGGCAATTATGGCCCGCAAGCGCGTTTCGGGAAATGTTTCTGACACAGCCTGATCGGGAGCAAGCGGAGTAGGCCTAAGAGACAGGCAGATGTGCATGTTCTCAGGCATCGACCGGCCCCACGTTCCATGAACGATGAAATTTCGGTCCTCACGCAGAATATCCATCTTGTCCAATATTGCAGATAGCGTGTGAAACTGAGTCTCTGGCAACTTTAATTCGGCAAATTGACGGGTCATTCTTATTTTTGCAATTACGTCCAATCTTGTCGTGATTATTCGACCTCGATCCATATTCATATCGAGCAAGTGCCAGATAAAATCTTCAAGGCACGATTCCAACTTCGACCAAGTGATAACTATTCGCCCTATGAGTTTTTCGTGAATTAGGCTGACAGTTATATCTACCGTTTGATCAATTCGTGGCGGTTGAATAGGTGGTTTTTGTGGGCGTGGTGTTTTCGGTGGCTTCACCATGTGGTATCCTTCCCCCGATGGACACCGACCAATTTAGCCGCAAGGAAGCTAAGCAACGCCAGCAAGCAATCTTGCGCGGTGCGTTCGCCGGTCCCCCGACGCCGCTAAAGGATATTCCGAAAAAGAACGGGGAGTCTCGCGCTAGAAGCGCTGGCAAGAAGCGGCGGAAGGTATGGCCTGCACCGGGTTTCGAAGACACCAAGTTAGGTGTTTTAATGGAACCGGAGGTGCGTCATGGAACGTCGGAAATTTACACGCGAGTTCAAGCTTGAGGCTGTTCGGCTGATCAAGCATCGCGGCGTGTCGTATGCGCAGGCGTCGCAAGATCTGAGCGTACATGTGTCGCAGCTTCGGAGCTGGGTGAAGGCCTTTGCGGATGATCCGCAGCAGGCGTTCCCCGGTCAAGGGCAACAGAAGCCCGAACAAGCTGAGATCACCCGTCTCAAGCGCGAAGTGATCAAGCTTAAGGCCGAGCGCGACATCCTAAAAAAAGCCGCGGCCTACTTCGCGAAGGAATCGACGTGAAGTTCTCCTTCATCGCGAAGCACCGAGTAATCTGGCCGGCGGATTGGTTGTGCGGGGCGCTCGGTGTCTCGCGAGGAGGCTTCTATGCATGGCTGACGCGACCGCGCAGTCAACGCAGCCGGAACGATGAAGAGCTTAGCGCGAGGGTTCGTGCCAGCTTCCTTGCTAGCGATCGAACCTATGGCGCCAGGCGCGTGTGGCACGACATGCTGGCTGAAGGCGCGCCGTGCGGCTTGCACCGGATCGAGCGATTGATGCGGTTGCAGGCCTTTAAAGCACGCCCGCGACGACGTCGCCTGCCGCCGGATCTGGGTGAGCGGCAGGCCTCCGCCGTCGCTCCGAACGTACTTGATCGCAGCTTCGAGGCACCTGCACCGAACCGTAAATGGATCGCCGACTTCACCTATGTGTGGACGGCGGAAGGCTGGCTCTATGTGGCGGCAGTCGTTGATCTGTTCTCGCGGCGTGTGGTCGGCTGGTCGATGAACCCGGCGATGACAGCGCAACTCTCACCGACGCTCTGGTGATGGCGATCTGGCGAAGGGGCAAGCCAGACGCTCTGGTGCATCATTCTGACCGCGGCAGCCAATACACAAGCGAGCAGTTCCAGCGGCTGATGGCTGATCACGGTGTCGTCTGCTCGATGAGCCGCTCAGGC
>CAMDSH010000031.1 GCA_945907045.1 Rhizobium sp. Q54 | reverse complement strand
GCGATGACCGACTTTGCCGCCGCGCGCCGAATGATGGTCGACGGCCAGGTCCGCCCCAGCGACGTGACCGATTTGCGCCTTATCGCGGCGATGCTGGAGGTGCCGCGCGAGCGCTTCCTTCCGCCGGAACAAGCTCCGCTCGCTTATCTTGATCTTGATGTCGCGGTGAACGCGAATGCTTCACGCCGTCTGCTCAAGCCGATGGTGCTTGCCAAGTTGATCCACGCCGCGGAGATCGTCCCGACCGATCTGGTGCTCGTTGTCGGCAGTGCCACCGGATATTCCTCCGCCGTGCTGGCGCGGATTGCAGGCTCCGTGGTCGCGCTGGAGGAAGATGCAAATCTCGCGCGGCAGGCGGGCGAAGTCCTGAGCGCCACCGGCACCGCCTTCGTCACGCCGGTGACCGGGCCGCTGGTGAACGGCTGGCCGAATCAGTCGCCCTACGATGTCATTCTGCTCAATGGCGCGACGGAAATCGTGCCGCAGGCGCTTTGCAAGCAACTCAAGGACGGCGGGCGGCTGGTATGCGTTCTCGGGAGCGGGCCGGGCAGCAAAGCGATGCTTTACCGAAATGCTGGCGGCGAAATCAGCGGACGGCCAATTTTCGACGCCACAGCGCCGCTTTTGCCGGGTTTTGCCAAGGCGCCTGCGTTCGCCTTCTAACGGCGCATCGCGGTTCCATCTGTGGGCAATTATCTGGAGCCCCGCATCTTTCTGTGGGCCGGTATTCCATGGGGGTTTCAAGAAGGCGCTGTCCCGCCTATGTTTTTGGGCTTATATGCCGTGGAGTTTGCGCGTGCGCGTCATGCGTGCGTCGGGTGGCAGAATGTCGCGTCGGGTTCGTTGGAAGTTTCAGGCGGCCTCGCTCGCGATCGGTTTGATCGCCTGCGCGTCATTGCCGTTTGACGAAGCGATCGCCGAGACTCTCGAAGCAGCGCTTGCTCATGCGTATTCCAACAATCCGCAGCTCAACGCCCAGCGCGCACTCGTGCGCGTGACTGATGAAGGCGTTCCGCAGGCATTGTCCGGCTATCGTCCGCGGGTGAGCGCCACCGCTTCGGTCGGCGAGCAGTACTGGGACACATACGCGCGCGGCAGCAGCAGCACCGCGCCTTACGTGAAACAATCCGGCACGATGACGCCAAGCGGTTACGGACTGACCGGCACGCAGACGCTCTACAATGGATTCCAAACCGCCAACCGCACGCGTCAGGCGGAAAGCCAGGTCTCCGCCGCGCGCGAGACGTTGCGCTCGTTCGAGCAGTCGGTGCTGCTCAACGGCGCTACCGCTTACATGAACCTGCTGCGCGACTCCGCCATCTTCGATCTGCAAAAGCGCAACGTCGAAGTGTTGCAGGAGCAATTGCGCCAGACTCGCGACCGCTTCAATGTCGGCGAGGTGACGCGTACCGACGTCGCGCAATCGGAATCGCGGCTGGCGGCAGGGCGCTCGCAGGTGCTCACCGCGGAAGCCAATTACAAGACATCGTCGGCGGTTTACCGCCAGGTGATCGGGACGGAGCCGGGCAAGCTTAGCCCCGCGACGCCGGTCGATCGTTTTTCGCCGCGTGCGCTCAACGAGGCCGTCGCAGCCGGCAGCACGCAGCACCCGTCGGTGACCACGGCGCAATTCAATGTCGATGCCGCGCTGCTCGCGGTGAAAGTGGCGGAGGGCGCGCTGCAGCCGACGCTCTCGCTGCAAGGCAGCGTGCAAAAAAGCTACGAAAGCTCGCTCAGCGCGCTGGAGACGTTTTCGGCCAGCGTTCTCGGCCAGGTGACCGTCCCCATTTATCAGGGCGGCGCCGAGTATTCCCTCATCCGGCAGACGAAGGAAACGCTGGGACAACGGCGGCTCGATCTCGACACCGCCCGCGACCAGACGCGGCAAGTCGTCGTCCAGTCATGGGGGCAGCTTGAGGCCGCCAAGGGCAACATCGAGGCCACGCAGGCGCAGGTGCAGGCAGCCGAAATCGCGCTCAACGGCGTTCGCGAGGAAGCCCGCGTCGGCCAGCGCACCACGCTTGATGTGCTCAATGCACAGCAGGAACTGGTGAATGCCCGCGTCTCGCTGGTGACCGCCCAGCGCGACCGCGTGGTGGCCTCATACACGTTGCTGTCGTCGGTCGGCCGGCTGTCGCCCACGGTTCTCGGCTTGCCGGTCGCGGTCTATGACGCGCAGGTTCATTACCAGCAGGTGCGCGATGTCTGGACCGGCGTGCGCACGCCTGACGGACGCTGAACGCCGGAAATCCCCTGTCATAATTTTGCAGTGCGACAAGCCGGCGAGGGGGCCTTAAGTGTCCACAGGCCTTAACCCGGCGTTACCTTCGCCCTGCCACACTAGTATCGCGCTGGCGTATAAAGTGCCCAAACGAGCGTGATTCGATGATTCGCAGTGGCCGTCTCGGCCATGCCGTCCGCGGCGCGATGACAGGGATGCGGCGATGACGCAAGCGGCGAAGACACAAGAGCCCTCGATGGAGGAAATTCTCGCCTCCATTCGCCGGATCATTGCCGACGACGATGCCGCCAAACCGGCTAAGCCGCCGGAGCCGAAGGCGGCTCCCGCCGCGGCAGTTCCGGCGCGTCCTGCGCCGCCGCCGGCTCGCCCGCCGATTCCCGCGCCGTTGCCGAAAGCGCCTGCGCCCGCTCCGCGCCCAGCCGTGATGAATCAGAACGACGTCGACGCGATGCTCGCCGATCTCGATTCCCCGCCAGGCAGAGGCGCGCCGAAGAACGATGCATCCGACATACTCGATCTGACCGAAGCCATGACAGCGCCTACGCCGCTGCCCAGTGCGCCGAGCTTTCGCACCATCGACGGACAGTCCGATGTGATCTTCAGCGACAAGCCGGCGGATGCTCCGGTCGAGCCTGCGATGCGCGGCACCATCGATGAAGCGCGCCGGCAATTCGCGCACGGGCCCGACCGCGGCTTGCTGTCGAACTCGGCGAGCGCGGCGGTCGACAGCGCGTTCAACTCGCTGGCGCATACCGTGCTGGTGCAGAACGCGCGCACGCTTGAGGATCTGGTGAAGGAAATGCTGCGCCCGATGCTCAAGGCGTGGCTCGATGACAATCTGCCGGGCATGGTGGATCGCATCGTGCGCGCCGAGATCGAGCGCGTCGCGCGCCGCGGCTAACTAACCCCGCTCTCGCTCCGGTGCGCTTTGAGCCGCCGCGCGAACCACAGCGCCAATACCAGCAGTAGAAGCCCGGCGGCCAGAAATACCGGCACGCCGCTATAGCGGTCGAACACGAATGCCGCCGCGGCAACGCCCGCGGTTTGCCCCAGATAAAGCGCCGCTGAAAAGATCGCGACGGCCGTGCCGCGCGCTTCCGGCGTCATCTGCGTCGCGTTGGTCTGCAACGTGTTGTGCAGCATGTAGAAGCCGAAACCGATGCCGGTGACGGCGAGCGGCGTGAGCCACCAATAGGGCTCGACCGCCAGCGCGGTGTAAGCGAGCGCCAGCACGATGCCGCCGGCGGTGGTGAGGCCGATCTGGCTCAGGCGGCCAATCAGATAAGTGACCGAGAGGCTGTAGATCAGTCCGCCGATGGCGAAGGTGCCGACGAACAGTCCGATCAGCGTGAAGTTCAGTCCGAAGCGCAGATGCAGATCCGCGCCGACGAAGGCGAAGGCGCCGAACATCAGCCCGCTTTCAAGAAACGCGGCGAGGATCACGATGCGCGCCCAGCGCGTACTCAGCACGGCGGAATAATCGGCGATGAAACCCTGCGAGCGCGTCGCGCTGGCGTGAGCGGCGTGGGTGATTGGATTGCGGATCAACTGGACGATCAGCGCGGCGGTGGCGATGGCGAAAAGTCCCGCGAGCAGGAAGAACACGCGCCGCCAGCCGAACAGATCGCCGAGAATGCCGCCCGCCGCCTGGCCGAAAAGCTGTCCGAGAATTTGTCCCGAGAGAAACCGTCCGAGCACCTGCTGGCGGCGCTTATAAGGGATTACGTCGCCCAGAAATGCCATGCCGAGCGGGATGATCCAGCCTGCCGCGAGGCCGCAGGCGAGTCGTGCTGCAACCAGCGTGGAGAGCGAGCCGGCAAGACCGCAGAGCGCGACAAGCACGGTGGCTATGCCCGCGGCAATCGTTACGCATGAGTATTTGCCGAAACGGTCACCGACCGGGCCGATCACCAGTTGCACCGAGCCGTGGGCCAGCGCATAGGCCGTCACCACGATGGCCGCCGCGCCGACGGTGACGCCCATGTCGGCGGCGATTTGGGGAAGGAGCGAATCCGTCACCCGCACCATCGACTGGCTGGCGAAGGCAGCGATCGCCAAAAACACGATGGCGCGGGTCGCGGCGCTGCCGCTATCGGGGGCTGGCGATGACACGTTGACTCCGGCAGGTCTGCGGGGCTTTCTACCGCGCATCTTGAATCAAGCGAAGTGACGATGATCGAGAAGACTTATCAGCCGTCCGAAGTCGAGCGGCGCATTTACGAAGCGTGGGAGAGCGCGGGCGCTTTCCGCGCCGGACGGCCGGAGCGGGCCAAGGCGCAGCCGTACTGTATCGTCATTCCGCCGCCGAACGTCACCGGCTCATTGCATATGGGCCATGCGCTCAACAACACGCTGCAGGACCTGCTCTGCCGCTTCGAGCGCATGCGCGGCAAGGATGTGCTGTGGCAGCCCGGCACCGATCACGCCGGCATCGCGACGCAGATGGTGGTCGAGCGGCAGCTGATGGAGCGCCAGCAGCCGGGACGCCGCGAGATGGGGCGCGAGGCTTTTCTCAAGCGCGTGTGGGAATGGAAGACGGAGTCGGGCGGCACCATCGTCAATCAGCTCAAGCGACTTGGTGCTTCTTGTGATTGGTCGCGCGAGCGCTTCACGATGGACCCTGGCTTGTCGAAGGCCGTGCTGAAAGTCTTCGTCGATCTGCACAAGGCGGGACTGATTTACAAAGACAAGCGGCTGGTCAATTGGGACCCGAAACTGCTCACGGCGATTTCCGATCTGGAAGTGCAGCAGGTCGAGATCAAGGGGCACCTGTGGCATCTGCGCTATCCGCTTGAGGGTAAGACCTTCAACGCCGAAGACCCTTCGACATTCATTGTCGTCGCCACGACGCGGCCGGAAACGATGCTGGGCGACACCGCGGTGGCGGTGCATCCCGACGACGAGCGATACAAGAAACTAGTCGGTAAAAACGTCATCTTGCCTTTGGTGGGACGAAAGATTCCGATTGTCGCCGACGACTATTCCGATCCTGAAAAAGGTTCGGGCGCGGTGAAGATCACCCCGGCGCACGACTTCAACGATTTCGAGGTCGGCAAGCGGCACAAGCTGCCGCAGATCAATATTTTGAGTATCGAGGGAAAGCTCACGCTCGCCGGCAATGCGGATTTCATCGCGGACGTCGCGAAGTCAGCCGATCTCGACGAGACGCTCGCGCTCGACAAACTCGACCGCTTCGCTGCGCGCAAGAAAGTCGTTGAGCGTCTGGAAGCAAAGGGCTTGGTCGAGAAGATCGAGCCGCACAAGCACATGGTCCCGCACGGCGACCGCTCGAACGTCGTCATCGAGCCCTATCTCACCGACCAGTGGTACGTGAACGCGAAAAAGATGGCCGAGCCGGCACTTGCGGCTGTGCGCTCCGGCAAGACGAAATTCGTGCCGAAGAATTGGGAGAAGACTTATTTCGACTGGATGGAAAACATCCAGCCGTGGTGCATCTCGAGGCAATTGTGGTGGGGTCATCAAATCCCAGCGTGGTATGGGCCGGACGAAAAAGTGTTTGTCGCGCTCGATGAGGCCGAAGCTTCCGCCGCCGCGCAGAATCACTACGGCAAGGCAACCACGCTCACGCGCGACGAGGATGTGCTCGACACATGGTTCTCATCCGCGCTGTGGCCGTTCTCGACGCTGGGCTGGCCGGACGAAACGAGCGAACTCAAGCGCTTCTATCCGACCAGCGTGCTGGTCACCGGCTTCGACATCATCTTCTTCTGGGTCGCGCGCATGATGATGATGGGCCTGCACTTCATGAAAGAAATTCCTTTTCATGATGTCTACATCCACGCGTTGGTGCGCGACGCCTCCGGCGCGAAGATGTCGAAGTCGAAGGGCAATGTCATCGATCCGTTGGCGCTGATCGACGATTACGGCGCGGATGCGCTGCGCTTCACGCTGGCGGCGATGGCGGCGCAAGGCCGCGACATCAAGCTCTCGACGCAACGCGTCGAAGGCTACCGAAATTTTGCGACCAAACTCTGGAACGCCGTGCGCTTTGCCGAGATGAATTCCTGCGCCAGCGTTGCGGGGTTCAACCCCAAATCGGCGAAGGAAACCCTCAACCGCTGGATCGCGCATGAAACCGCGAAAGCCGCGCGCGAAATCACCGAGGCCATTGAGGCTTATAAATTCAATGACGCGGCGGGCGCTGCCTATCGCTTCGTCTGGAACATCTATTGCGACTGGTATCTCGAACTGGCGAAGCCCGTGCTCATGGGTCCCGATGGCGCGGCGAAAACCGAAACGCAGGCGATGGTGGCCTGGGCGCGCGACGAAATTCTGAAAATCCTCCACCCCTTCATGCCGTTCGTCACCGAGGAATTGTGGGGCGTCACTGCCAAGCGCGCGCAACTACTCGCGCTCTCTGATTGGCCCGCGCTCGATGGATTGCAGGACGACAAGGCCGAAGCCGAAATCGGCTGGGTGATCGATCTGATCAACGCGCTGCGCTCGGTGCGCGCGGAGATGAACATCACAACGAACATTCCTCTGGTGCTGGCGGGCGTGTCGGCGGAATCGAAGGCGAGGGCGGAGCGCTGGTCGGAATTCATCCAGCGGCTGGCGCGCGTCGCGGATATTTCATTCGCCGCCAAGCCGCCGCAAGGCTCGCTGCAGTTGCTGGTGCGCGGCGAGATTGTCGCCATGCCGCTCAAGGGCGTCGTCGATCTGGCCGCCGAGCGCGCGCGGCTGGAGAAGGAACTCGTCAAGGCCGATTCCGACATCAAGCGCGTCGATGACAAGCTCGCCAACGAGAAATTCGTCGCCAATGCGCCGGAAGAAATTCTTGAAGGCGAGAAAGAAAAACGCGAGGAGGCTTCGGAGCGACGCGCGAAAATTCTCGAAGCGCTGGAGCGGCTCAAGGGCGCGGCGTGATGTCCGATCCCAACAACCGGCCCGGCGGGTCAAATCTCATCCTGACGGCGAAGAGCGCCAACAAGGTGCAGTTCTTCGACGCTGCGTCTTTCGCGGCAACCGGCGAAATCGACATGCCGGGATCGACGCACGAGATGATCCGCTCGGCGGACGGAGCCAAAATTTACGCGTCGATTTACGGCGGCGGGATTTTCGGGAAGAACTCCAACCCCGACCGCCGCATCGCGGTCATCGATCTGGCGTCTAAATCGCTGGAGCGCAACATCGATGCCGGCGAAAACCTCGCGCCGCACTCGGTGATGATGGATGCGCGCGGCACGTTGTGGTCCACCGCCGAACTCGGCAATGCGATTTTGGCAATCGATCCTGACGGCGGCAAGGTGCAGCGCGTCGATGTCGGCGGCTCGCCGCACTGGATCGCGGTCAGCCACGCAACCGGCAAAGTGTTCGCATCTTTCAAAACCAGGGAAACCGTGGCGGTGATTGACGCCGCCAAACGCATGGCGGTCGAGAAAATCCCAATCCCGTATGGCGCAGAAGGCGTTGCGGTCAGCCCCGACGGCGAGACGCTGTTCGTCTGCGCGCACATGAAGGGCGTCGTGCACGTGATTGACGCGCGCACGCACAAACACCGCCAGACGCTCGCCATCGACGGCGCGCCGGGGGAGGCGAACCAGCTCCGCCGCGTGCGCGTGTCGCCGGACGGGCGCTATGTCTGCGCGTCCTCGCACGTCGATAATTTCGCCGCGATCTATGAGGCGGACACGCTCAAGCAGACCGGCGGCTTCGCGACGCCGAAAGCGCCGATGGGCTTCGGATTCGCCGCCGGCGGCAAGCACGCGTACCTGTGCTGCCACGACGCCGCCGTCACATTGGAGTTTGAGCTTTCCAGTGGCCGCATCACGCGGCAATTTTCCACCGCAGCGGGCTGCGAGTTTATTATTTCGTACTGAGCGGAAACGGCTTGCTGAGATACCGCGAACCTTTCAGCCCATAGCGCCACGGCGCATCGACGGCTTTCGTGATGCCGATGCGCGTGCCGACGACGACGCCGGGCTTCTTCGCGCGCGCGAATAATTCAAACGGCGCGCGATCCAGCGCCAGCCCGTTGTGCGCGATCGTGACGCCCATCGCCTGACACAACTTGCCCGGTCCCGAGCACAGCTGCCGCTCGTCTTTCATGCCGCGGCGCCGCCGCATGGAGCCGAGCCCTTCGGTTGGCTCAATCGCGCGAATGAGCACGGCGCTGGCGCTGCCTTCCTCCTCGCAGACGAAGTTGAGGCACCAGTGGATGCCATAGGAGCGGTAGACGTAGGCAAAGCCGGGCGGGCCGAACATCACCACATTGCGCGGCGTCGGGCCGCGATAGGAATGCGCCGCCGGGTCGGTGTGGTGATAGGCCTCTACCTCGACGATGACCCCGCCAGTGCCATTGACCAGCAGCGTCGCGCCGATCAGTTCGGGGGCCACCTTGTGGACACTGCGGTCGAAGAAATGCCGGCCGATCTTGAAAGCTTTAGGCAATGGCGTAAGCCTTGGGATAACGCGTATCGGCGGCTTGAATGCCTGTGTCCCGGCGGCAACACCTTAGGAACATTTAAGCCATACCCCCGCATCATCCCCGCCGCGCCGCGATTTAGCCATACCCTTCAACGAAATCGAGGCTGTCCCAAGCCGTTGCGATAATTTCGGTTTTACCGCCGAAAATAGGCACCGGAGCGGGGCGTTAAGGGCGGCAGCCGGGCCAATGGGGCGCGGCCGGGGCGGGGGTCCTGACGAGTACAATGGACGCAAAGACCAGTTTGAAATCCAGGCTTCCAAGCCGTCATGTGACGGAAGGGCCTGAGCGCGCGCCGCACCGCTCCTATTACTACGCCATGGGGCTCACCAGCGGGCAGATCCATCAGCCGTTCGTCGGCGTGGCCAGCTGCTGGAACGAAGCCGCGCCCTGCAACATCGCTTTGATGCGCCAGGCACAGGCGGTGAAAAAGGGCGTCGCCGCAGGCGGTGGAACGCCGCGCGAATTTTGCACCATCACAGTCACCGACGGCATCGCCATGGGCCATGCCGGCATGAAGTCCTCGCTCCCCTCGCGCGAAGTCATCGCGGACAGCGTCGAACTCACGATGCGCGGTCACGCTTACGATGCGCTGGTCGGCATCGCCGGTTGTGACAAGTCGCTGCCCGGAATGATGATGGCGATGGTGCGTCTCAACGTGCCGGCGATTTTCATTTACGGAGGCTCGATTTTGCCCGGCACCTTCAAGGGCAAGCCGGTCACGGTGCAGGATGTGTTCGAAGCCGTCGGCAAGCATTCGGTCGGCGACATGTCGGATGCCGATCTCAATGCGCTCGAGCAGGTGGCTTGTCCCTCGGCCGGCGCTTGCGGCGCGCAGTTCACCGCCAACACGATGGCGACGGTGTCGGAAGCCATCGGCCTCGCCCTGCCGTATTCGGCGGGCGCACCGGCTCCTTACGAAATTCGCGACGCCTTCTGCATGACAGCGGGCGAGCAGATCATGGATCTCATTGCCTCGAACTTGCGCCCGCGCGACATCGTCACGCGCAAGGCGCTGGAAAATGCCGCCGCCACGGTCGCCGCCTCCGGCGGTTCCACTAACGCTGCGCTGCATCTTCCGGCCATCGCGCACGAATGCGGAATCAAGTTCGATCTTTTCGATGTCGCCGAAGTCTTCAAAAGAACACCTTATATCGCGGATTTGAAACCGGGCGGCCGCTATGTCGCCAAGGATATGTTCGAGGCTGGCGGGGTGCCGCTGTTGATGAAGACGCTGCTCGATCACGGGTTCCTGCATGGCGAGTGCATGACCGTCACCGGCCGCACGATTGCCGAGAACCTTAAGAGCGTGAAATGGAACCCGGATCAGGACGTGGTGCGTCCCGCCAACAAGCCGCTGTCGCCGACGGGCGGCGTTGTCGGCTTGAAAGGGAACCTCGCTCCCGAAGGCGCCATCGTGAAGGTCGCCGGCATGGAGCAGTTGAAATTTTCCGGCCCCGCGCGTTGCTTCGACGGCGAGGAGGCCTGCTTCAAGGCGGTGAAGGAAAAGAAATACAAGGAAGGCGAAGTTCTCGTCATCCGTTACGAAGGCCCGCGCGGCGGCCCCGGCATGCGCGAAATGCTTTCCACCACGGCCGCGCTTTACGGCCAGGGCATGGGCAACAAGGTCGCGCTCATCACCGACGGGCGCTTCTCCGGCGCGACGCGCGGTTTCTGCGTCGGTCATGTCGGACCGGAAGCGGCGATCGGCGGACCGATCGGGCTTGTCCGTGACGGCGACATCATCGAACTCGATGCCGACAAGGGTACGCTGAACGTAAAACTTTCCGACGAAGAACTCGCCAAGCGCAAGACGGCCTGGAAGCCGCGCGAGAGCGAATTTGGGTCGGGCTATTTGTGGAAATACGCCCAGCAGGTTGGGCCGGCGCTTAATGGCGCGGTGACCCATCCGGGCGGTGAGTTCGAGAAGGCGTGTTATGCGGATATCTGATCGCCTCATCGCCGCGAGTGTGATCGGGTTCGGCCTGCTGGCCGCGCCCGCGCTGGCGCTCGACGGCACCAAGGCGCCCAGTGCACAGGCGGTCACGACTTACGAAGCGTTCCGCTCCGGCGCCGCGGCGCTCAAGACCGACAAGGCGAAAGCCGTAACCTCGCTCGAATACGCCGCCGAGAACGGCCACGCGATGGCGCAGTGGAAGCTCGGGCGCATGTACGCCGAGGGCGATGGCGTGCCGCAGGACGACCTGCGCGCTTTTGAATATTTCAGCCGCATCGCCAACGCACATGCCGACGACAATCCCGGCACGCCGCAGGCGCGCTTTGTCGCCAACGCCTTCGTCGCGCTTGGGCACTATTATCTCGAAGGCATTCCGAAGACCGACGTGAAGCCAGATCCGGTGCGCGCGCGGCAAATGTTCTCTTATGCGGCGTCCTATTTCGCCGATCCCGATGCGCAGTTTTATCTCGCGCGTCTCTACATCGACGGCACCGGCACGCCGAAGGATTACCGGCAGGCGACGCGCTGGCTCTACGCCGCCGCGCAAAAGGGCCAGTGTCAGGCGCAGGCGATGCTGGGCGCCATGATGTTCAAGGGCGAGAACATGCCGCGGCAGGCCGCGCGCGGGTTGATGTGGCTGATCCTCGCCAAGGACAACGCGCCGCAGGATCAGCTCTGGATCAGCAAATTTTACGACAGCGCCTTCCAGCAGGCGACCGAGGACGAGCGCGCGCTGGCGCTGGTCTATCTCGAACGCTGGCTCAAGGGCCGGCGCGAGTAACGCGTGATCGCGCGCCGCTAACGCGGCTCGATCGCCAAATCCACATAGACCGGAACGTGGTCGGACGGCTTTTCCCAGCCGCGCACGTGCTTGTCGATTCCGGCGCTCTTGAGCAGGTCGGCGGCCTGCGGCGAGAGCAGGATGTGGTCGATGCGGATGCCCTCGTTCTTGGGCCAGGCGCCGGCCTGATAGTCCCAGAAGGTATAGAGGCCGGGATCGTCGCTGACAGCGCGGATGGCATCTGTGAAGCCGAGATTGGTCAGCGCGTGATACTTCTCCCGCGTCTTGGGCAAAAACAGCGCGTCATTGACCCAATTACCGGGACTTTTGGCGTCTTTTGGGGCCGGAATGACGTTGAAATCGCCAGCTAAAAGGAATGGTTCTTCCAGTTTAAGACGCTCACGTGAAAAGGCAGTCAGCCTTTCCATCCATTTGATTTTATAAGAATATTTGTCGGTATCCGGCGGATTTCCGTTGGGCAAATACAGGCTAATAACCCGTAATATGCCCCCCTTTACCGACACAATAGCCTCGATAAACCTCGCTTGTACGTCGCTATCGTCGCCCATGAGACCCGGCGAGACTTCGTCAAAGGGCGCCTTGGAGAGCAGGGCGACCCCGTTGAAGCCCTTTTGTCCGTGAACGGCGACATTGTAGCCAACCCGCTCGAAAGCCTCGCGGGGGAAGGCCTCATCCACGCATTTGATCTCCTGCAGGCAGACGATGTCGGGCGAGCGTTCGGCCAGCCAGGCCAGGATGTTCCCCAGCCGCAGCCTTACCGAATTAACGTTCCAGGTGGCGACCAGCATGCAGGGTTTTCGGGGATGGCCCGTTTAATCCGTAATAAGGCGGCTGGTCCGGTGTTTACCAGTCTGTGGCGCAGGATGCACTTTACGGCGGGTTTATGCTAAAAGCCCGCACAACGCGGCGCTTTCAAAAGGAATCATAATAGATTCCACGGAATTAGGGAGCGCCTGGGCGCCTTCACCTGGGCCCAGGCCGGCAATCAGTGATCAAGCTGCCAAAAAATATCAAACTACCGAAGTTCAAGCTGCCGGTAATCAAACTGCCGGTCATGCCGGGCATCAAGCAGCCAATCGTGATCGAGCGGAAATGGCTCGCCGGCGGCGTAGGGGTCGTGCTGCTGGTTGCCGTATTGCTGCTGCGTGGCTGGTTCAGCTCGGGCGCGGTCGCGCAGGCGCCGAGCGGCCCGCGGCAAGTGCCGG
The DNA here is from genome assembly GCA_945907045.1 of Rhizobium sp. Q54. Lineage (GTDB taxonomy): Bacteria > Pseudomonadota > Alphaproteobacteria > Rhizobiales > Xanthobacteraceae > Pseudolabrys. Next base: position 23,184 of record CAMDSH010000031.1, on the reverse strand, counting down.
TGGAAGTCGCGATCTCCGAGAAAAAGAAAGTACCGGTGCAGGTCGAAGGCCTTGGCACTGTGACCCCGATCGCCAGCGTCGCCATCAAGTCGCGCCTCGAAACCGAAATCGTCGGCGTGCATTTCGCCGATGGCGCTACTGTGAAAGAGGGCGAGCTGCTGTTCACACTCGACAGCCGCTCCATCGCCGCCGAGATTAAGCGCGTCGAAGCCGTGCTCGGCAGCGCCAGCGCGCAACTTGAGCAGAACGAGCGCGATGTCGAGCGTTACACGGATCTGGTGGCCAAGAACGCGGCCAGCCTGGTCACGCTGCAAAACGCCAAGACGCAAGTGAACATCTGGCGCCCGACCGCGGAGTCGAGCGCAGCGCAAATTGAATCGCTTAAAGTGCAGATGAGCTATTGCTCAATCCGCGCGCCGATCTCCGGCCGCATCAGCGTGGCGAACGTGAAGGTCGGAAACTTCGTTCGGCCCGCCGACATCGCGCCGCTCGCCACCATCAACCAGATTGCGCCGATCTACGTCTCGTTCACGGTCCCGCAACGCTTTCTGCCCGACATCCGCAACGCGCTGGCGGCGGAGACCGCCACCGTCGAGGCCTTGATCCCCGGCGATACGCGCCCCGCGCCCGGTCAGGTGACCATGATCGAGAACACCATCGATGCCGCGACCGGCATGGCGACGGTGCGCGCGACGATGCCGAATGCGCGCGAAATCCTCTGGCCGGGAACGCTGGTGAACACGCAATTGACCTTGCGCATCGTCGATGCAGTGACGGTGCCGACACCCGCCGTTCAGGCCAGCCAATCCGGCACTTACGTCTTCGTCGTCAAGGACGGCGCGGTGAAGGTGCAACCGGTCAAAGTTGAGCGTAACGTCGGCCAGGAGACGGTCATCTCCGAAGGCCTTGAGGGCGGCGAGACCGTCGTCACGGACGGACAGTTGCTGCTTTCGAACGGAACGAAGGTTGCGCCGCGCGAGCGCAAAGCGGGAAGCTGAGATGTCGCTTTCGGAAACCTGTATCCGGCGGCCTGTCCTCACGACGCTGATCACAGCGTCGTTTATCGTTTTCGGCGCCTTCGCCTACCGGCTCCTTCCGGTTGCGGCATTGCCGGCGGTGGATTTTCCGACCATCAGCATCACGGCGACATTGGCGGGCGCCAGCGCCGAGACAATGGCGGCCTCGGTCGCATCGCCGATCGAACGGCAGCTGTCGACGATTTCCGGCATCACGTCGCTCACATCGTCATCCTCGCTCGGCATTTCCTCGATCACAATTCAGTTCGACCTCAACCGCAACATCGACGGCGCTTCGCTCGACGTGCAGACCGCGCTCGCGGTCGCCGCGCGCCGCCTTCCGGTGGAAATGACGACACCGCCGTTCTTCCGCAAGGTGAACCCCGGCGACTTCCCCGTTCTCTACATCAGCCTGATTTCGCCAACGTTGCCGCTCTCTACCGTCGATGAATACGGTCAGACCGTTCTCGCCCAGCAGATTTCGCAACTGCCGGGCGTGGCGCAGGTTCTCATCTACGGCTCGCAGAAATTCGCGGTTCGCGTCCAGGTCGATCCGGTGGCGGCTGCCGCGCGCGGCATCTCGCTCGACGACGTGCGTAACGTGGTCGCCAAAGCGAACTCCAGCTCGCCAGTCGGCACGCTGTCCGGCCCGAAGCAGAACGTGACGCTGCTGGCTTCCGGCGCACTGGAGCGCGCAGCGGAATACAAGAACGTCGTGGCCGCTTGGCGCAATGGCGCGCCGATCAAACTTTCCGAAATCGCACGCATCATCGACAGCGTCGAGAACGACAAGATCGCGAGCTGGTTTAATAACGCCGACACCAGCGACCGCGCCGTCATTCTCGCCATTCAGCGCCAGCCCGACGCCAACACGGTGGCGGTGGTCGATGCGGTGCGCGACCGCCTGCCGCAATTCCGCGCGCAGGTGCCGGCCGCGATCCGCATGGAAGTGCTCAACGACCGTTCGATCTCGGTTCGCGATTCAGTCGAGGACGTGCAGTTCACGCTGATGCTGTCCATCGTGCTGGTCGTGTTCGTGATCTTCCTGTTCCTGCGCTCGGTGCCGGCGACCATCATCCCGGCGCTGGCGGTGCCGGTATCGCTGATCGGCACGTGCGCTGCGATGTATGCCTTCGGATTTTCGGTCAACAACATGACGCTGCTGGCGCTGACGCTGTCCGTCGGCTTCGTGGTCGACGACGCCATCGTCATGCTGGAAAATATCGTGCGCCATATCGAAGGCGGCATGCGGCCGTTCGAGGCGGCGCTCAAGGGCGCGCGCGAAATCGGCTTCACCATTATCTCGATCACCTTCTCGCTGATCGCCGTGTTCATTCCGGTGCTGTTGATGGGCGGCATGGTCGGCCGCGTGTTCCGTGAATTCGCCGTGTCCATCGCAGTGGCGATTATCGTCTCCGGGTTCGTTTCGCTCACGCTTACGCCGATGCTGTGCGCGCGCGTTCTCAAGGCGCATCACGAAGGCGAGAAGCAGAACGCCGTGCTGCGCATCTTCGAGGCGATGTTCAAAAGCTGGCTGCGGGCCTATGAGTGGTCGCTCGACAAGGTGCTGGCGCACAAGCCGGTAATGTTGTGGGTCACCATCGCGACGCTGTTCGGATCGGTTGCGATCTACGCCGTGATCCCGAAAGGCTTCTTCCCGACCGAAGACACCGGCTTTATTTCCGCCACCACCGAGGGGCCGACGGACGCTTCTTTCACGGCGATGGTCGCGCTGCAAAGGCAGGTCGCCGACATCCTCCGCAAAGACAAGGCGATCGATTATCTCAACTCCACCGTCGGCGCCGGCGGCCCGAACCCGACGACGAATTACGGCCGCCTGTTCATCGCGCTCAAGCCAAAGCACGAGCGCTCCGAAACATCGACCGAGGTTATTCAGCGTCTGCGCCGCCTCGCCAATGTCGTCCCCGGCATGGCGGTCTATTTCCAGAACGTGCAGAACATCAACATCACCGGGCGCATTTCGAAGAGCGAATTCCAGTACACGCTGCAATCGAGCGACACCGAAACGCTTTACCGGCTGGCGCCCGAACTGCGCGACAAGATCGCTAGCCTCGATGGCTTGCGCGATGTCACCGCCGATCTTTACGTCAAAAATCCGCAGATGCTGGTCGAGGTCGATCGCGAGAAGGCGGCGGTCTACGGCATCACCGTCGATCAGATACGACAGGAAATGTTCAACGCCTTCGGTTCGCGCCAGGTGGCGACGATCTACACGCCGGCGAACGATTATCAGGTGATTTTGGAAAGCCTGCCGGAGTTCCAGACCGATCCGTCCGCGCTGACGAAAATCTTCGTCAAGACTAACACCAGCGGCGGCGCTCCCAGCGCAAGCGGCACGGTTGCGCCCGGCGGCGGCATTGCCGGCTCGGGCGTTCCGTCCGGAACGGCGATACCGCTATCCGCGGTGACGCGGCTGGTGCCGTCGGTCGGCCCGCTGCAGGTCAACCATCAGGGTCAGCAGCCGGCGGTGACCATCTCGTTCAATCTTGCGCCCGGCTATTCGCTTGGCCAGGCCACCGATGCCATTCAGAAGATCGAACGCGAAAGCCGCCTTCCGGCGACGGTCAGCTCGGGCTTCCAAGGATCGGCGCAGGTGTTTCAGGACTCGCTGCGCGGGCAGGGCATTCTGGTGCTGGCCGCGATTTTCGCCGCCTACGTCGTGCTCGGCATTCTGTATGAAAGCTTCATCCATCCCATCACCATCATTTCCGGCCTGCCGTCGGCGGGCATCGGCGCGCTCCTCACGCTGATTATATTCCGGATGGATTTGTCGGTGATCGCGATGATCGGCATCGTCATGCTGGTCGGCATCGTGAAGAAGAACGCGATCATGATGATCGACTTCGCCATCGAGCGCCGCCGCGTCGGCTTGTCGGCGGAAGCCGCAATCCGCGAAGCGTGCCTGTTGCGCTTCCGGCCCATCATGATGACGACGTTTGCCGCCATTTTCGGCGCGCTCCCCATCGCGCTCGGCACCGGCGCGGGCGCGGAATTGCGCCAGCCGCTCGGCATCGCGGTGGTCGGCGGGTTGTGCCTCTCGCAGCTTCTCACGCTTTACATCACGCCGGTCGTTTATCTCTATCTCGACCGCTTCGACCGCATGCTCAAGCACCGGCTCGAGCCGCAGCTGTCGGAAGTTCCGGAATCGGAAAAGCCGCGCGTCGTCGCGGCGGAGTAAGGCTCAAGACCGCGCGGCGGGACCGGGCAAGGTCTCAACGCCGGACATGTTGGGAGGGGGAAATATGTTCGCGCGTATTTGCACCGCGGTGGCAATCATGGCCGCCGCGCAGGCAGGCGTTTTTGCACAATCCGCAGGGGATGCTTGGCCTTCGAAACCGATCCGGGCGATTGTTCCACTCGGCGCCGGCAGCGCCACCGACATCGTTCCACGCATCGTGTTCGAGCAGCTTTCAAACCAGCTCGGCCAGCCGATCATCGTCGAGAACCGGCCCGGCGCGGGGACGACGATTGGAACCAATGCGGTGGCGAAGGCCGATCCCGATGGCTATACCCTGCTCGCAACGTCGTCCGCTTACAGCGTCGCTCCATCCATCCAGGCTAATCTAAACTACGATCCGCTTAACGACCTTAGCCCGATCATCACGTTCGTTGGCTTGCCAAATGTTTTCGTCATTTCGCCCGACAAGGGTTTCAAGACGATTCAGGAATTCGTCGCAGCTGCGCGCGCGAAACCCGGCTCTATCACCTTCGCGTCGGTCGGCGTCGGCTCCGGCACGCATTTCAACGCCGAACGTTTCCGTCATGCGGCGAAGTTCGAGGCGGTGCATGTGCCGTTCAAGGGCGGGCCGGAAGCGTTGACCGAGGTGATGACGGGACGGGTGGATTTCTATTTCTGCCCGATCAACACGGCGTTGCCTTTCATCCGCGAAGGCAAGTTGGTGGCGCTGGCGATGGGAACGCGCACGCGCTCTTCGCTGCTGCCGAATGTACCGACGACGATCGAGGCCGGTTACGTCAATTCCAATTACGAAATCTGGCTTGGGCTGTTGGCGCCTGCGAAAACCCCGCGCGCGATCATCGAGAAATTGCATCGTGAAACCGCCAAGGCGCTGCTTAATCCCTCGGTAAAGGAAAAGCTCGCGAAAACCGGCCTGGAGCCGCTGATCATGAGCACGGGCGAATTCGCCGCGCGCATCAAAAGCGAAATCGGGGAAAATGCGGCCATTGTGAAGGCAGCCGGTGCCAATCCGAATTAACCGCCGGCGGCGGACTATAAAAAATACCCCCGCTTATGGACGCAACCGGCCTTATCCGGTGTTTGTCAGCGCGGGTCTCTTCGTTTGAACGGTTTAAACGAGTGTCCAGGGAGCGACGATAATGCAGAACATCTCACGCCGTAATTTCGTGGCATCCGCTTCGGCGGCCGCCGCTGCGTTCGGTCTCGACGGGCCGCTGGAGTTCATAGGCTCGGCGCAGGCGCAGAAATATTCCAATGCCGCGCTGGTCGACAAGGGCTTCCACAAGTTCAAGATCGGCGACATCGAAGTCACGCAAATCTATGACGGCATCTGGAACCGCGAGTTGCAGGACGGATTCGTAAAGAATGCGCCGCTCGATCAGGTGAAGGGCGAACTTAAAGCCGCCGGTTTGGCGGAAAACATCGTGCCGATCCCGTTCACGGTTACCGTGGTCAAGATCAAAGGCAAGACGACGATGTTCGACGCCGGCACCGGCGGACAGGTTCAGCCGACCGCCGGTCTGATGGCCTCGAAGAACATGAAAGCCGCCGGCATCGATCCCGCCAAGATCGACAATATCGTGGTGACGCATTTCCATCCCGATCACATCTTCGGCCTGATGGCGAAGGACACCAACGCGCAGCTTTATCCGAATGCGGCGATCTACGTGCCGAAAACGGAGCTGGCGTGGTGGACGGGCTCGTCCGTTCCGCAAGCGGGCGCCGGGCTCGCCAACCGCATTAAGGCGACGCTGCCGACCTGGAAAAACGTGCAGCAGTTCGAGGGCGACAAGGAAATAGTGCCGGGCATTCGCGCGCTTGCGATGAACGGCCACACGCCGGGCCATACCAGCTACGTGATGGGCTCCGGCCGCCGTCAGCTGATCGTGATGGGCGATGTGAGCAACATCCCGGCGCTGTTCGCGAAGAACCCCGGCTGGCACGCGGTGTTCGACAGCGATGCCGCGATGGCGGAAGCCAACCGCCGCAAGATGATGGACCGCGCCATCGCCGACAAGGCGACGGTCACGGGCTATCACTACAGCATGCCCGGCGCCGGCACGTTCAAGAAGGACGGCAGCGGCTACGCCTTCGTTCCGGTGAAGGCGTAATCTCTACGCGTTAATGCGAACAGAAGGCGCCGCGCAAAATCGCGGCGCCTTTTTTCTTTGCCGGATAATCGGAGTTATAGCGCGAAGCTGGTCCCGCAGCCGCAGGATGCGGTCGCCTTCGGATTGTGAATCTTGAACGCAGCGCCGATCAGATCGTCGACGAAGTCGATCTCCGAGCCCGCCAGATAGCCGATCGAAACCGGATCGATCAGCACCACGGCCTTTTCGCGTTCGATGACGATATCGTCCGCGGCCTTGGCCTGCTCGACGCCGAACTTGTACTGAAAGCCGGAGCAGCCGCCGCCTTCGACGCTTACCCGCAGCATGGAGCCCGCCGGCTCGGCCTGCAGAATATCGCCGATCCTCCGGGCAGCCCGTTCGCTAACAGTAACGTTCACCGACATCTTCAAAGCCTAAATGTTGATCCCAGGCAGGCTGGGCCGCCGGAGCATCATTTGCCAGAATGCCTGACCGTTAGTTAAGTGCGCTTGGCCCTTACGTCAATTCGCGCGTCACAGGTAAATTATGGCGATCGAAGCCGGTTGCGAGCGCGCGATTTACGCTTCCGACCCCGGAAACAGCCGGGGCAGGCGTTATCCTGAGCCGATAAGCCCCACCCGGAACGTTTTCCGGCGCGATTGCGACCGCATCATTCACGCCACGGCTTTCCGCCGCCTCAAGCACAAGACGCAAGTTTTCGTCGTGCACGAAGGCGACCATTACCGCACCCGGCTGACCCACACATTGGAGGTAGCGCAAATCGCGCGCTCGCTCGCCCGCGCGCTGGGCGCCGATGAGGATCTGGCGGAAGGGCTCGCGCTGGCGCATGACCTCGGCCATCCGCCGTTCGGCCATGCGGGCGAGCGCGCGCTCGACCAATGCCTCGCTGCGCATGGCGGGTTCGATCATAACGCTCAGGCGCTCCGCATCGTCACTGATCTCGAACGCCGCTATCCCGCTTTCGACGGGCTTAATCTCACATGGGAAACGCTTGAGGGGCTGGTCAAGCATAACGGCCCGCTGATCGAGTCCAACGGCGCGCCAGTTGAACGCTATCGCGAGCATGGCATGCCCGCCGCAATCCTCGACTATGTGAAAATTCAGGACCTTGAACTCGCCAGCTTCGCCAGCCTGGAAGCGCAGCTCGCTGCGATCGCCGACGATATCGCCTATGACGCCCACGACATCGACGACGGCTTGCGTGCGGGATTGTTCACGCTTGCCGATATCGCCACGGTGCCGATTATCGGCGACATCGTTGCCGGGATTAACGCCCAGCACCCGAAACTCGACGACGGCCGCCGCGTGCATGAGGTGGTGCGCCGCCTGATTACCCGGATGATCGAGGACGTCATCGCCGAGACGAATGCGCGGCTGAAAGAACGCAAGCCGCGCTCAGCCGCCGATGTGCGCGCGGCGGGCAGGCCGCTCGGCGGATTTTCCCCCGCCATGCTGGCGGCGGACAAAAGCATCAAGGGCTTTCTTTATCCGCGCATGTACCGCCATGCGCGCGTCATGCGCGTGATGGATGAAGCGGAGGGCGTAGTGCGCGATCTGTTCGCGCATTATACGAAAACGCCAGCTGACATGGGGGCGGAATGGGCGGAGGGTATCGATCCTGCGGATGAGTCGAGCCGCGTGCGGCGGATCGCCGATTACATCGCCGGCATGACCGACCGCTACGCGCTGATCGAGCACGCAAAGTATTTTTCCAATACTCCGGAATTGCGTTGAGGCGTCAGGCGGTTTTCGCCTGTTTGGGCGAATAGGACACGAGCATGCGTGAAATCTCTTCGAGTGTTTTCGGGTGGCTGATGAAATAGCCCTGCACTTCGGTGCATCCCAGCGCGCGAACATGCTCCAGCTGCTGTTCCGTCTCGACGCCTTCGGCGGTCGTGATCATGCCGAGACTGCGCGCCATGCTGGTCACGGCGCGAACAATAGCTAGAGAGTCATCGCCCTCGGCCAGACCGCTGATGAAACAGCGGTCGATCTTGAGCTTGTCGAATGGGAATTTGCGAAGATAACTGAGCGAGGAATATCCGGTTCCAAAATCGTCCATCGAAATTTTCACGCCGAGTTCGCGCAAACGGTGCAGCGCGGCCAACGTCGCATCGGTGTTCTGCATCAGCACCGACTCGGTGATTTCCAGCTCCAGCCGGCTGGCGGGAAGGCCCGCCGCTGCCAGCGCGCCGATCACGACCGGCATCAGGTTTGCGCTCATCACCTGGATGGGTGAGAGATTGACCGCCACCTTGATGTCATCGGGCCAGGTCGCGGCATCCGCGCAGGCCTTTCGCATCACCCATTCGCCGAGCGGAACAATGAGGCCGAGTTCCTCGGCGGCCGGAATGAATTCGGCGGGCTGAATAAGACCGCGTTCGGGGTGATTCCAGCGCACCAGCGCTTCGCAACATGTGATGCGATTGTCGGTAAGGTTCAGCAGCGGCTGGTAATGCAGTTCGAACTGACCTTCGGCGAGCGCCTTGCGCAAGGTGAGATCGAGCGCGCGCCGCGACTTCATGCGCGCATCCATCGCCGGCTCGAAGAAACGATAGGTGCCGCGCCCGTCGGCCTTCGCGCCATACAGCGCCATGTCGGCGTTCTTGATGAGTTCGACCGGCTCGGTGCCGTCGCCGGGAGCTATCGCGATGCCGATGCTGACATCGACCATGACCGCGTGGCCGGTGAGCTCGTAAGGAGCGCTCAATTCCTGGCAAATCCGCGCCGCCAGCGCTGCTGTGTCGCGCGGATTTTCGGCGGCGGCTTGAATGATGGCGAATTCATCGCCACCGAAGCGCGCGACGGTATCGGTATCGCGCAGGCATTGCCGCAGCCTGCCTGCGACGACCTTGAGCAATTCATCGCCGATCAGGTGGCCGAGGGTATCGTTGACGCCCTTGAAATGATCGAGATCGAGATAAAGCACGGCGAGACGCTTGCCGCGATGGACGTCCACCAGCGCTTCGCTCAGCCGCTCCTGGAACAGAACGCGGTTGGGCAGGTCGGTGAGCGAGTCATGGCGCGCCATGTGAGCGATTTTCTTTTCCGCGCGCCGGCGCTCGGTGATGTCCTCGTGCGTCGCCACCCAGCCGCCATTGGCCATCGGGTGGTTCAGAACCAGAATGGTGCGGCCGTCGGGCAACTCGACAATGTTGCTGACGGCGTAGCCTTTCGCGGTCGAGGCGAGCAGGGTCTCGGTATACGCATCGGGGTCGCCCGCGAATGTTCCGGTCTTCAGGCGGTAACGCAGCAATTCGGAAACGGTGATGCCCGGTTTGATAAGATCGGGGGGCAGGCCGTACATGGTCATGTAAGGCTTGCTGCAGATCACCATCCGCGCCGAAGAGTCGAACATCGCAAGCCCTTGCGACATGTTGTTGAGCGCCGCATCGATGCGGATGTTTTGTTCCTGCAACTGCGCTTCCCGCTCGCGCAAGGTAGCGGTGCGGTCGGCAACCTGCCGCTCGAGGCTGCGGTTGAGCTGATCTAGCTCTTCGACCATCAAGGAGATCGAGCGATCGGTGCGGCGGCGGTCGCGGTCCGACTGCTCGTAGGCCGTGACGATGAGTTCGCGCAGCGCGTCGAGATCGGTCTCGCCGGCGGCCGTCTTTGCTTTCTCTAGCTGTCTGGCGAAAAGCTTGTTCACTGGTTCAGCCAGTTGCCTCGGTGATCGCGGTCACTGTCATCGTCTGGTTATGCAGCTGGCAGATGCCGGAGGGACCGTGCGGCGAGATTTCGCCGTATGAATAGAATCCGAGCCGCGGAATTTCCGGGCCGAATTCGGCGCCGGCGGCTTCAAGCTCGTCCATCGTGCGCTGGCCCATCAGCAGGCGGCGGCCGATGCAGCTCACCAGAATGGCGACGCTGCCGTTGTGGCTGCTTTTGTTGATGCCGGCGGATGCAGCGCGCGCGGCTTCGCCGGCGCCGGCCGCGAGGCGGTCGAAATTTCCGCGCATCAACTGGCTGGTCCAGCCTTCCGGCACGTCGCCCGCGAAGGTCATCGAGCGCTTGTCGCGGTCGACCGCCAATACGGTGCGCACGAGATCGTTGTCCGGCTGCTGCGGGTCGCGGATGCGCAGCGGAAACAACAGGGCGGTGCCGGGCAGGCCCTTGGCCTCGTCGCCCAGATAGCGCTCGTAGAGATCGAGCGCGGGTTCGCCGTCGAGTTCAAAGAGCACGTTTCCCTTCGAGCGGGTGATCTTGCGGCGCGGGCCGAACTCATCCCAGCCGCCGGCGCTGCCGTGGCCGATGCGTATGGCCTTGCCGTAGAAACCGATCGCGGCGACCAGCTGCGTGCGCGGCGCGCAATCGCCGCCGACCAGCGTTTCCTCAAAGCGCGCGCCATCGCCCGCGAGGCCGCCGGTCAACGAAACTTTTTCACCAACCACGCCGGTAATGCCGGCCACGAGTTCGCTGCCGTTGATGTTCAGTCCATCGGAGAGGACGAAGATACCTGCAAGATCGTCGCCCGCGAGCTGGCGGCCGATGGCTTCGCCGCAGGTGCGCGATTGCATGGGGTGCGGCGCGGGCTCGCATGCGAGACGCAGTTGCGTTGCATCGAAGCTGAGCGCGACCGCTGCGATCTCGTCGTCGCTGATGTCGTCGTTTTGAATCTGGCCGCCGGTGCTGCAGCCAAGAATGTGAGCGCGCGGAAATTTCGCACGCAGCTCTTCATAGCGAGCGCCGCTAGCGAGCGCCTGCCGCACGCCGAAATAAAGAACGAGATTGGCCTTGCCGGCCGCGCCGTTCGTCTTGCCCTGCCAGCCCGTCGCTTCGGCCCATGAAATCTGATCCGCGTGCATCGCGAGGCCTGCCTTTGTTGCTGATTTTCGGGCCTAATTTACAGTTCCCGTTGTGAAAATTCGGTTATGGGTGTGCGGCAACGCGTTCATGCTCTGGTAACCGTGAGCGGCGGGCGAAACGCGATTGTTCTGAGTTTTCAAAGCCGCCGGGAAAAGTGCGACGAATTTCGCTACTTTGACTTAACCTTGGAATCGCGTTAGGCCGCGCGGCCTCGCGAAGGCCGGCTCATTCAGGCCATTTCATAAGAGTGATCGCGCCGATGGCCGCCACGCAGAAAAATATCTTCGCCGAAGTTCTCGACCGCGTTCGCGCGGTGTGCGCTGGCTTGCTGCCGCCCGGCATCGATCTCTCGCGCGTGGTCGTGGAGCCGCCGCGCGACGCCTCGCACGGCGACATGGCGACCAACGCTGCGATGGTGCTGGCGAAGGACGCCGGGAAAAAGCCGCGCGAACTTGCCGACGCGATTGCCGAAAAGCTGCGCGGCGATGATCTTGTCGAAAAGGTCGATGTCGCCGGACCCGGATTTATCAATCTTACGCTCAAGCCGGCGGCGTGGCTGGATTCGCTGCGCGAAGTATTGCGCGCCGGCTCGGATTACGGCCACAGCGGCATTGGCGCTGGCGAAAAGGTCAACGTCGAGTTTGTTTCCGCGAACCCAACGGGCCCGATGCATGTCGGCCACGGCCGCGGCGCGGTGTTCGGCGACGCGCTCGCGAGCCTGCTGGCCTTCACGGGCTTCAAGGTGACGCGCGAGTACTACATCAACGATGCCGGCGCGCAGGTGGACGTTCTCGCGCGCTCGGCCTTTCTTCGTTATCGCGAAGCGCTGGGCGAGAACATCGGCGCCATTCCGGAAGGGCTTTATCCGGGCGACTACCTCAAGCCGGTGGGCGCGGCGCTGGCGGCAGAATTCGGCGCCAAATTAAAGACCAAGCCGGAAGCCGAATGGCTCGCCACAGTGCGCGCCAAAGCCATCGCGATGATGATGGAATCGATCCGCGATGATCTTGCCGCGTTGAACGTGCGGCATGACGAGTTTTTCTCCGAACGCTCGCTGATCGAGGGCGGCAAGGATCAGGTCGGCGCGGCCATCGCTTCGCTGCGCACGCAGGGCCATGTTTATGAAGGTCGCCTGCCGCCGCCGAAGGGCGCGCCGGTGGAGGGCTGGGAAGATCGCGAGCAGACGCTCTTTCGCTCGACCGAATTCGGCGACGATGTCGATAGGCCGCTGCTCAAATCGGACGGCAGCTACACGTATTTCGCCTCCGACATCGCCTACCACAAGTCGAAATTCGACCGCGGCTTTAAGAACATGATCGATGTTTGGGGCGCCGACCACGGCGGCTACGTCAAGCGCATGCAGGCGGCGGTGAAAGCCGTCAGCGCCGGCAAGGCCGAACTCGACGTCAAGATCGTGCAGCTGGTGAAACTTCTGCGCGCGGGCGAGCCGGTGAAGATGTCGAAGCGGTCAGGGGAGTTCGTCACCCTGCGGGAAGTCGTCGATGAAGTCGGCCGCGACGCCGTGCGGTTCATGATGCTCTACCGTAAGAACGACGCGCCGCTCGATTTCGACATGGAGAAGGTCAAAGAACAGTCCAAGGACAATCCGGTTTTCTATGTCCAGTACGGCCACGCGCGCGGGTCCTCAATATTCCGCAACGCCCGCGAAGCGCTGCCCGATCTGCCGCAGGATGCAAAAAAGCGTGCCGCTTTTCTCAGCAAGGCTCCGCTGGAGAAACTGACCGACGCGGCGGAACTTTCGATATTGCGCCGGATCGCGCTCTATCCGCGCCATCTGGAGGCTGCGGCGCTGGCCCACGAGCCGCACCGGATATCGTTCTATCTATATGAACTTGCTAGTGAATTTCACGCGCAATTTACGCGAGGAAAAGACTTGCCACATTTACGCTTCATTATCCAGAATGATCCAGAAATTACCGTGGCGCGTCTGGCCCTGGTGCAGGGTATCGTCACCGTTCTTGCTTCCGGGCTTACATTGCTCGGTGTCCAGGCGCCCGAGGAGATGCGATAAATCTCGCGGTGTGTTTTGGGACGAAAGTCGCGATCGCTTGCGCTTCGAAGCGGCCACCGAGCACGACGCTGAACCGGGGATGTAATGGCGGACGATCATAATCAGCGACCCTACCGCACGAACGACCCCTACGGCCGTGCCGGCGCTCCCGCGCCTGCCGCTCCCGGAGATCCGCTGGCCGAACTGGCGCGGCTGATCGGACAGAACGATCCGTTTTCAGAATTTGGACGTGACGGCGCGCCGAGGCGCGCGAATGGACGTCATCCGCAACATGATGCGCCGATGGACCGGCCCGCGCCGCCCGTGCAGCATTATCCGCAGGCTGCCGCGCAGCACGACCCGCGCATGCAGCAAGCCGATCAGCACTATCCAGCCGATCCGAATTTCGCCGCCGATACGCATTACCCCCAGCAGCCCGGTTATCATCAGCCGGAGCAGGGCTACGGCGTTCCCGGTTACGAACAACAAGGTTATGCCGAGCAGCCCTATACCAATGGCGGCGCCGATCCCTATTCCGCCGGCCATAATGGTCAGGGGCAGCAGGGTCAGGATTACGGCTACGCGCAGCAGCACGCACCACAAAATGCGCGCGCACAGGGCTATCAGCAAAACGATCGCTACTACGACAACGTTCACATGCCCGCCGAAGGCGAGGACATGTACGACGACGCGCCGCGCCCGCACCGCCGCGGGTTGCTCGCGGTTGCCGCCGTCGTTGCGCTCGCCGTCATTGGCACCGCTGGCGCATTCGGTTATCGCGCCATCTTCGGCTCGTCCGGCTCTTCGCCGCCGCCGGTGATCATGGCCGACAGCGCGCCGAGCAAAGTCGTTCCCGCCGGGCAAAGCGCCGACGCGCAGTCCAAACAGATTTACGATCGTATCGGCACTCGCGGCGAGCGCGTGGTGTCGCGCGAAGAACAGCCGATCGATATGAAAGATCAGAAGACGCCGCCGCGCGTCATCTTCCCCGGTCCCGGCGCCTCGGCCAGCAATGCGCCTTCCGCGCAGTCTTCGCTCCCATCGAGCGCCAGCGCGCTGATGTCGACCGAACCGAAGAAAATCCGCACGGTGTCGATCAAGCCCGATCAGGTCGGCAATCCGGGAAGCCCGCAGCCGTCGATGCCGGAGCCTGTTGCCGTGACCGCGAGGTCCGCGCCGGTTCGCAGCACGAGCCAGCCGCTCGCCATGATGGATACCAACAATGGCCCGGCGCCGGCCCCGCGCGTGGTCACACCGCGCGCACCGTCTCCGCGGGTAGCCAACACCGACCCGAATGCGCCGCTCTCGCTTAACCCGGATGGGGTCAGCGAACCCGCTCCGACGATGCGCACCGCTTCTGCCTCGCAGACCCGCGTAGCTGCCCCAACGTCGCTTGCACCGATGGCGGCCGCTTCAACTGGCGGCGCTGGCGCTTACGTGCAGGTCTCCTCGCAGCGCAGCGAGAACGAGGCGCAGGCCTCGTACCAGGCGGTCGCCGGCCGCTTCCCGAATGTGGTGGGTGGCCGTCCGCATATCGTCCGCCGGGCGGACCTGGGCGATAAAGGCACTTACTACCGCGCCATGATTGGCCCGCTTTCCTCGGATCAGGCCAGTGAGCTGTGCAGCAACCTCAAGGCTGCCGGCGGCGACTGCATCGTCCAGAGGAATTAAAGCTCCAACGCTTGACCCTTGGCGCGCGCGCGAGCTAATCCGCGCCGATGGCGGCACGCGCATTCATCACCGGACTGGCCGGCGCCACGCTGGCGCGGGATGAGCGCGCTTTCCTCCGTGAAGCCCGGCCCTGGGGCTTGATACTGTTCAAGCGAAATATAAGCGACCCGGCCCAAGTGAATGATCTTGTGGCTTCTTTTCGGGAGGCTGTTGGCCGCACCGCGCCCGTTTTGATCGATCAGGAAGGCGGCCGGGTGCAACGGCTTGGGCCACCGCACTGGCCGGTATATCCGCCGGGTTCCGCCTATGGACGCATCTACGATCGCGATGCGGAGGCGGGGCTTGCCGCGGCCCGGCTTGGAGCGCGGCTGATCGCGGCGGATCTCTTTGCGCTCGGCATCGATGTCGATTGCCTGCCGCTTGCCGATGTTCCCGTTGCGGGCGGCGATGCGGTGATCGGCGACCGGGCTTATGGAACGGCGCCGGCCAAAGTTGCGGCATTGGCCGGGGCGGTAGCGCAGGGCTTGCTGGCGGGTGGCGTGCTGCCCGTCGTCAAACACCTGCCCGGACATGGCCGGGCGAGCGTCGATAGCCATGCCAAGCTGCCGGTGGTCGATACCGATAAGGCGACTTTGGAAGCAACCGACTTTGAAGCCTTCCGGCTATTGGCAAATTTACCGATGGGGATGACTGCACATGTTGTGTTTAGCGCTATCGATCCCGTCGCACCGGCGACAACTTCGGTGACAATGGTGTCTGAAGTGATTCGCGGTTTTATCGGATTCCGGGGTTTGTTGATGAGCGACGATGTGTCGATGGGAGCCTTGTCGGGCTCGCTTGGCGAGCGTAGCCGCGCTTGCCTGAGCGCCGGCTGCGATGTGGTGCTCCATTGCAACGGCAAGCTCAATGAGATGCAGGAGGTCGCCGCGCAGTCGCCCGTTCTTGCCGAGGAAGCCGCCCGGCGCGCCGATGCCGCGCTCGCAATGCGCGGGAAACCCGCCGATTTTGACGCTAGCGCGGGACGGGCAAAATTCGAGGCGATGCTGGCAGGCGCTGGAGCGCTCGCGTCATGAACGCCGAAGTCGTGCCGTTCGAAGGCGAAATCGCGGCCGAGCGCGGCACATCCGAGCCGGCGATGATCGTCGATGTCGAGGGTTTCGAAGGGCCGCTCGATTTGCTGCTCACGCTCGCGCGCCAGCAGAAGGTGGATCTGGCGAAAATTTCCATCCTCGCGCTCGCCGATCAGTATCTCGCTTTCATCGACGCGGCGCGGCAGGTGCGCATGGAGCTTGCCGCCGACTATCTGGTGATGGCGGCGTGGCTGGCCTATCTCAAGTCGCGGCTGTTGCTGCCCGACAATGCGCCACCCGGCGCGATGAGCGCCGAGGACATGGCGCTCGCGCTTGCTTACAGGCTGCGGCGGCTGGAAGCTTTCCGCCAGGTATCGACGCAGCTGATGGCGCGCCCGCAGCTCGATCGCGATATTTTCGCGCGCGGCTCGCCCGAACCGATCGCCGAAATCCGCCAGCCGGAATGGACCGCGACGCTTTACGACCTGCTCACCGCCTACGCAGTGCAACGCCAGCAAAAAGCGCTGGCGCATGTGCGCTTCGCCAAGCGCACGGTGTGGTCGCTGGCGGAAGCGCGCGTGGCGCTCGAGCGCATGGTCGGCAAGGCGGACGACTGGACGCGGCTCGACGAATATCTCATCACCTATGTGGTCGAGCCTTCGCTGCGCGCCACCGTGTTCGCGTCGAGCTTCGCCTCGGCGCTTGAGCTGGTGCGCGAAGGCGTTGCGGAATTGCATCAGAAAGAAGCGTTTGCGCCGATTTACTTGCGCAAGCGGGAAGGGGGCGGCGAGAGCCGCGCCGATATAGACGCCCGGTCCGAGGGCGCGCAGGACAAAGCATGAGGAGGCAGTTTAAATGGCTCAGTCGGCCCAAAAGCTCGTGGTCGTAGAGAACGACGAGAACAACGATCGCGAGGCGGATGTGTCCACGCGCCCAGAAGAGCTGCGGTTACTCGAGGCGCTGCTGTTCGCCTCGAAGGAGCCGCTCGACGAGGCGTTGCTGGCAAAGCAACTGCCCGCCGGCACCGACGTGCCGAAAACGCTGGCGCGGCTGAAAGCCGAATACGCCACGCGCGGCGTCAATCTCGTGCGCATCGGAAAAAAATGGACGTTCCGCACGGCCGGGGATTTGTCGTGGCTGCTGACCAAGCATTCGGTGCAGACGCGCAAGCTTTCGCGCGCGGCAATCGAGACGCTCGCCATCGTCGCCTATCATCAGCCGGTGACGCGCGCCGAGATCGAGGAAATCCGCGGCGTCGTCGCCTCGAAAGGCACGCTCGACGTGCTGCTTGAAATCGGCTGGATACGCCCGCGCGGCCGGCGCAAGGCGCCGGGGCGGCCGCTCACTTACGGCACCTCGGAAAGTTTCCTCTCGCAGTTCGGGCTGGAATCGGTCGGCGATCTTCCGGGGCTGGAAGAACTCAAGGGCGCGGGGCTGCTCGACGGGCGCCTGCCGCCCGGTTTCGACGTGCCGATGCCGTCGGACGATGCGGCGTTGCGCGACGACGAGGACCCGCTCGAGCCGGGCGATCTCGACTTCGGCCTGGCTCCGCCGCCGGAGCGCTCGGGCGGCAAATAGGGGTTAGCGTAAACCGCCGGGACGCCAATTAAGTCTTGGGGAATTAAGGTAAATACCGCGCCATACCGCGACAAAGACGCTCCATCAGGGCGGACGTATCTCCTTGTTTTTGCCTCTTACGGGGCCTAGTTTGCGAATGAAACAAGGGGGCGAGGCAAGGCCACTTTTGGCCGCCGCGCGGAGGATCAGCCGATGGGTTCCATGAGTATCTGGCACTGGATCGTCGTTATCGCGGTGGTTCTGCTGCTGTTCGGGCGCAACAAGATTTCCGACCTGATGGGCGACGTTGCCCAGGGCATCAAGGCGTTCAAGAAGGGCATGGCGGACGAAGACAAGGCCGCCGATCTTCCCAAGACCGATCCCAAATCTATTGATGCCGCCGGGAAGGACGCTGCCGCGACGCCCAATGCCAACCTCAGAGGCCGGGCCGAGACCGAACGCAAGATCGAAGGTTCGCTCTCCTAAGCACGGCGGAGCGACGCGCTGCGGCCGGGAGGACGCGCGCCCCCTGGAGTTAAGTTTTTCATGTTCGACATCGGTTGGGGCGAACTCGTCGTCATCGGTATCGTCGCGCTGATCGCGATCGGTCCGAAGGAGCTGCCCGGCGTCCTGCGTTCGATGGGACACTGGATGGGCAAGATCCGGCGCATGGCCAGCGAATTCCAGGGCCAGTTCAACGAAGCGATGCGCGAAGCCGAGATGACCGACATCAAGAAGTCGGTCGACGAACTCAACGCCACCGCAAGCTCGATGACCAATTTCGATCCGCTCGCCGAGGCGAAGCAGCAGGTCGACGACGCCTTCAACATCAAGACCGATAACCCGCCGCCGGATGCCGCCAGCGCCGCGCCTGCGCCGAGCGCGCCTGCTGTAACCGAGACGTCTGCCGTAGTTGAGATGCCCGCGCCCGCGCAAGAACCGGCGCCGGTCATGACCGCAGCGCCGCAAGCTTCCTTCACGCCACAAGCCTCCTCCACGCTGCTGCCGGACACGGACGCTTACGTTCCGTTGCAGGAACCCGCGCCCGCCGGGCAGACCCCGCCGAAGAAGGCCGGAGGAGCGCAGCCGGCATGAGCCACGAGGACATCGAAGCCAGCAAGGCGCCGCTGATCGAGCATCTGATCGAGCTGCGCTCGCGGTTGATCAAGGCGGTGATCGCCTTCGCAGTGATGTTCGCGGGCTGCTTTTTCTTCGCCAAGCAGATTTACAACATTCTGGTCTGGCCGTTTGTTTGGGTCGCCGGGCCGGCGAATTCGAAATTCATCTACACGGCGCTGCTGGAATATTTCATCACGCAGTTGAAACTCGCGATGTTCGGCGCGGCGTTTCTGTCGTTCCCGGTCATCGCCGCGCAGATTTACATGTTCGTCGCGCCGGGGCTCTATCGCAACGAACGGAAAGCTTTCCTGCCGTATCTGATCGCGACGCCGTTCTTCTTCGCGCTCGGCTCGACGGTGGTTTATTTCATCGTGCTGCCGATGCTGGTGCGTTTTTCGCTCGGCATGCAGCAATTGGGCGGCGACGGCAGCGCCGAAATCGCGCTGCTGCCGAAGGTCGGCGAATATCTCTCGCTGATGATGGCGCTGGTGTTCGCCTTCGGCATCGCCTTCCAGCTTCCCGTCATCCTCACGCTGCTCGGGCGCATCGGCGTTCTCACCGCGAAGGATCTGCGCGAGAAGCGGCGCTATTTCATCGTTGGCGCCTTCGTCATCGCGGCGGTGCTCACGCCGCCGGACGTCATCAGCCAGCTCTCGCTGGCGATCCCGCTGATGATCCTTTACGAGGGCTCGATCTGGGCGGTGCGCCTCGTCGAGGGCAAGGCCAGGAAGCAGGCGGCGGCGGAAGCCGCCGCGGCTGCGGAGGCCGCGGCCAAACCGGCGGAATAGTTTTGCGAAATAGCGTCGCCAATATTTAGTCTGTCATGCCCGGCCTTGTGCCGGGCATCCCGCTTAGGTAGGCAACGCCGAGCAATTTAGTCGGGATGGCCGGGACAAGCCCGGCCATGACACGGCACGGGACGTGCTAAAAGCGACGCCATGTACGACATCAAATGGATTCGCGAGAACCCTGACGCCTTCGACCGCGGGCTCAAAAGGCGCGGGCTGGCGCCGTTGTCGAAATCGCTGCTGGCGCTCGACGAACAGCGCCGCGCGCTGATTACGAAACTTGAGCAGGCGCAGGCGCGGCGAAATTCGGCTTCCAAGGATATCGGCGCAGCGAAAGCGAAAAAGGACGAGGCCACGGCGCAAAAGCTGATGGCCGAAGTCGCGGAATTGAAGACCTCAATTCCGGCGATGGAGGCGGAAGAGAAAGAAGCCTCCGCGAAACTGGAAAAAGAACTCGCGCAAATTCCCAACATGCCCGCTGACGACGTGCCGGATGGCGCGGACGAGAAGGGCAATGTCGAGCATCATAAATCTGGGTCGAAACGCAGTTATGCCTTCAAACCGAAGCAGCATTTTGATCTGGGCGAAGCGCTCGGAATGATGGATTTCGAAGTTGCCGCCAAACTATCCGGCGCGCGGTTTGCCGTTCTCAAAGGTAATCTCGCGCGGCTGGAGCGCGCACTCGGGCAATTCATGCTCGATGTTCATACGAGCGAGAATGGCTACACCGAAATCAATCCGCCGCTGATGGTGCGTGACGGAGTGATGTTTGGAACAGCGCAGTTGCCGAAGTTCATCGATGATCAGTTTCAGGTTCCGATGGCAAACTTCGAGGCTCTCATGCAGCGCGTAAAGGCGCGTGCGCCTGAAAAGATGTCAGCTGTACAAGCGAAGCATAGGGAGATTTTTGGACGAGAAATGACAGCCGAAGAGGCTGTTGAAAGTCTTATGACGGCAATAACTAATGACATGGATGAATATCGCGAATTGTATGAGACGGAGACGGGACAACCGTCTCGCCTTTGGCTCATCCCAACCGCCGAAGTGCCGCTCACGAATCTCGTTCGTGGATCCATCATCGAAGAATCTAAACTCCCGATTCGGCTGACCGCCTGCACGCCATGCTTCCGCGCGGAAGCGGGGGCGGCGGGCAAAGACACGCGCGGCATGATCCGCCAGCACCAGTTCACCAAGGTCGAACTCGTTTCCATCACCACGCCGGAACAATCGCTGGCCGAGCACGAGCGCATGCTCGCCTCGGCTGAAAAAGTTCTCCAGAAACTCGATCTGCATTATCGCGTGGTGACTTTGTGCACCGGCGACATGGGTTTCGCCGCGCAGAAAACCTACGACATCGAAGTGTGGCTGCCGGGAGAGGACAAGTATCGCGAGATTTCCTCCTGCTCGCTCTGCGGCGAATTCCAGGCGCGGCGCATGAACGCGCGCTACCGGGCCAAGGACGGCGTGCGCCACGTCCACACGCTCAACGGCTCCGGCGTCGCGGTCGGCCGCGCGCTCATCGCCGTGATGGAAACCTACCAGCAGGCCGATGGCTCCATCGAGGTGCCGAAAACGCTCGCGCCTTACATGGGCGGCATGAAGAAGATCGAGAAGGCGGCATGAAACACGTTGCTACGAGGCGAGGCCCTTCTTCTCCCTCCCCCCTTGTGGGGGAGGGTTGGGGAGAGGGGTCGCGGAAAGTTCATGCGACAGCTGCCACCCCCACCCCTAACCCCTCCCCACATGGGGGAGGGGAACGGCGCGGTGCGTTGGTCAAAGCGTAATGCGCATTCTGGTCACCAACGACGACGGCATCCACGCGCCGGGCCTCGAAGTCTGCGAAAAGATCGCGCGCGAACTCTCGGCAGAAGTGTGGATCGTCGCACCGGAAAACGATCAGTCCGGCGTCGCGCATTCGCTCTCGCTCAACGATCCGCTGCGCCTGCGCGAAGTCGGCGAGCGCCGCTTCGCGGTGAAAGGCACGCCGACCGATTGCGTCATCATGGGCGTGCGCCACCTGATGAAGGATGCGCCCGATCTCGTTCTCTCCGGCGTCAATCGCGGGCGCAACGCCGCCGAGGACGTGACCTATTCCGGTACCGTCGCCGGCGCGATGGAAGGCACTGTGCTCGGTATTCCTTCGTTCGCGCTCTCGCAGGCTTACATGTCGGCGAACCGGCACAAGCCGCATTGGGACACCGCGCTGCGTTTTGCGCCCGACATCATTCGCCGCGTGCTGAAAAACGGCATCCCGCGCGATGTACTGGTGAACGTCAATTTTCCCGATTGCGCGCCGGATACGGTCGCCGGAATTGCGATCGCGACGCAGGGAAAACGCGACGCGGAATTGCTTCGCATCGAGCCGCGCCACGACGGGCGCGGAAATCCTTATTACTGGATTGCGTTTGCGCGCGGCGCATCGGTGGGGACGGCGCACGGCACCGATTTGAATGCGCTGTCGGAAAACCGCATTGCGATCACGCCATTGCGGCTCGACCTGACCGACGAGCCGTTCATGACAAAGTTGGCTGAAATTTTTGGTTAAGGCTTTTCGCCGGCGAGCGTCGCGGCCAGAGTCTTGGCGAGATCTTCCATCTGAAACGGCTTTTGCAGCGTCGGGCGGCTGCGATATTTTTCCGGCAAGCCGGAGCCGCCATAGCCGGTGACGAACACGAACGGCAATTTGCGCGCCGTGAGAACCTCCGCCACCGGATAAACTTCCTCGCCGTCGAGATTAACGTCGAGAATGGCGAGATCGAAGGTTTCCTTTTTCGCAAGCTCGACGGCTTCCGCCACGGTGCTGGCCGCGCCCGCAACCGTGTAGCCGAGGTCGGACAGCATGTCCTCGAGCAGCATGCGGATGAGATATTCGTCCTCGACGAGGAGAATTTTTCGTGCCGCGTTTTGCGTCGTATTCATGTCCCAGTCCTTAAAAGGCAGGTCATTGGAAATCAACGCACGCAATTAAACACTTGCCTTATCACTTGCCGATTAAACACTTGCCGATGCGGTTTTCATTGCGGCCTTATCTATCATAAACCGCGAGATGACCTGCGCGTATTTATTTCACGCCGCCGGCTGGCCGCTTATGAGCAAGAACGCCGGCGAGGGGCTCCCAAATTTTGATTGGATACTGACAAGCGAAATGCTTGAAATATGCATGCTTACAAGAAGCGGCTTGCAATATGCGAGCTGCAACGAGTTGCAATACGCGAGTTGCCCACCCTGTAAACCCCCAAGGGCATGTTTGGGTTCCGCTTGCATCTGCGATTGATATTTCGCATTGCGGCACGCGCATACGATGCGCGAAGAAACATGCTAGAAAAATTGCGGCCAGGAGAAAATTGTGACCGGCAATCCGCGCGTGCGCGACGAAATCCGCATGGAGTTCATGCTGAACCTGCGCCGCCGCGGGATCGGCGACAAGGCGGTGTTGCGCGCTTTCGCCGAAATACCGCGCGAGCAATTCGTCGAGGATGAATTCACCGGCACGGCTTACGCCGATCAGGCGCTGCCCATTTCGTGCGGGCAGACCATCAGCCAGCCTTATGTGGTGGCGTTCATGACCGAACGTCTGGAGTTGAGCCCGCATCATCGCGTGCTCGAAGTCGGCACCGGCTCCGGCTATCAGGCCGCGATCCTCTCGCGGCTGGTGCGCGAAGTCGTCAGCATCGAGCGCTATCGCACGCTGGCGGATGTGGCGCGCGAGCGGCTGCGAAAACTTGGAATCGAGAATGTCGAGGTGATTGCCGGCGACGGTTTTGAAGGCGTGCCGGAACATGCGCCGTTCGACCGCATCATCGTTACCGCGGCTG
>CAMDSH010000030.1 GCA_945907045.1 Rhizobium sp. Q54 | reverse complement strand
ATCGAACTCGGCGACGGCATCGAGATCGTCAACGCGCGGCTTTCCACCCGCAACGCCATCTACACCAACTACCTCTACGAGCGGCTGCAGCGGCGCGGCTATCTCATCCGCGACGTGCAGCGCCTCGTAAATCAGGACCGCAACCATTTTGCCGCCTGCATGGTCGCGCTTGGCGATGCCGACGCGATGGTGACCGGCGTCACTCGTAATTTCTCCATCGCGCTCGAAGACGTTCGGCGCGTGATCGATCCCAAACCCGGACACCGCGTGATCGGCATCTCGCTCGTGATCGCGCGCGGGCGCACGGTGCTGGTCGCCGATACTGCGGTGACCGAAATGCCGAAGGCGGCGGAACTCGCCGACATCGCGATTGAAGCTGCCGGCGTTGCGCGCCGTTTTGGCTACGAGCCGCGGCTCGCGATGCTGGCGTTCTCGACCTTCGGCCATCCGCCGGGCGAGCGCTCGGCGCATGTGATCGAGGCGGTGAAGATTCTCGACAGCAAGCGGGTCGATTTCGAATACGAAGGCGAAATGGCCGCCGACGTCGCGCTCAATCCCTCGCTCGCCACTTCCTATCCGTTCAACCGGCTGTCCGGCCCCGCCAACGTGCTGGTGATGCCGGCGTTCCACTCGGCTTCTATCTCGACCAAAATGTTGCAGGAGCTCGGCGGCGCGACCGTGATCGGTCCGCTGCTGGTCGGGCTCGACCGGCCGGTGCAGATCGTGCAGCTCGGCGCCAAGGACGCGCAGCTGGTCAACATGGCGGCGCTGTCGGCTTATAATGTGAGCGGATAGCTCATTACCGGGAGAGATAATGTGAGCAAGAAACTTTCCGGCGTCATCGCCGCCATCGCAACGCCTGTCGACGAGAAGGGCGCGCCCGATGTTGCGCGCGGCGCAAAGCTGGCGCGCTATTTACTCGACAACGGCTGCGACGGCCTCAACGTGCTCGGCACCACCGGCGAAGCGACATCGTTCTCGCTCGACGAGCGGAAAGCAGTGATGAGCGCCTACAAGGCGGCGGGGCTGCCCCTCGACCGCCTGATGGTCGGCACCGGCGCTGCCGCGGTCGCCGATGCGATTGCTCTGACCAAACACGCCGCCGAGTTGGGATTTGCCGGCGCTCTGGTGCTGCCGCCATTCTATTATAAAGGTGTACCGGATGACGGGATGGCCGCGTATATCGGCGCACTGGTCGAAGCGACCGCGCAACGCCCGATCCCGATTTATCTCTATCATTTCCCGGCGATGTCGGGCTTGCCCTGGCACGTGGCGCTGATCCGCCGCCTGCTGGAGACCTACGGCAAACGCATCGTCGGCTTGAAAGATTCCTCCGGCGACATGGCCTATGCCCGTTCGGCCGCCGCCATCTCGAAGGACTTCGACGTGTTCCCCTCGACCGAAGCCGCGCTGATTGAAGCCAAAGGCGGCGCTTTCGCCGGCTGCATCTCGGCCACCGCCAATCTCAACGCCGATCTGTGCGCGCAGGCCTGGCGCAGCGGCGATACGGCGGCTCTCGACGCCGCCGTTACCATCCGCAAGCTGTTCGACGGCAAACCGCTGGTCAGCGGGGTGAAGTCGCTGCTCGCCCATATCCACGGCGATCCGGCACTGGCGAGGGTAAAACCCCCGCTCGCCGCGTTTTCAGCCGCCGACCGCGCCGCGGTTAACGCCGGTCACGACGCGGTACGCTCCAAGCGCGTGGCTTAAGGACGGCTTTTGACCAAAGCGTAAGCGTTGACGGTTGCTTATGGCCTCTCTATAAGCCGCACTTCTTTCATTGATCGAATGTCAGGCGGGGATTTAGCTTCCCCTCCGCATTGCCGCGAACGAGAGGCTCATGGCTACTACCAGTTCAGCCAAAAAGGCGACGCGCAAGATCGCGCGCAAGACCGAAGTCAACAAGGCGCGTCGCGCGCGCTTGCATACTTATGTGCGCAAGGTCGAGGAAGCGATCGCCGGCGGCGACCGCAACAAGGCTTTGGCGGCGATGAAGGAAGCGGAACCCGTCATCATGCGCTCGGCGCAGTACGGCGTGATGCACCGTAATAACGCCAGCCGCAAAGTTTCGCGCCTCACGCACCGGATTGCCAAGCTCGGCAAGTAATTTCGATTGAGTTCCGCGCATCGAAGCTGCCAGCCCGGCCATCGCGCCGGGCTTTTTCATGTCGATTTGCGTCCAAATGCGGCACTGCATAAAAAAATGACGGCGCGTGCCGCGATTTCGTCACGCTCGACGCACCGGAAGACACTCTTGTTGCAAAACCGTCACGACATCGTCAGAAAAATTTGTCATTGTCGCAAGCGGCTGCACGCTCGCGCCCCGTAGCGAGGGTTACCCTGTGCATCTGATCAAAAAAAAATTCGCGGCAGTAACGACTTAAC
This sequence comes from Rhizobium sp. Q54, assembly GCA_945907045.1. Classification (GTDB taxonomy): domain Bacteria; phylum Pseudomonadota; class Alphaproteobacteria; order Rhizobiales; family Xanthobacteraceae; genus Pseudolabrys. Next base: position 33,983 of record CAMDSH010000030.1, on the reverse strand, counting down.
AGGATAGCGGACGCGAGGACCTGAGAATCCATATATTACCGGCACTTTCGTAGGGTGCGCGGATCGGAAAGATTTTCACGGCGGCGTGTACGCAATAAAAATCCTGTCAACGGAAAATCCACGCACGGATTCAACGCCTTGTAAAATTTTCCTCGAACTTGCCGCAAGCTGCCGCACTCGTTCGTGCAACAACGGCAGCGGCGCGCAAGCGCGAAAGTCATTGCGGCCCTAGGGCGCTTGTGTATTTTTAAATCTCGTCCGGTTTTCCGGGGGCTTCCAGTAAAAGGTCTTGAGCAGCTCATCAATGTGGGTGAGGCGGGGAACGTTTGCCTGAATGTCCTTGGTTCCGCGTCGTCTTGAGGTCAGCGCATCGTCGATCGAAGGTTTCGTGTCTGACCTTGAGTTGAGCGGTGTCGAGTTCGCAAGGGTTGGCGTTTTAGGTCCGGCGGTGCCGTCTGCCTCATCCGGCTTCTGACAGTAAAAAATAAAATGCCATCGGGCGCGACGCCCGCAATGGATCGGGGGAGAATTATGACGAGAGCGGACAACCTGCCGGCGCAAGCCGCAGCTGCATCTGGGTCAATCGCCCAAAGTCGCCAACCGGACGTCGTCTGTTATCTCGCATCAAAGTTCAGAATGGGTGTTCAGGGGGCTAAGCCGCCGCCGCGCGGCTGAGGCGTAACGTCTCGACCCTTCTCGATGCCAGCGGCCGCTCAAGCTTCCAACCTTCAGCGGATATCGATCCTCCCCTACCGGCATTGTTCTTGCTCCAGTTACCTAACGAGTGAAGTAGCCAGAGATGTTGCGTCCGTAAGTAGCGGCGAGTTGGCGATCTTCGCGGATCGCGCCGCTAAGAAACCAAAGTCCACAACAACCAACGACCCGGAATAAGAGACAAGAAAATGGCAAGCACTGATCAGGACCGCTGGTCACGGGTAAAAGGGCGCCTGCGCGCTGAGGTCGGCGACGACGTCTATTCGAGCTGGTTCGCGCGCATGGACCTGGAAGCGATCGAGGACGACACCGTCCGTCTTTCGGTTCCCACCCGTTTCCTGAAAAGCTGGATTCAATCGCATTACGCCGAGAAGGTTCTCGCCTGCTGGCAGGCTGAAGAACCGAAGATCCTCCGCGTCGAGCTTACGGTGCGCTCCGCGGTGCTGCGCACGGCGGTGGTCAAGCCGAAGGCTCCCGATCTTGCCGATCATCGCGACGGCAACGCCGCGCGGCTTGGCAACGGCGATTCCCGCAACATGCTGATCGGCGATGCCGGCGGGCATGAAGCGCTCGGCGGCTCGCCGCTCGATCCGCGCCTCACCTTCGAGAGCTTCGTCGTCGGCCGCTCCAACACGCTGGCGCATGCGGCGGCCAAGCAAGTGGTCGCGGCCAAGCGCGGCGATCCGGTGATGTTCAATCCGCTCTACATCCACGCCGGCGTCGGCCTCGGCAAGACGCATTTGCTGCAGGCGACCACCTGGGCCGGTAACGCGGTCGGCGAGCGCAAGGTGCTCTATCTCACTGCCGAGAAATTCATGTACGGCTTCGTTTCGGCGCTGCGCACGCAGACTGCGCTGGCGTTCAAGGAAGCGTTGCGCGGCATCGGCGTGCTGGTGATAGACGATCTGCAATTCCTGCAAGGCAAGTCGACGCAAGCCGAGTTCTGCCACACGCTCAATGCGCTCATCGATGCCGGCCGCCAGGTCGTCATCGCATCCGACCGCCCGCCGTCCGATCTGGAAAGCCTCGACGATCGCGTGCGCTCGCGGCTCGCCGGTGGCCTTGTCGTGGAGATGGGTTCGCTCGGCGAAGAGCTGCGTTTCGAAATCCTGAAATCGCGCGTGATGGCGGCAAGGGCGCATCATCCCGGCTTCGACGTGCCGCTGCCCGTGCTCACGTATATCGCCAAGACCGTCACGCATAACGGCCGCGATCTCGAAGGCGCGCTCAACCGCCTGCTCGCGCATAACAAGCTGACCGGTCATCCGGTGACGCTGGAAATGGCCGAGCGCGAAGTGCGCGACCTCATTCGCCCGCAGGAGCCCAAACGCGTCAAGATCGAGGACATCCAGCGCGTCGTCGCACGGCAATACAACGTCAGCCGTTCGGATTTATTGTCCTCGCGGCGCACCGCCAACGTCGTGCGCCCTCGTCAGGTGGCGATGTATCTCGCCAAGACGCTCACGCTGCGCTCGCTGCCCGAGATCGGACGCAGGTTCGGCGGGCGCGACCACACCACGGTGCTGCACGCGGTACGCAAGATCGAGGGCCTCGTCGGCAACGACAACGTGCTGGCCGAGGAAATCGAGATCCTCAAACGCCAGCTGCAGGACTGATATATATGCCTGCAAACATCCGCGCTCTTGCGCAATCGCGCCCGGCACGTCACTTTCTGTTCCCGGCCGCATCGGCGGCCGGCTTGTGGCGGCCGCGCGCTTGTTTAATTTTGCGCCGGCGCTAAAGCGGGTCGTGCGATGAAAGTCACCGTTGAGCGCGCCGAACTGCTGAAATCCCTGGGCCACGTGCATCGCGTGGTCGAGCGCCGCAACACGATTCCGATCCTCGCCAACGTCCTCATCAAGGCCGAGCGCTCGAAGCTCAGCTTCAAGGCGACCGATCTGGACCTTGAGGTGATCGAAACGATCGCTGCGGAAGTCTCGCCCGGCGGCTCCACCACCGTGCCCGCGCACATGTTCTACGAGATCGTTCGCAAGCTGCCCGAAGGCTCGCAGATTGTCATCGAAGCGTCCGATGACCGCGCGGTGCTCTCGATCCGCGCCGGGCGCTCGCGCTTCACCTTGCAGACGCTCCCCGAAAGCGATTTCCCGGATTTGGCCGCCGGCGAGATGACGCATTCGTTCAAGCTAGAGGCCGCCGACCTCAAGCGGCTGATCGACAAGACGCAGTTCGCAATCTCGACCGAAGAGACGCGCTATTACCTCAACGGCATCTATCTGCACGCCGCGGGCGCCGCGAAGGCCGCCACCTTGCGCGCCGTCGCCACCGACGGCCATCGCCTCGCGCAGGTCGAACTGCCGCTGCCGCAAGGCGCCGCAGGCATGCCGGGCATCATCGTGCCGCGCAAGACCGTGGGCGAAGTGCAGCGCCTGATCGAGGACAACGCCGGCGAAGTCGCCATCGAACTCTCGGCGGGGAAAATCCGCTTCACCATCGGCAACGTCGTGCTCACGTCAAAACTGATCGACGGAACGTTCCCGGATTACGGCCGCGTCATTCCGGCCAACAACGACAAGGAACTCGTCGTCGACAAGAAGGACTTCGAGGCGGCGGTCGATCGCGTCTCCACGGTGTCGAGCGAGCGCGGGCGCGCGGTAAAACTCGCCATCGCCGGCGGGCGGCTGGTGTTGTCGGTGACAAATCCGGATTCGGGCAGCGCGACGGAAGAGATCGAGGTCGAATACGCCGCCGAGCCGATCGATATCGGTTTTAATTCGCGCTACCTGCTCGACATCGCCGCGCAGATCGAAGGCGAGGTCGCGGTGCTCAAGCTCGCCGATCCCGGCTCGCCGACGCTGATCCAGGACAAGAACGCCAAGGGCGCGCTCTACGTGCTGATGCCGATGCGGGTGTAGCATTTATCGTTGCTCGGCCTCATCTTGAGAGCAACGCCATGTCCGCCGCCCGCATTCTCCGTTTAACGCTCACGAATTTCCGCAGCTACCACGCGGCGCAGATCGACGTGCCTGAGCCCGGCCCCGTTGTGCTGACCGGGCCGAACGGCGCCGGCAAAACCAATCTCATTGAATCGATCTCCTATCTCGCGCCCGGACGGGGCTTGCGCCGCGCGACGGTGGAAGAAGCCGCCTTCGCGGAAGGCGACGGCGCGTGGGCGGTCTCCGCCGAGGTCGAGGGCATGATGGGCCTTGCGACGTTGGGCACCGGCATCGAACCGCCAGCGGGCGAGAGCGCGGCCTCGACGCGCAAATGCCGGATCGACCGCGAAAGCGTCGGCTCGGCGACGGCCTTCGCAGATCACCTGCGCGTCGTCTGGATGGTCCCGGCGATGGACACTTTGTTCAACGGGCCGGCGTCCGAGCGGCGGCGCTTTCTCGACCGGCTGGTCCTCGCGGTCGATGCCGAGCATTCCAGCCGCGTTAATGCACTGGAGCGCGCGCTGCGCTCGCGCAATCGCCTGCTGGAAACGCCGCAACCGGACCAGCATTGGCTCGACGCCATCGAACATGAAACGGCGGAGCTTGCCGTCGCGGTCGCGGCTTTGCGTTCTGAGACCGTGCGCCGCCTGCAAGGCGCGCTGGAAAAAGCCAGGCATGCCAACGCGCCATTTCCACTCGCTGAAATTTCGCTGCAAGGCTGGATGGAGAAATTGCTGCCCGATCACGCCGCCGTCGAGGTGGAAGACAGATACCGCACCGTGCTGCGCGAGAATCGCGCGCGAGACGCGGCGGCTGGACGCACGCTCGACGGGCCGCATCTCTCGGACCTCAACGTCGTGCACGCAACCAAGGGCATTCCGGCCGGCGATGCCTCCACCGGCGAGCAAAAGGCGCTGCTCATCCGCCTCATCCTCGCGCACGCGGGACTGATCGCCGAGATGACCGGCTATGCGCCCGTGCTCCTGCTCGATGAAGTCGTCGCGCATCTCGACCCCGTCCGGCGCGCGGCGCTCTATGACGCGCTCAGCAATCTGGGCGCGCAGGTCTGGATGACCGGGGCCGACCCCGCAGCCTTCGGCGACATCGCCGCGCGCGCGCAGGTGTTCGAAGTGAGCCCCGGAACGATCGCCCGGCGCAGCTGAGTTCCATCGTTTTGTCTAATTGAGGCCGGCCATGCGGGAACCATCGCCCGCGATGCCGCCTTTACTCATTAAGCCCCGGCAGGTGCCGGAGCAAAACAACAACAGCCTGAGCCAATGGCGCGGGAGCAGGGGCAATGTTTGATGATCCGATGGCGGAGAAGATCGTGCGCGAGTTGCGCCACGCGATCGATCGCCTGCGCGCCGACATCGACAAGGTGGAACTCTGGACCGTGGCGCTCTCCGGTTTTGCCGAGCCGATCCCGGATTACGAACCCGGATTGCGCAACATGATGCTGCCGGCGAAAAATCCGGACGCGCAGCCGGGCGCCGAACCGGAGAGCAAAAACCCGCCGCGCGCCACGACAAAAAGTTTATCGCTGCGCGGGTGGAATCTCGTCCGTAACGGCACCTGATTCGGCGCCGATTTCGGCTTTGCCGGGGGCCAAAGTCTGACCAATTTTTAACCCCGTCAGACCTTAAAAACCGCTTCCAAATCAATATATTAAGCGCAGTCACTTTGGACTGTACGACACGCATTATTCGTGTCACACCAAATCGCGGTCACGCCGCATTTTCGCACAGCGATTCGAAGGTTTCCGCATGGCCGAACGCGCCAAAAAGCAGTCGCAGGCATCCGCAGACTATGGCGCGGAATCGATCAAGGTTCTCAAGGGGCTCGACGCCGTCCGCAAGCGGCCGGGCATGTATATCGGCGACACCGATGACGGCTCCGGCCTGCACCACATGGTCTACGAGGTCGTCGATAACGCCATCGACGAGGCGCTGGCGGGCCATGCCGACTGCGTGACGGTCACGCTCAATCCCGACGGCTCGGTCACCGTTGTCGACAACGGCCGCGGCATTCCGACCGACATCCATAAAGGCGAAGGCGTCTCGGCGGCCGAGGTCATCATGACCCAGCTGCACGCGGGCGGAAAATTCGACCAGAATTCCTACAAGGTCTCCGGCGGCCTGCACGGCGTCGGCGTCTCCGTCGTCAACGCGCTCTCGAGCTGGCTCAAGCTCACGATCTGGCGCGACGGCAAAGAACACTTCATGGAGTTCCGCGACGGCGTGGCGGTGAAGCCGCTGAAAGTCGTCCGCAAGGTCGAGGAAGCGCAAGGCACCGAGGTTACCTTCCTCGCCAGCCCGAAGACCTTCACCATGCTGGAATACGATTTCGCCACGCTCGAGCATCGCCTGCGCGAACTGGCATTCCTGAATTCCGGCGTGCTGATCGTGCTCTCCGACATGCGCCACGCGGTCGAGAAGCGCGAGGAGATGCGCTACGAGGGCGGCGTCGAGGCGTTCGTGAAATATCTCGACCGCAACAAGACCCCGCTCATTCCGGCGCCGATCATGGTCAAGTCCGAGCGCGAAGGCATCATCGTGGAAGCCGCGCTGTGGTGGAACGACGGCTATCATGAATCGGTATTGTGCTTCACCAACAACATTCCGCAACGCGACGGCGGCACGCATCTCGCCGGTTTCCGCGGCGCGCTAACGCGCCAGATCACCGGCTACGCCGAGAAGCAGGGAACCTCGCGCAAGGAGAAAGTCGCGCTCACCGGCGACGACTGCCGCGAAGGCCTGACCGCCGTGCTCTCGTGCAAAGTGCCGGACCCGAAATTTTCCTCGCAGACAAAAGACAAGCTGGTGTCCTCGGAAGTGCGGCCTGTCGTCGAGAACGTGCTCAATCAGGCGCTGCAGGACTGGTTCGAGATACATCCCGCCGAGGCGAAAGCGATCGTCGGCAAGGTGGTGGAAGCCGCCGCCGCGCGCGAAGCCGCCCGCAAGGCGCGCGAACTAACCCGCCGCAAGGGCGCGCTCGATATCTCTTCGTTGCCCGGCAAGCTCGCGGACTGCCAGGAGCGCGATCCGGCGAAGTCCGAACTGTTCATCGTCGAGGGCGATTCCGCAGGCGGCTCCGCCAAGCAGGGCCGCAACCGCGAATTCCAGGCCGTGCTGCCGCTGCGTGGCAAAATCCTCAACGTCGAGCGCGCGCGCTTCGACAAGATGCTGGGCAGCCAGGAGATCGGCACGCTGATCACCGCGCTCGGCACCGGCATCGGGCGCGAGGAATTCAACCCCGACAAGCTGCGCTACCACAAGATCATCATCATGACGGACGCCGACGTCGACGGCTCCCACATCCGCACGCTGCTGCTGACGTTCTTCTTCCGGCAGATGCCGGCGCTGATCGAGCGCGGGCATCTCTATATCGCGCAGCCGCCGCTGTATAAAATTTCGCGCGGCAAGTCCGAGCAATATCTCAAAGACGAGCGCGCGCTGGAAGATTACCTCATCGCCACCGGCATCGAGGAAGCCGTGCTGCGGCTCTCCAACGGCGAGGAGCTTGCCGGCAACGACCTGCACAAGCTGGTGGAGGAAGCGCGCGCGATCCGCAATATCCTGAGCGGCCTGCACAGCCGCTACAGCCGCAAGGTGATCGAGCAGGCCTCGATCGCCGGCGTGCTGCGCCCCGATATCGCCAGCGACCCGAAGAACGCGAAGGCGGCGGCCGATTACATCGCCAAGCGGCTCGACGCGCTCACCGACGAGACCGAGCGCGGCTGGGCGGGCAGCTTCACTGACGCGGGCTTTATGTTCGAGCGCACCATTCGTGGCGTGAAGGAAGCCGCCATCATCGATCAGGCGCTGCTGGCCTCCGCCGACGCGCGCAAGCTCGACGAGTATGCGCCCTCCCTGCAGATCACCTATCCGCGCCCGACGCCGCCGGCGATGCTGCGGCGGAAAGACGAAGAGGTCGCGATCCACGGGCCGGTCGATCTGTTCGAAGCGCTCACCGGCGCCGGCCGCAAGGGCATTTCGCTGCAACGCTACAAAGGTCTCGGCGAGATGAACCCCAATCAGCTGTGGGAGACCACGCTCGACACGAACGTGCGCTCGCTCCTCCAGGTGAAGATCAAGGAAGTCGACGAGGCCGACGACATCTTCACCAAGCTGATGGGCGAACTGGTCGAGCCGCGCCGCGACTTCATCCAGGACAACGCGCTCAACGCGAGCGTCGACGTCTAAGCCAACGCGAAAACGGCGACGATCCCAACGCCGCGCCAAAATGCGCGGCGTTTATCGTTTCAGCCGCTAGACGCGGCGCTCAGTAGCAATTCTGCGATTGGCCCCAGACCCAGCCGCCCCACTGGTCGTAAACCTTGACCCGCTGGCGATAGCAGGAAGACGCATAACTGTTGGTGTAGTTGTCGCCGTAATAGCGGCGCGGCGTTTCGTAGGAGCTCGACCTGTAGCTGTATGAATCGCCATCGTAGCGGCGCGGCGAGTCGTAATAGCTCGAGGTGTAGCGATAGGGCCGGTCGTAATAAGAACGGCGCGGAGCGTAATCGCCGTCGTTATTGACGCGCTCGTATCGCACCACGCGCCGGTAGCAGCATGAGCTGCTGCCGTTGTTGTAGCCGCTGCGGTAATAGCCGCCGTCATAGGAATAGTCGCCGGCGGCGGCCGGGCTTGGCGCGAGCAAAGCTATCAGAAGAAGAAAAGGGGCGAGCAGAAGCACTGATGTGACGCGACGCATATTCATTCTCCCCGTAAAATAATCACAACATGAACGGCAACGTGCAGGCGGAGACCAATGCGAACAAAATCTTACACAAGCGGGTCATGGCCGCAGGGGAACGCAGGGGGAACGCCAGCTTCAATTCACAGATCAATGATGTTGCAGAACATTTGAGCAAGATCATTGCGGATCAAAATATTCCCATTGCTCCCAATCGGTTGCCGCCATCTTGCGTCAGGATGTCAGCCTGCCGCCAATGGCAAGGCCGATGACCAGCGCGCCGAGAAACAGCACCAGGAAGATCGTGAACAGGATTTGCGCGATGCCCGCGGAAGCGGCTTCGACGTCATAAAAGCCGAACGCGCCGGCGATCAGCGCGATAATCAGAAAAATAAAAGCCCAGCGAAGCATGGCGGCGCTCCTTTGCGAAGGTTCGCCGATTCAATGATTTGGCGCGCCGTGGGTTCCCTGCCGTGGCTTAAAACAAATCGAAATATTCCCGCTGCTCCCAGTCGGTCGCCTCCGGCTGGTCGGGGGCCTCCTTGCGGAAGCGCGCGGCCTCGGCCTCCTTGATGCGCGCGTAATAGTCGATGAAGCCCTTGCCGAAACCGGCGCGGAAACATTCATCCGCGCGCAAGGCTTCCAGCGCCTCGCTCAAGTTTTTCGGCAACATCTCGGCCTTTGCCTCGTAAGGCGTGTCCGCGGACGGCCCCGGATCGAGCCTGCGCGCGATGCCGTCCATTCCTGAATAAATCTGCGATGCGATGTAGAGATAAGGATTGGCGGCCGGTTCGCCGACGCGGTTTTCCAGATGCGTCGCGGAATCTCCCGGCTGGCCCATCATCCGCATCATCACGCCGCGATTGTCGCGCGCCCAGATCGCGCGGTCGGGCGCCAGCGAATAGGGACGGTAGCGCTTGTAGCCGTTGACCGTCGGCGTGGTGAACGCCGCCGCCGCGCGCGCATGCGCCAGCAAGCCGCCAAGATAACTTTGTCCCAGGGGAGAGAGCACGTCCTTGCCGGTGGAGACGAAGGCATTCTGTTTCGTCTTCCGCGCGATCAGCGACTGATGCAGATGCCAGCCGCTCGACATCACGTTCGGCAAAGCGGGGCGGCACATGAAGCTTGCAAGATAGCCGTGGCGCCGCGCGATCTGTTTCACCGCCGCGCGGAACAAGATCATCGTGTCCGCCGCGTCGAGCGCGCCTTCCGGGCGGAAGGTGAATTCGCACTGGCTGGGGCCGAGTTCGACTTCAAGCGAGCGCAGCGGCAGCCCAAGCGCGACAATGCCCTTGCGCAAGATTTCCAGAACCGGATCGATCAGGTCGAAGCGCGTCTCGGTGAGATATTGATAGCCTTGGCTGATCAAGCTCACTTCCGGCGCAACCGGCGGCCATGTCGCATCGGCAGGCGCAAGGCGCGGGTTTTCGATCTTGAACAGATGAAACTCGACTTCCAGGCCCGCGAGAAAATCGTAACCGGCCTGCCCGAGCCGCGCGCAGGCTTCACGCAACAACGCGCGCGTTGAAAACGGCACAGGCTTGCCGTTGCTGAAATAAATATCGCACAGCACCCAGCCGGTTTTGTCCGCCCAGGGCAGCACGCGGAACGTCGCGGGGTCGGCGACCATCACGAAGTCCGCGCCGCCCTCCATCTCCGGCATGCCGAAGCCGCCGCCGGCGGTGAAAACCGGGAACACGCTCTTGTGCGCGGTGTCCTTCACCAGCAGCGTCGTCGTCATGCTCACGCCTGAACGAAGGGCGGCTATCGCGTCGCCGGCCAATAATGTCTTGCCGCGCAGCACGCCGTGCTGATCAGCAAACGAAAATCGCACGACTTCGAGTTTGTTTTTCCGGATCGCCTTGACAAGGGCGTCCGCCGCCTTCGCCTGCACGGCGCTCCACAATCCGTGGCGCTCGACGAAGCTGGCGGCTTTACGGGTGGCCAAGGATGAAACTCAGTGTCCGTTCGCCCAGGCGGCGGCCTTGCGCTTGTTCTCGTCGGTCTTCTTCCAGTAGCCCTGCCAGTCCTGCGTCGGGCCGATGCCATCGATTGCCGCGGGTCCGGTGAGCTTCGGGGCGGATTTCGTATCCAGCACCATCAGCGGTCGCTCGCCGGATTTCGTCTGCTCGATCGCCTGCCGCAACATGCGGCGGTAGACGTTGATCGCCTTGTCGGACTGGCCGAGATGCTCCTGCGTGCGGTCCTGGATGGCGCCCATCGACTCGCACGCCCACTGGTCGTGCACGTTGATGTCGGCGCCCATGCCGGTATAGGTCTCGTGTTCCTGCTCGTGCGGATCGAAGCCGTAATTGTTGCTCTTGTTCTTGCGCGGCACGTAGTCGGGCAGTTCGTAAAGCTGCAGCCGCTGACGCCGCATTTCGTCCTTGTCGACCGGCGCGCCGAAGCTGGTGAAAATCGCGTACCAGTAGTGCTTAGTGTCGTCGACCGGCACGTGCCACTGCGTAATCGTCATCTCGCGGCTCATCGGGATGATGAAGGCGTTCGGAAACATCAAGTTCGTCACGCGCACGTGGGTGTTCTTGTCGCTGATCTCGCGCAGCGTGATGACGCGCATGCCGTAATCGGTCTGCTCGACCTCGATGCGCGGCTGCGCGTGCTCGCGCATGATCTTTGTCATCGGCATGTCGGAGTCGACCGACTTGTCGCGGAAAAGTTTTCCGTAACCTTCGCTCGGATCCTCGTCGTGGAAAAAGCGATGCAGGAACGAGGTGTGCACCGGATCGATGCCGACTTCGAGCGACTGCAGCCAGTTGCACTCGATCATGCCCTTGAAGGCGAAGGTGTGCGTGCCGGGCGCGACGAAGCAGTCGAAGTGCGGAAATTCCGGCGGCTCGCCGGGACCCATGTAGGCGAACAAAATTCCGCTGCGCGCCACCACCGGATAAGACTTCTGCTGGATGTTGGCGCAGAGGTTGCTCCCCTCAGGCTCCGCCGGCGTCTGCAAACATTTTCCGCCGACATCGAACAGCCAGCCGTGGAAGGCGCAACGCAGGCCGCCGTCTTCGAGGCGCCCATACGCCAAATCCGTCCCGCGATGCGGACAGCGGCGGCCGATCAGGCCGTAGCGCCCCTCGCCATCCTTGAACAGCACGAGGTCCTCGCCCATGAGGCGCACCGGCTTGATCGGCCGGTTGGAGGGAAGCTCGTCCACCAGCGCGGCCGGCTGCCAGTAGCGCCGCAGCAATGCGCCCGCGGGCGTTCCTAGGCCGATGCGGGTGATGAAGTCGTTCTGCTCCTGACTCAACATGGGCGCTCACTGTTCCTTTGCGGCACTCGCCTTGTCGCGGCGGGATCGCAGGCGAATTTATCCGATTGCGGCGAGAACCGCCACGCGCCAAAAGCTGCGAATCGGGCGCCAAAAATGCCTGTGGCGCCTTCCGGCGCCACATTTTTCAACGGCAAACGATGGTTGGGATTACGCGGGCGTGCCGCCGATCCAGTCATGCACCGTGCGCTGGCGCCAGTAGTTCTGGCGAAGCCCGCGCAGCCGCTGCACGGCGGCTTTGGCTTCCGCCTGGCTGGCCGCGGCGTAGGTGCGGTATTCCATCTCGCTCTCGCGCGGCGACGGGATGCTGCGGCGGAAAAGCCGCGTCCATGAGCCCGCTTGTTTATCGAACTTCAGATCGGAAATGGAATTGGCGACGTTGGCCGAATGGCCGAAGGCGACCAACTGTCCTGTCGTGGTGTGACGGACCTCATATACGCCGGGACCGATTGGCGCCTCGATATGCCCGCCGCTTTGCGCGTTGGGGAAATTCTTCCAGCTGCTCCAGGATCTCACCATCTGCCTGCCTTCTTCCACCATCCGCGATTGTTGTGCGGAAAATCCGCCGTCAGATGAATGACAATCCGGTGATTACCCCAACCGGCGCGGATGAAACGCCACAGATGGTGGTTAGTTCCCGGTCTATCCACAGATTCTGTATTCGCACTCATGACCTTGGTCGCCCTTGGCGGCCGAAAGGTTCAATGCCCCGGCAGCACCAGGACCTTCGGCTTCGCCGGCAGCGTGGTTTTCGAGACCACCACCGAGGGGACTTCGGCGGTTTCGATGTCCCAGTCCCGACCGAGCCGCGTCAGAAAACGCTCGAGCGTATAGGCGCTGAAATAATGCATCGGGATCATCAGCGGAGCTTTCAGTCCGCGCAGCACCTCGACCATGCCTTCAAGATCGAGCGTGTAGCTGCCATCCACCGGCACCAGCACGACATCGACGCGGCCGATCTCGTTGAGCTGCGCCTGCGTGAGCGTGTGATGCAGATGGCCGAGATGCGCGATGCACAGATTTGCGATTTCATAGATGAAAATCGAATTGCCGTGCCGCTCGGTGCCGCCGGAAAAATCCCGGATGTTGGTCGGCACGTTGCGGATGCGAACGTCCTGGAATTGCAGATCGATGCGCGCCGGCTTTTCGTCGCCGGCCCAGCCGCGCAGCACGTGCTTGATGCCGGGATCGGGCCGGTCGGTGTAATGCGTCGAGTGCGCGTGGTTCATCGTGGCGATGTCCGGCACGATGGAAGGCCGCACATAGTCGTTGTAGTCGGTGGCGATGCGAACCAGCTTCGGGCTCTCGATCAGGAACGTCGAATGCCCGACATAGGTGATGCGCGTCTGATCGGCATTGAGCGCGGCAAGCCTGAACGCAGCAGGTATGACGCGCGGTCCGCGCGAGGCAACAAGGCCTGGGCAGCTTTCCGCCATTTCCGGTTTCGCGGGCGGAGCAACACGCTGTGCGAGCGCAGCATTGCCAAGCAGCATCGCGCCGGAAAAAACGACAGCGCTTGCAACTTTGGAAAAACTACCGGGCCTCGCCATGCCGCCTCCCGCGCCGGATCGCTTGCAGCAAATCTGGCACGGTTTGACGCGGCTCGCCACTGGGCTGCGGCAACAGGACACTCAAAAGAAAAGCGGCGCCGAGTGGCGCCGCCGGAAGCTGCGTGATGGCCGCGCGTTAAATCAATAAGGCTGCGGGCCGCGCATTGAGGTGATGATGCCCTTCGGCGTGACGACGATCCAGCGCCCGCCCTCGCGCCTGATCGCTTCGACGCGGCCGAGACCGGGCAGCGGCGCGCCGGGAACGACCTCGTAGGTTTCCCCGCCGCCTTCGACCAGCACGACGCCATTGCCGCCGTTACGCACGAACCAGCCCGGCACGATGGGCGGAGATTTCGTCAATTCGTTCGGCGGGACGGGCGCTGGCCGCGCCGGCGGCGTGATCGAGGCGGTGATGTCGCCGGCCGATGGCGCATTGCGCTCGAAGCGGTCGGTGATCTTGGCGATCTGGCTGCTGGCCTCGCGCCTGGCGCTTTCGATATTCGATTTCAACGTAGCGACTTCGCCGTTGAGGCGCGCGATGGTTTTCTGCAGCGTCTGGCTCTCGGCGATATTGGCGGTTGGCTGCTTGACCGGCGCGGGAGCAAACCCGCCGGTCGCGTAGGCGCCAGCAACCGCGCCGACGCCCACGGCCAGCACGATGGCGGCGGCGAGCGGCGCATGACGGCGCAGACGGCGGACGATGGCGCTGTTGGAAACTCTCTTCTCGTCGATGATGTCGATGTCGGGAAGCGGCGTGAACATTTCCGTCTTCGCGCTCTCGGTCTTCACGCGATCGATTTCCGGCGCAAGCGGCGGCGACTCGATCGTGACGATTTGATTCCTGCTCGAAGGCGCGGCGGAATCGCCCGCCGCTTTCTCGCTGTTCGCTTCGTCTTTGCGCTCGGACATGGCACGGCCCTCGGGAATTGGGTTTATGAGCGGTAACCAAGTTTGGTTACCAACCCGTTACCAATTGCTTTCCGGGAGCGGCGGAGCGGGTTATTTGAAGGGTCTTAGGGGACCTTGCAGCCTGTCCTCGCCATTTTCAGGACAGGCACCGGAATGCGTGAGATGCGAGGTGAAAAACCTCAGCGTCTCACGCCCCGGCGGTTTTCTCCCCCGCCAGCCAAAACAGATTTTCGAAAATCGCTTAGAGCTTGATGCCGTTCGTTTCGGCCAGCGCTTTCAGCGGCGTTTGCGGACGCGCGCCGAGATGCTGGATCACTTCCGCCGCCGACAGCGCGCCGAGTCGAGCAGCCGTACGATTGTCGAGCCCGCGCGAATGGCCGACCAGGAACCCGGCGGCGAACAGATCGCCGGCGCCGGTGGCGTCCACCACGCGGTCGATCGGCGCCGCCGGCACGGCCAGCGTTTCGTCGCGGGTGATGACGACGCAGCCTTTTTCGCTGCGGGTGACGACGGCAAGCTGCGCGTCCTTGCGCAGCGCCGCCACGGCGGTGTCGAAGTCCGCGGTCTCGTAAAGACTGTGCAGTTCGCGCTCGTTGGCGAACACGATGTCCACTGTGCGGCCGCGGATGAGTTCGACGAATTCAGCGCGGTAGCGGTCGACGCAAAACGCATCGGACAGCGTGAGCGCAACCTTGCGCTTGGCCGCATGCGCGATTTTCGCCGCCTTGCGGAAGGCGTCCTTCGCCTGCGGCGGGTCCCACAGATAGCCTTCGAGATAGGTCACGGCCGAGGAAGAAATCAGATCGTCGGAGATGTCGGCGGGCGTTAAATTCTGCGCCGCGCCGAGAAACGTATTCATCGTGCGCTCGCCGTCTGGCGTCACCATGATGTAGCAGCGCGCGGTGGACGGGCCGCCCGATGCTGGAGGCGTATCGAAGGCAACGCCCGCGTTGCGGATGTCGTGCGTGAAGGCTTTGCCGAGTTCGTCGTCCTTCACCTTGCCGATGAAGGCGGCGCGCGCGCCCAAGCTGGCTACGCCGGCAATCGTATTCGCCGCCGAGCCGCCGGAAATTTCGGTCCCCTCGCCCATCGCGTCGTAGATCGCCTTTGCGCGCGCTTCGTCGATCAGCGCCATGCCGCCTTTGTGCATGCCGTGCTTGACGAGGAAATCGTCCTCGGCGCGCGCGATCACATCGACAATGGCGTTGCCGATGCCGACAACGTCGTAGCGGGGAGCAGCCATTACCTCACCTCGTTGAAATTGCGTGCGCACTATATCGGGGAGCGTCACGCAGGCAACGCCATTGCGTGAAGGCAACGCTGCGCGCAGCCCACTTTAGTGAGGGGGCGGGAGCCTATTCAGCACTTCCAAACTCCACCAGAAAAAGTACCCGCCGATCAGAATGCCGAGCGCCACTTTCACCAGCTGGATGATCAGTTCGTCTTTGCTCATTTAAGGCCCACCTGCCGCTTGCCCATCCGCGCGATCCCTTAACCTATAATGGGACGGCAGCGTCTTTTGAAATTGATTTCCCCCTGAGCGGCGCATCGAGTTAGTCCTTGCGCATGCGCGGTTGGGCGTGGCATGGGACGCGCGGGCCACGATGCTCCACCGGCCACCAAACTGCACTCAAGACTGTCCAAAGGTCTTTCGTCATGGCGCCTCCTACGTTCAAACAGCTCGTATTTTCGGGCGTACAGCCGACCGGCAACCTGCATCTCGGCAACTATCTCGGCGCCATCGTAAAATTCGTGGAGCTGCAAAAGAGCCACGACTGCATTTATTGCGTCGTCGATCTGCACGCCATCACGGTGTGGCAGGACCCAACGGAACTCCCGAAAGCCACGCGCGAGGTGACCGCGGCGTTCCTTGCCTGCGGCATCGATCCGAAAAAACACATCGTGTTCAACCAGAGCCAGGTCGCCGAGCACACGGAGCTGGCGTGGATTTTCAATTGCGTCGCGCGCGTCGGCTGGCTCAATCGCATGACCCAGTTCAAGGAGAAGGCCGGCAAGGATCGCGAGAACGCCTCGATCGGGCTCTATTCGTATCCGACGCTGATGGCCGCCGACATTCTGGTCTATCGCGCAACGCAAGTGCCGGTCGGCGAGGACCAGAAGCAGCATCTCGAACTCTCGCGCGACATCGCGCAGAAATTCAACAATGACTTTGCCGACTCGATCCGCTCGCACGGCTATGGAGATGCTTTCTTTCCGCAGCCGGAGCCGCTGATCCAGGGCCCCGCCACGCGCGTGATGTCGCTGCGCGATGGCTCGAAGAAAATGTCCAAGTCCGAGCCTTCCGATTTCTCGCGCATCAATTTGACCGATGACGCTGACGCCATCGCGCAGAAAATCCGCAAGGCGAAAACCGATCCAGAACCGCTGCCGAGCGAAGAGAAGGGTCTGGATGCGCGCCCCGAAGCCGACAACCTTGTCGGCATCTACGCCGCGCTTGCGCAAACGAGCAAAGCCGACGTGCTCAAGCAATACGGCGGCGGACAGTTCTCCGCGTTCAAGACGGCGCTCGCCGATCTTTCGGTTGCCAAGCTCGGCCCCATCGGCGCGGAAATGAAAAAGCTGGTGCAGGACCCGGCCTATATCGACTCAGTGCTCGCCGACGGCTCGCAGCGCGCGCGGGCGATTGCATCCGGCACCATGAAGGCGGTGCGGAACATCGTCGGCTTCGTGCATAGCTAGGCAAAACCGGCAGTTCTCAAGCTTTATATTTATGCCGCTTGTCGCGGGCAGCAGCGCCGTGCAACCATTCACCGCTTGTGCCGTAGTTTGCGTGCCGATTCAGGCTGCCGAGGAGGCAACCCATGAGCCGTAAGCGCCGCAGTTTCGAGGCCGGTCACCAGCGCAAATACCTGATCGTCATTGACGACACGGTGGAGTGCGACCGCGCGGTCTATTGGGCGGCGAAGCGCGCTGCGCGCACCAACTCCAAGCTCATCATGCTGCGCGTGATCGAGACCGAAGGGCGCAACCAGCAATGGCTCGGCGTCGCCGACATCATGAAGGCGGAAGCCACCGAGGCGGCCAACGCCGCGCTCGATAAATACGCCGGCCGCGCCAACGGCATCGCGGGGATAACACCGGAGCGCATCATTCTCGAAGGCGTCACCTCGGAGGTGATCGTCAAGCTGATTGATGATGATGACGATATTGGCATCTTGGTGCTGGGCGCCGGCACCGCCAAGGAAGGCCCTGGTCCCCTGGTCAGCAATATCGGCAAGACCGCCGGCACCTTCCCGATCCCGGTCGCCATCGTACCGGGACACCTGAGCGATGAAGACCTCGACGCCATGTCTTAAAGCGCCGGTTGACCCCCGCACCGCGACGCCCCATTTAGTGGTATAGAGATTGTGTCGCGCGGGCCTTCAACCCGCGTGGGCCAAGGAGCAACAACTGATGTTCATCCAGACCGAAGCGACCCCCAATCCGGCGACGCTGAAATTCCTGCCCGGCCGCGCTGTGCTCGCGAGCGGCACGCTCGACATGCCGAACAAACAAGCCGCCGCGCAATCCTCGCTGGCAACCCGGCTGTTCGACATTCCGAATGTCGCCGGCGTGTTCTTCGGCTCGGATTTCATCTCGGTCACCAAGACCGACGGCGAATGGCAGCAGATCAAGCCCGCAGTGCTCGGCGCCATCATGGAACACTTCATGTCCGGCGCGCCTCTCGTCGCGGCGGATGCGGCTGCACCCGCCGATGCGGATGAGTTTTTCGACGCCGCCGACGCCGACACGGTCGCGACCATCAAGGATCTGATCGAGACGCGCGTGCGCCCGGCCGTCGCCAACGACGGCGGCGACATCACCTTCCGCGGCTACAAGGAAGGCGTCGTCTATCTGCACATGAAGGGCGCCTGCTCGGGCTGCCCGTCGTCGACCGCGACGCTCAAGCACGGCATTCAGAATTTGCTCAAGCATTTCGTCCCGGACGTGGTCGAAGTCCGGCCGATGTAGGCGGCACTCACCGCCCATTCCCTCTCCCGGCGCGGGGAGAGGGAAAGTGATGCTATAATCCGATTCATGCGTGTCCTCGCTATCGATACCGCGCTGGAGGCCTGTTCGTCGGCCGTGCTCGACACCGAGCGCGGCGTACTGGCGGGCGAATCCATGCCGATGGCGCGCGGCCACGCCGAAGCGCTGATGCCGCTGATCGCGCGCGTGCTCGACCAGGCGCGGCTGAATTTCGCCTCCATCGACCGCATCGCGGTGACCACCGGACCCGGCAGCTTCACCGGATTGCGCGTCGGGATTTCCGCCGCGCGCGGGCTCGCGCTCGCTTCCGGAAAGCCCGCGACCGGGCTCACGACACTCGCTGCATACGCCGCGCCTTATATCGCCGCCGACGACACGCTGCCCGTCGTCGCCGTTGTCGATGCGCGGCACGATCAGGTTTATCTGCAGGTATTCGGACCCGGCGGGCGCACGCTCGTCACGCCGCGCATCGCCACCATCCGCGATGCGGTGCGCATCGCCTCAACCGGCGCGCCGCGCGTGGTCGGCACTGGAGCAAAATTATTGGCCGCCGCATGGCCCGCGCACGAACAACCGCCGACGATCGTGGATGAGCGCCGCGCGCCCGATGTCGACTGGGTTGCCCGTCTCGGCGCCGCCGCCGAAAATCCTGCGCCGCCGCGACCGCTTTATCTGCGCGCGCCCGACGCGCAGCCGCAGGACGCCGCGCAACTGGCGCGCCGATGATCGGCCTCCTCAATCGCCTGTTCACGCGCGCCGAGCCGGTATTGTCCGAGGCCAGCGCGCGCGACGCCGCCGTCATTTCCAGCCTGCACGCTTTGTCGTTCCGGCGCGGGTGGAGCGAACACGAGATCGAAGCGCTGCTGATCGACCGCAACGTCGTCACGCATCGCGCCACTTCCGGGCGCACGCTCGCCGGGTTCATCCTCTCGCGGCTGATCGACGAAGAGGCTGAAATCCTCTCGGTCGCAGTCGCCCCCGCCTGGCGCGGGCGCAGCCTGGGGCGCAATCTGCTCAATCTGCATTTACGCAGGCTGGCGGGACTTGGCGTTAGCGCGGTGTTTCTGGAAGTGGGCGAGAGCAACACGCCGGCGACCAAGCTTTATGAACGCGCCGGGTTCCACGAGGTCGGGCGGCGGGAAAATTACTATCAGGAAACCGCCGCGAAAGGCTCGACCGCCGTGGTCCTGCGCCGCGACCTTGCCTGAACGGCGCGTTCCGAACGCGCTTCTTTGCAGCATGGACGCTGCCGCTCGTTCTCAATTATGATGGCCAAATCCGATGACAAAGGCGCTTTGACCTTGCCCGACAAGAAAAATCTCGAAACGAAAAACATCGAGGCCCTCTGCGCCTCCAAGGGCATGCGCATGACCGAACAGCGGCGCGTGATCGCGCGCGTGCTGGCAGCCGCCGCCGACCATCCCGATGTCGAAGAACTCTACAAGCGCTGCATCAAGGTGGACGACCGCATTTCCATTTCCACCGTTTATCGCACCGTCAAGCTGTTCGAGGACGCCGGCATCATCGAGCGGCACGATTTTCGCGAGGGACGCGCGCGCTACGAGCAGATTCCGGAATCGCACCACGATCATCTGATCAATTTGCGCACCGGCGACGTGATCGAATTCAGCTCCGAGGAGATCGAGCGCCTGCAAACCGAAGTCGCACGCAAGCTCGGCTACAAGCTGGTCGATCACCGGCTGGAACTTTACGCCGTTCCGCTCGACGACAAAGCGCGCCGCTGATGCGCGTCATTTACGTCACCGTCGTGTTCGTCACCATGACCTCCGCGCTGATCGCGGTGCAGTGGGTGCTGAGAACTTTCAAGCTGCCGGGCTGGGGCGCGGTCGCGACCCGCTATTATAAAATCCTCTGCTCGGTGCTCGGAATTCAAGTCCGCATCGTAGGCGAGCCAGTGCGCGGACGGCCCGTGCTGATCGTCGCCAATCACATGTCGTGGGCCGACATTCCCGTCATCGGCACAATCACGCCGCTCGCCTTCGTTTCAAAAAGCGAAATCGCTAAGTGGCCGCTGATTGGCCCCGCCGCCAAGGCGCAGCACACGGTTTTCGTCGATCGCTCACGCCGCCAGCAAACGGGGGACGCCATCGCCGAGATGGCGCAACGGCTGCAACAGAATATTCCGGTGGTGCTGTTCGCCGAAGGCACGTCGAGCGACGGCAACCGCGTGCTGCCTTTCCGCTCGTCGCTGGTCGGCGCGGTGAAGGATGTGTTCGCGCAGAAAAAAGGCGATGTCGAAGTTCTGATCCAACCGATGTCGATCTGCTACACCGGCCATCAGGGCCTGCCGATGGGCCGCCAGCACCGCCCGCTGGTTGCCTGGTATGGCGATCTCGATTTCACGCCGCATCTGAAGGAATTCATACAGCGCGGCGCGATGGACGCGGTCGTCACCTTCGGCGAGCCGATTTTGTTCAGCGCCGACCGCAAGACCGTGACCAAGGCGATCGAGAGTACCGTGCGAAAGCTCACCGCGGCGGCGCTGCGCGGGCGGCCGCTGGCGCCGGAAAAGACGGAAAATCCGCCCGCAAATGCGGCCTGACGGGTTGTTTTTTGGCGGCATTTCTTTTGCCCCAAAAACCCGCTAAGACCCCTGCCTTAAAAGACGCCAATAAAATCAATGGTATGGACGGCCGGGACAAGCCCGGCCCTGAGGCGTTAAATTGGCGCAACGCGAATCCAAACGAGTGCAATGAGCGGACCCCGCAAGCTCCACGTCAAATCGTTCGGCTGCCAGATGAACGTCTACGATTCCCATCGTATGGCGGACACGCTGGCGAGCGAGGGTTACGTGGAGACCCCGACGCTGGAAGACGCCGACCTCATCATCCTCAATACCTGCAACATCCGCGAGCGCGCGGTCGACAAGGTCTATTCGGAACTCGGCCGCATGCGCGACCACAAGCAGGAGGCCGCGCGCGTAGGCCGCAGTGTGAAGATCGCGGTTGCGGGTTGCGTCGCGCAGGCGGAAGGGGAAGAAATCCTCCGCCGCGCCAGCGGTGTCGATGTGGTGGTCGGCTCGCAGAATTATCACCGCCTGCCCGAAATGCTGGTGCGCGCCGAACGAGGCGAGCGGCTGGTCGATACTGAGTTTCCCAAAGAAGATAAATTCGACAGACTTGCCGCTCCGCGCCGGGACGCGATCCGCGCGCGCGGCGCTTCGGCTTTCGTCACCGTGCAGGAAGGCTGCGACAAGTTCTGCACCTTCTGCGTGGTGCCTTACACGCGCGGCATCGAAGTCTCGCGCCCCGTCGAGAAAATTGCCGCCGAGGTTGCGAACCTTGCGGCAGCGGGCGTGCGCGAAATCAGCCTGATCGGGCAGAACGTCAACGCCTATCACGGCTTTGACGAGCAGGACCGCCCGGCAAAGCTCGCGCAGCTTCTGCATCGCATCGCCGCCGTGCCGGGCATTGCGCGGCTGCGCTACACCACCAGCCATCCGTGCGATGTGGACGACACGCTGATCGAAGCACATCGCGATATTCCCAAACTCGCGCCGCATCTGCATCTCCCCGTACAGTCCGGCTCCGACCGAATTCTCGCCGCCATGAAACGGCGGCACACGCGGAGCGATTATCTCGCCATCGTCGCGCGCCTGCGCGCGGCAAAGCCCGGCATCGCCTTCACCTCGGATTTCATCGTCGGCTTTCCGGGCGAGAGCGAGGAAGATTTTGGCGACACGCTCGCCCTCGCCGAGGAAGCCGGCCTCGTCGGCGCTTACTGCTTTTCCTATTCGCCGCGGCCGGGAACGCCCGCCGCCGAGATGGACAACCAGATTCCCGAAGACGTGAAGGCGCAGCGTCTGCAGATTTTGCAGGCCGCGATTGCGCGGCGGATGACCGCCTTCAACACGCAATGCCAGGGGCGGACCTTCGAGGTGCTGCTGGAAAAACACGGACGCATGCCGGGCCAGCTCGGCGGCCGCTCGCCTTATCTGCAGCCGGTGCAGGTGCAGGCGCCGCCGGAAATGCTCGGCGAAATGGCCGTCATCAAAATTACCGGCATCGGCCCTAACAGTCTGTTCGGCGAGCTTGCCGGCGCGGCGCGCGTGCCGGAACTCGCAGCAGCAGGAGGCTAACCGCTTTGCGAAAGACCGAACATTCGATTCCCGCCGCCGCGCAGTCGGAAGAAACCGCAACGGCGCAGATCGTGCTCGCCTTCGACGACAACCGGCTCGCTTCCATTTTGTTCGGGCAATACGGGCAGAACCTCGCGCTGATTGAGCGCCGCCTCGGCGTCGTCGCCGACCAGCGTGGCAATCACGTCACCATCGAAGGTTCGCGCGCGGGCTGCGAACAGGCGCGGCGCGTGCTGGAGGGTTTGTACGAGCAGCTCAAGCGCGAGAACGAACTGGTGCCCGGCGACGTCGAAGGCGCGATCCGTCTTACGCTCACGCAAGGCTCGCTGTTCGAGGACGAACCGGTGAGCGCGCGGCCGAATTTCGAGGAAATCAACCTGCGCAAGCGTCCGGTGCGCGCGCGCACGGCGGCGCAGGACGTTTACATCAGCGCCTTACGCAGCCATTCGCTGGTGTTCGGCACCGGACCCGCCGGCACCGGCAAGACCTGGCTTGCGGTCGCCTATGCAATCCAATTGTTCGAGCGCAAGGAAGTCGACCGCATCATTCTCTCGCGTCCCGCGGTGGAAGCCGGCGAGAGGCTCGGCTTTTTGCCCGGCGACATGCGCGAGAAGGTCGATCCTTACCTGCGGCCGATCTACGACGCGCTCTACGACCTAATGGATGCGCGCATCGTCGAGCGCGCGCTACAGGCCGGCGAGATCGAGATTGCGCCGCTCGCCTTCATGCGCGGACGCACGCTTGCCAACGCCGCCGTCATTCTCGACGAGGCGCAGAACACAACCTCGATGCAGATGAAAATGTTTCTCACGCGTCTGGGCGAAAACAGCCGCATGATGGTGACCGGCGATCCGAGCCAGGTGGACCTGCCGAACGGGCAGACATCGGGGCTCGCCGAAGCGATCAAGCTGCTCGCCGGCGTCGAGGGCATCGGCCACGCCACCTTCACCCATCAAGATGTGATCCGTCACGAACTGGTGGCGCGCATCGTCGAGGCTTACGACCGCGCCGCGCCTGCGCGCCCGCGCGAGGGAAAATGAAGCCGCAAATTATTTTCACCTCCCCCGCTTGCGGGGGAGGTCGCCACGCAAAGCGTGGCGGGTGGGGGCTCACTTGCGAGCAGGCACAGTGAAACGTACCCCCTCCACAACCCTCCCCCGCAAGCGGGGGAGGGAGAAGAAAGCGTCAATCGACATTCTGGTGCAATCGCCGCTGTGGCAGGCCGAACCGAAGGCCGAAGCCGCGGTGCGCGACGCCATCAACGCCGCCGCCGAAACGCTTGCCGCAAAACCCGCGCACTCAACAAAGAATGTCGAGGTCGCTATCGTACTCACCGATGATTCGGCGGTGCGCGCACTCAACAAGCAATGGCGCGGCATTGATGCGCCGACCAACGTGCTCTCGTTCCCGGCGCAACAACCGCCCGCGGGCGCTCCCGCGCTGCTCGGAGACATTGTCATCGCCTACGAGACGCTGGCGCGCGAAACCGCAGCGGAAGGAAAATTATTTTTGCATCATCTCGCGCATCTCACCGTGCATGGATTTCTGCATCTGATGGGCTACGATCACGAGGACGACCGGGGCGCCGAAGACATGGAGCGGCTGGAGCGGCTCGCTCTCTCGCGGCTCGATGTGCCCGATCCCTATCTCGCGCGCGACGCCGGACAATAGAGGCCATGCCCGCGAACGATCCTCCCAGTTCCAGCGACGTCGGCGGCGCGGCATTCGAGCCGCGGCATCTGCCCGTTCCGGTGCCGCGCCCGAGCGATGTCGCGCGCGACGGCGAGAGCTGGATAGGCCGCGCACTGCGCGCGCTGTTCGGCTGGAAATCCGGATCGATCCGCGCCGACCTGAAAGACGTGCTGGAAGCCGGGCAGCCGGGCGACACCGGTTTCTCCCCGGCAGAAAGCGCGATGCTCAAGAATATTCTGGGCCTGCGCGAGCGCCGCGTCGCCGACGTGCGGGTGCCGCGCGCCGACATCGTCGCCGTGCAGCAGGAAATTCAGCTCGGCGATCTGGTCAAGGTGTTCGAGGGCGCCGGTCACTCTCGCCTCGTCGTCTACAACGACACGCTCGACGATCCCATCGGCATGGTGCACATCCGCGACCTGATCGGCTTCATGACCGCGCGCGCGGCGGTCGCTCCGGAAAAAAACGCCAAACGCAAGAAACCGTTTCCCGCCGGTCTCGATCTCAAGACAATCGATCTTTCGATGCCGCTGTCGACCACCAAGATCGTGCGAGAGATATTGTTCATTCCGCCGTCGATGCGGGCGATCGATCTGCTCGCGCGCATGCAGGCGACGCGGATTCATCTCGCGCTGGTCGTCGATGAATACGGCGGCACCGACGGGCTGATTTCGATGGAAGACATCGTCGAGCAGATCGTCGGCGACATCGCGGACGAGCATGACGAGGACGATACGCCCTCGGTGGTGCGCCAGCCGGATGACTCCTTCGTCGCCGACGCGCGCGCCAGCCTGGAGGATGTCACCCGCATCGTCGGCGCCGAATTCGACGTCGGCGAAGCGGCGGAGGAAGTCGACACCATCGGCGGCTATCTGGTGATCCAGGCCGGCCACGTGCCGGTGCGCGGCGAACTTGTTCCCGGTCCCGGCCTGCTGGAGATCGAAGTGCTCGACGCCGATCCGCGCCGCGTCAAGCGCGTGCGGATTTATCGCGTCAAGGATCGCCGCGATCTTCCGCGCGACATCAAGCGGCGGGATGACGCGGCGCCTGGCGCGGCAACCGCAACGTCGCCCGACGCCACTCCCAAACCCACGCCGCAGCCGTGATACTCACCCGCTTCGCGCATTCAATCGTCCTCGCGTTCGGATGGCGGCGCGCGGCAATCGCGGTTGTAGCAGGCGCCGCTTCCGCGCTGGCAATGGCGCCGTTCAACGCTTGGCCGATTCTATTCGTCACGATCCCGATTTTGGTCTGGCTCATCGACGGCGCGGCGGCCGGACGCTGGAGCGGCGCGGCGGCTGCGGCCGTCGCCGGCTGGTGTTTTGGTTTTGGCTATTTCGTCGCCGGACTGTACTGGATCGGCTACGCGTTTCTGGTCGATGCGAAAACTTTCGGCTGGCTGCTGCCCTTCGCGGTCGCGGGATTGCCCGCTTATCTCGCGCTATTCACCGCCGCCGGGCTCGGTTGCGCGCGGCTGATTTGGGTGCGCGGGCCGGCGCGCATATTGGCGCTCGCTTCCGTGCTTACAATCGCCGAATGGCTGCGCGGACACGCGCTCACCGGATTTCCCTGGAACACATTCGGCTATGCGCTCACTCAGCCGCTGGCGCTGGCGCAAAGCGCCTCGCTCGTCGGTCTGTGGGGAATGACATTCATCGCTATCGCGGTATTCGCCAGTCCCGCCGTTCTGGCCGACGACCGCGCCGACACGCCGAACCCGTGGCGCGCACCTATCCTGAGTCTCATCGTGCTGGCGATGATGGCCGGCTATGGCGCGATGCGGCTGCTTTCTTATCCCAGTCTCTTCGTCGATGGCGTGCGGCTTCGCATCATGCAGCCCAATTTGCAGCAGGACGTGAAATTCAATTACTCCGCCAAGAACCAAGTGATGGAGCGCTACATCCAGCTCTCGGACCGCTCCACCGGCCCGCAATCGAGCGGCGTGCGCGACGCCACGCATTTGATCTGGCCGGAATCCGCCTTTCCGTTTTTCCTGACGCGCGAGGCCGACGCACTCTCTCAAATCGCGGAGTTGTTGCCGCCCGGCATGGTGCTGATCACCGGCGCCATCCGCGCGCCGGAAACCGCGGCGGGCACCAGAGTGACGCGCGCCTATAACTCGGTCTACGTCATCGACCACGACGGCTCGATCCTCGGCATCTACGACAAGGTGCATCTGGTGCCGTTCGGCGAATATCTGCCGTTCCAGGATCTGCTGGAAAAGCTTGGCCTCTCGCAGCTCACCAAGGTGCAGGGCGGTTTCATTCCGGGCGATCGACGCCGCACGATGAACGTGCCGCGCGCGCCGCGCTTTTTGCCGCTGGTTTGCTACGAGGTCATCTTCCCCGGCGACGCCGTGCCGCGCGGCGACCGGCCGGGCTGGCTGCTCAATCTGACCAATGACGGATGGTTCGGCATCAGCACCGGGCCGTATCAGCATTTCCAGCAGTCGCGCGTGCGCGCCATCGAGGAAGGACTGCCGCTGGTGCGCGCGGCCAACACCGGAATCTCCGCGGTCATCGATCCGCTCGGCCGCGTGGTGCGGTCTTTGCCGCTCGGCGTCGAGGGCGTTCTCGATTCTCCGCTGCCGCAGGCGATCGAGCGGACGCCCTATGTACGGGTTGGTGATGCCGCGCTACTGATATTCTTGGTTGCAAGCTTCATTATCGTCGGGCAACGGCGCATGCACAGCGCGTGAAATGAAAATCGTTGCAGCTGTTACCAAAGTGCTGCGGCGCCATGCCCCTGGCGAATGGATCGCAACGGCATGCTCGTCATGGTTGACGCCAAGTTGTTCAAAACACGTGGAAAATTACCTGCGGGTTTCACATTGCTTTGAGACTGATGCGATATTGGAGGCGCAGGACGGATTGCGTTCAGCCCATCAATATGAACATTAGAATGTGAGTAGGGGGCATAGGAGATATTTATGGCCAAGAAGGCGCCCAATCCGATCGACAAGCACGTGGGCAGCCGGATTCGGATGCGCCGTATGATGCTAAGCATGAGTCAGGAGAAGCTCGGGGATGCCCTCAGCCTCACTTTCCAGCAAGTGCAGAAATACGAAAAAGGCACCAACCGCGTCGGCGCCAGCCGCTTGCAGCAGATCTCGCACATACTGCAGGTGCCGGTGTCGTTCTTCTTCGAAGGCGCGCCGCTGCTTCCCGGCCAGTCGCAGAGCGGCATGAGCGAAGCGCCGTCGCCCGCCTACGTCTCCGACTTCCTCGCCACCTCCGATGGGCTGTCGCTGACCAAGGCGTTCATGAAGATCAAAAATCCCAAGCTGCGGCGGCGCGTGGTCGATCTGGTCGAGCAGATGGCGGGCGAAGAAAAAGACAAAGACTGACCCACGGTCATGAACGAGCGCTTGCGAGGCTATTGCCCACCTTGGCCCGCATCTTGACCTCGCCGGGGGACACTGCAAGAAACACCCCGGAATTGAACGGCGCGTAAGTGTAAAGCCGCGCCACGCGGGGAGTGCTGACTGTGGCTCACAATAACTTTCTCTTCACCAGCGAGTCCGTGTCCGAGGGGCACCCCGACAAGGTGTGCGACCAGATTTCGGACGCCATCCTCGATGCGTTCCTCGCCAACGACATCAAGCTCGGCATTGCCGACGACAGCGCGGTGAATACGCGGCTCGGCTGCGAGACGCTGGCCACCACCAACAAGATCGTCATCGCCGGCGAAGGCCGCGGCAAGGCGCCGTTCTTCCACGATCACAACGGCAAGTCGGTCGTCGACCGCGAGCTGATCGCGCAGATCGCGCGCGGCGTGGTGAAGGACATCGGCTACGACCAGGACGGCTTCTCCTATTACGGCGCGGACGTGGAAGTGCTGCTGCACGGCCAGTCGCCCGACATCGCGATGGGCGTGAACGCCAAGAAGAAAAAGGGCGGCGAGGAAGAAGGCGCGGGCGACCAGGGCATGATGTTCGGTTTCGCCTGCACCGAGAGCGAAGTTTATGAAAAGAATTCGTTCATGCCGGCGCCGATCTATTTCGCGCACAAAATTCTCAAAGTGCTCTCCGACAAGCGGCGCTCCGGCGCGCTGTTCGATCTGCAGCCCGATGCCAAGAGCCAGGTGACGGTGAAATACGTCAACGGCAAGCCGGTCGGCTGCACCAAGGTCGTAGTCTCGACGCAGCACAACGCGCAGACCCGCAACGGCAAGAAATACACGCCCGGTATGGTGAGGGAGTTGATCGAGGACTCGGTCGCTTCCGCGCTGCCGAAAGGCTGGATGCCGAAGAACCGCTCCGACTTCCTGGTTAACCCGACCGGCAACTTCGTCGTCGGCGGACCCGACGGCGACTGCGGGCTGACGGGGCGCAAGATCATCGTCGATACCTACGGCGGTTATGCCCCGCACGGCGGCGGCGCATTCTCCGGCAAGGACCCGACCAAGGTGGACCGCTCGGCGGCTTATGCCGCGCGCTATCTCGCCAAGAACGTGGTCGCCGCGGGCGTCGCCGAGCGCTGCACCATTCAGGTCGCCTACGCGATTGGCGTTGCCGATCCGATGTCGGTGCTCGTCGATACGCACGGCACCGGCAAGGTGGAAGAGCGCAAGCTCGAGAAGGTGCTGCCCGAACTGTTCCGCCTCACCCCCACCAACATCCGCCGCACCCTCAAGCTCAACCGGCCGATTTACCGCCGCACCGCAGCCTACGGCCATTTCGGCCGCGCGCCGGACAAGGACGGCGGCTTCTCCTGGGAGCGGACCGACTTGGCCGACGCCATCAAGCGCGCGGTGAAGTAAGCGGCGGTTAGCTGCTTATCCCCGCGAGGGCGGGGATCCAGTTCTTCAATATTCAATCTGGATTCTCGCTTGCGCGGGAATAAGCGGGATTTCCCGCTTGCGTCGAATGCGCGATTGCGCGGACGATGGCATCATGAACGAGCGTCGCGAACAGAACGAACAGTCGCCACGCGCCTTCTTCGGGCGGCGCAAGGGCCACCCGTTGCGGGCGCATCAGGCAGAGCTCTACGGCGATCTGTTGCCGCGTCTCGCGCTCGATATTTCAAAGCTGGCGCCAGCCGACCTGCGCACGCTGTTTCCGGTTCCCGTCACAGAGCTGCGGCTCGAAATAGGGTTCGGCGGCGGCGAACATTTCATCGAGCAGGCAAGCGGCAATCCGCGCACCGGCTTCATCGGCATCGAACCGTTCGTCAACGGCATGGCGAAGGCGCTGGCCGCAATCGAGGCGCGCGCACTTTCCAATGTTCGTCTCTCGGCGGACGATGCCGTGCAGGTGCTGGAGTGGTTTCCGGCGGGCGCGTTCGCGCGCGTCGATCTGCTGTATCCCGATCCGTGGCCGAAGCGACGCCACTGGAAGCGCCGCTTCGTGCAGGACGAAACGCTAATTGCACTGGCGCGAATTTTACGCAGCGGCGGCGAGTTTCGTTTTGCCACCGACATTCCCGATTACACCGCCTGGACGCTGGCGCGCGTGCTGCGCTCGAATGATTTTATCTGGACCGCAGAACGCGCCGACGACTGGCGCCTGCCGTGGCCGCAATTTTCCGGCACGCGCTACGAGGCCAAAGCCAAGCGCGAGGGCCGCACGCCCTGCTATCTGATTTTCCGCCGCAAATGAAAACGCGTCAGATGCCCTGACGCACCTGCCAGAACCGCACCACGCGCTGCGCGGTGGGCATGGTGAGTTTTTCGAAATTCTCCAGCGCGATGTCGAGCAACTGGCTGGATGAATTTTTCGCACCCGGACGCGCGGTGATGATAGTGCGCACGGTCTCCCATTTGAAACCGGCGGAGCGGCCGAGGATCAGCACCGGATCGGGGCGCTCACCCGCCATCAGCCGGTCCACCACATCGATCGGCACGGCGCAGAGCACCGACAGGCAGGCGATGGTCTCTTCGTATTTTCCGGCTTTTGCGTAACCGGCGAGTTCGGCTTCGGACAACGTCCCGGCTTTGTGCAGCGCGCGAACGGCGGACATGGCGGCGGAATAGTTGCGCGGGCGGGCTTTAGCGCCGACTTCGTCGGATACTTTCGCGAGCACGCGGCGGATTTCCGATTGCGTCTCCGGCTTGGCTTGCGCCAGCAGCCGTTGCTGAACCACCTCGGTCGCCTTCATCAGCAATTCGCGGAACAGGCGCGGCGGAATGTCCGTGCGCAGTCCCACTTTTTCCGCCAGCACGCCGTCATCTTCCGCGCGCTTCACCAATGCCGTGAAGGCACTCTCCGACAGACGCGCGGCTTTATTGGTTGCAACGCTGCGGGCGACCTCACGGTCGCCGCGGTTGACCAGCACGTCGGTCACCGCTTCGCCGATGCCGGTTCGCCCCGACAGCGCGAGCAGATGCGCCTGGCTCTTGGTCTTGGCGATGTCGATGAGGTCCGGCTCGTCCAGCTTCGACTGTTTGAGAATGGGCCCGGCCACTGCGATGTCGTCGTCCTTCGCCAGCCGGCGCACCACGCCGCCCGGCGCGTTGCTGATGGCTGCGAGGTTGTTGGCGAGTTCGGCCAGCGCCTTCGCCTCGATCTCCTCGATCAGGCAGCCGATGACGTCGCCGAAAAGCGCGACATGGCCAGCGTTGAAACTGTCCGCGCCGTCGAGGAACAGGCTGGTGATGCGCCGCAAAGTTTCAGCGCGCCGTTCCGGCGAGCCGTGCTGAAGCACGTCTTCCAGTTCGGGAATGAGGGCGGCGGGGGCGGCCATGCAAAATCCTGCTAATCCCGCCGGTCACGGGCAAAAGACAGCCGGTTGGCGGTAATTTAGGGCCGCAATACTGAACGAAGAGTTAGCCGCAAATCGATGCTTCACCTTGCAAAATAACGGCAAATCGCTATATTCCGGCTGTCAGTTAAGACACCCTCATAACCGAAGGTTTTGAGAGTGGGTCCCGCCGGACCCGCTCTTTTTTGTTACCAAAATGGCCGATTCACATCGCTTAGAGGCCGAAACGACCGATGCCAACGCCGAACCCCGGCTGATCGTGGAGCCGGGGCTGGCCGCGCGCGTCGCCGCCATCGCCGAACCGGTGCTGGCGGAACTCGGCTACCGGCTGGTGCGGGCGCGCATTTCCGGCTCCGCCGGCTGCACCGTGCAGATCATGGCCGAGCGCCCCGACGGCAGCATGCAGGTGGAGGATTGCGAAACGGTCTCGCGCGCGCTCTCGCCCGTGCTTGACGCCGCCGATCCGATCGACAGCGCCTACCAGCTGGAGATTTCCTCGCCCGGCATCGACCGTCCGCTGGTGCGCCGCTCCGACTTCGAGCGCTTCGCCGGCCACGCCGCGAAAATCGAGACCGCTGTTCCGGTTGAGGGACGCAAGAAATTCCGCGGGCTGCTGCTGGGCGTGCAAGGCGACACCGTGCGCCTGCAACCCGACGACGGCGCGCCGGCGGAAGCAAAAGAAATCGCGCTGGCGCTCGACGACATCAGTGAAGCCAAGCTGGTGCTCACCGAAGCGCTGATCGCGCAAGCTTTGCGGCGCAGCAAATCGCAGGAGCGCGCCGAAGACAGCGCGAGCGCACACAAGACGAAACCGGATTCAAAGCATTTCCGGCACAAGCCCGAACATCATCGGCGTGCCGCTGAAAACCAAGGAGACTGAGGTATGGCAGTCAGCGCCAACCGGCTTGAACTTTTGCAGATCGCGGACGCGGTCGCCCGCGAAAAGGCGATCGACCGCATGATCGTCATCACCGCGATGGAAGACGCCATCGCCAAGGCCGCACGCTCGCGCTACGGCGCCGAGACCGACGTGCACGCCGAAATCGATTCCAAGAACGGCGATCTGCGTCTCACCCGCCACATGATGGTGATGGAGGCGGTGGAAAATCCGTCGAACCAGATTACGCTCGAAGAAGCGCGCAAGCGCCACCCGGCCGCGCAGGTGGGCGACACCATCGCCGACCCGCTGCCGCCGCTCGAATACGGCCGCATCGCCGCGCAGTCCGCCAAGCAGGTCATCGTGCAGAAGGTGCGCGAGGCCGAACGCGACCGGCAATTCGCGGAATACAAGGATCGCATCGGCGACATCGTCAATGGCATCGTCAAGCGCGTTGAATACGGCAACGTGGTGGTCGATCTCGGCCGCGGCGAAGCGATCGTGCGGCGCGACGAGATGCTGCCGCGCGAAGTGTTCCGCAACGGCGACCGCATCCGCGCTTACATCTACGACGTGCGCCGCGAGCCGCGCGGGCCGCAGATTTTCCTCTCGCGCACGCATCCGCAATTCACCGCCAAGCTGTTCGCGCAGGAAGTGCCGGAAATCTACGACGGCATCGTCGAGGTGAAGGCGGTTGCCCGCGATCCGGGCTCGCGCGCCAAGATCGCCGTGATCTCGCGCGATTCCTCGGTCGATCCGGTCGGCGCCTGCGTCGGCATGCGCGGCTCGCGCGTGCAGGCGGTGGTGAACGAATTGCAGGGCGAGAAGATCGACATCATTCCGTGGTCGCCCGACACGCCGACCTTCGTGGTCAACGCGCTCGCTCCGGCGGAAGTTTCCAAGGTGGTGCTCGACGAAGACAAGCAGCGCATCGAGGTGGTCGTGCCGGACGCGCAATTGTCGCTCGCCATCGGACGGCGCGGGCAGAACGTGCGCCTCGCCTCGCAGCTCACCGGCTGGGACATCGACATTCTCACCGAAGCCGAGGAATCCGAACGCCGCCAGGCCGAGTTCGAAAGCCGCACCAAGGTTTTCGTCGAGGCGCTCAATCTCGACGAAGTGGTCGGCCAGCTGCTGGCTTCGGAAGGCTTTGGCTCGATCGAAGAGCTTGCTCTGGTGGATGAAAAGGAAGTCGCCGGCATCGAAGGTTTCGATGAGGAGACGGCCCGCGAACTGCAACAGCGTGCGCGCGAATATCTCGCTCAGCTCGAATCCGAGCTCGATAGCAAACGAAAGGAACTCGGCGTGGACGATGCACTCAAGGATGTGCCCGGAGTGACGACGAAGATAATGGTGGCGTTCGGCGAGAACGGCATCAAGACGGTCGAGGATCTCGCCGGCTGCGCCACCGACGATCTCGTCGGCTGGACCGAGCGCAAGGACGGCGAGTCCAAGCGCGAACCCGGCTATCTCGACGGCCTCAACGTCTCGCGTGAAGACGCCGAGGCGATGATCATGCAGGCGCGCCTCAAGATGGGCTGGGTGACCGAAGCCGAACTGGCGCCGCCCGCGGAAGAAACGCCGGCGGATTCCGCCGAGCCGCAAGCGTGAGCGGGCGAGAGACCAACGCATGCTGGCAGGCGCGCAAGACAATGAACTCGATCACGGTCCCCGCAACGGCGGGTCCGTGGTGGAGCGTTTCTGCGCGCTGACCCGCACGCTCAAGCCGGTCGATGAGATGATCCGCTTCGTCGTCGCGCCCGATGGCGCGGCGGTGCCGGACCTCAAACGCAAGTTGCCCGGCCGCGGCATCTGGATCACCGCCACCAGGGCTTCGCTCGACGAAGCGATCAAGCGCAATGTCTTTACCCGCGGCTTCAAGAAAGACGTGCGCGTCGCGGCTGACCTTGCCGCCGTCACGGAGCGGCTGCTGGAGCGCTCGGCGCTCGATGCGCTCGCCATCGCGGGAAAAGCCGGCATCGTGGTCTGCGGTTTCAGCAAGGTAGCCGCCACCATCGGCCGCGAGCCGGTCGCCTGCGTGTTGCAGGCCTCCGATGCCGCCGAGGATGGAAAGCGGAAGATATCCCAAGTTTTACGCCGCCAATCCGAGGCGGAGTTAAGTGAAATCACGGTGATCGGCGCATTTTCCACGGAACAATTGGATTTGGCACTTGGCCGCCTAAATGTGGTACATGCAGCCCTGCTTGCAGGGCCTGCGAGCGGGACCTTTCTCGCCCGTGCTCAGCGTGTTGAGCGTTACCGGAGCGGTTTTCCGGATGACGCGGCCCCTCGCACGGCGCCCGGCGCGCCAAGGACTAACGAATGAGCGATACGAAGACACCTGGCGACAAGAAACTCAGCGTCGGCTCCAAGCCGCTCACGCTCAAGCGTGGCGTCGAGGCCGGCGTCGTGCGCCAGAGCTTCAGCCACGGCCGCACCAAGCAGGTCGTCGTCGAAAAAGTTAAGCGCCGCACCATCGGCGGAGAAGGCAAAGGCGAAGCGCCGGCCGCCGAAGAAAAAGCGCCGGCCAAGCGCGCCACCGCTAAACCAGCCAAGGCTGCCGCTCCGGCGGCTGC
>CAMDSH010000029.1 GCA_945907045.1 Rhizobium sp. Q54 | reverse complement strand
CGGCGAAATCTGGAGTGTCTGGCGCGATCATCCGGAACTTGTGTCGGCGGTCGACTTCATCGCCGTGCATATTCTCCCCTACTGGGAAGGCGTCCCCGAGAAGAGCGCGGTCGATGCCGCCATCGGCGGATACGAAACCCTGCGCCGTCTTTATCCCGGCAAGCGCATCGTGATCGCCGAGTTCGGCTGGCCGAGCGCGGGTTACAACTTCAAGCTCGCCAACCCCGGCCGCCTCGAGCAGGCGCAGGTGCTGCGCGAATTCGTCTCGCGCGCCGAAGCGTTCGGCATTGACTACAACATCGTCGAAGCGATCGACCAGCCGTGGAAGATTTTCGAAGGCGGCGTCGGTCCTTACTGGGGCGTGTTCGATACCTCGCGCCACGCCAAATTCAGCTGGACTGGCCCGATCTACGACGCGGACTACTGGAAGCTCGCGGGGCTCGCGCTGTTGCTCGGCCTGCTGCTCTCGCTCCCTCTTCTCGCGATGACCGCTGTCACCACCGGCCAGGCCGTGCTGCTCGCGGGCGCAGCGCACGTCGCCGGCGCATGGTTCGCAACCGTCTTTGAATTCTGGAACGCGCATTACTTCGTGACCGGCGCCGCCATCGCGCTGGTGCTCGGAATCATCCTACTCATTCCGCTGGTGCTGATCGCGCTCGCGCGCGTGGAAGAAATCGCCGCCGTTGCGTTCGGCCGCAAGCCGCGCCGGCTGATCGATGTCGCCTCGCCGCCGCTGGCTCCGGCGGGCTTTCTGCCGAAAGTTTCCATCCACATCCCGGCGCATAACGAGCCGCCGGAGATGCTCAAGCAAACGCTCGATGCAGTGGCCCGGCTCGATTATCCGAATTTCGAATGCGTCGTCGTCATCAATAACACGCCCGATCCGGCGCTCTGGCTGCCAGTCGAGGAACATTGCCGCGCGCTGGGCGAGCGCTTCAAATTCGTCAACGCCGACAACCTTATTGGCTACAAGGCCGGCGCGCTGCGGCTTGCGCTGGTGCATACGGCAAGCGATGCCGAGATCATCGGCGTGATCGATGCCGATTACGTCGTGCAGCCCGATTGGCTTAAATCCCTCGCGCCCGTGTTCGCCGATCAGAAGGTGGGCCTGATCCAGGCGCCGCAGGATCATCGCGACGGCGAGCGCAGCGTCACGCATTACGCCATGAACGGCGAATACGCCGGCTTCTTCGATATCGGCATGGTGCAGCGTAACGAATTCAACGCCATCATCGCGCACGGCACCATGTGCCTGATCCGGCGCACAGCGCTGGAAGCCGCCGGCGGCTGGTCGAGCGAAACCATTTGCGAAGATACCGACTTGGGCCTCACCATTCTCGAACTCGGCTGGCAGGCGCATTACACCAACCGGCGCTACGGCCACGGCCTGCTGCCCGACACCTTCGAGGCCTACAAGAAGCAGCGTCACCGCTGGGCCTACGGCGGATTCCAGATCGTGAAGAAGCATTGGCGCCGGTTCCTCCCCGGCGCGAGCCTGCTGGCGCGCGACCAGAAGCGCGAATTCGCGCTCGGCTGGCTCAACTGGCTCGGCGCCGAGAGCATTGGCGTCGCAGTCGCCATTCTCAATCTGGTCTGGGTGCCCATCGTTGCTTTCGCCGGCATCGCCGTACCCGACAAAATCCTCACCATTCCCATCATCGCGAGCTTCGCGGTGTCGGTGATCCATTTCGTCGCGCTCTACCGCCTGCGCGTGCCGATGCGCCCGAGCCAGATGCTTGGCTCCGTCTGCGCCGCGATGTCGGTGCAATGGACGGTGGCGCGCGCGGTCAGCTACGGCCTCATCAAAGACCATCTCCCCTTCGTGCGCACCGCCAAGGGCGGCGGCTTGCGGCGCAGCAGCGACTTCCACGCTTTCTGGGAAGCGGTGCTGGCAGGCCTGCTGATCCTCGGCGCGATCGTACTGATCGCGACCAACTTCAAGGAAATCCGCGAGATTAATATTTTCGCGGCCGTGCTGCTGATCCAGAGCGTGCCGTTCGTGGCCGCTGTGATACTCGCAATGATCGAGCGCACGCAGCTCAACGAGTTCGCCTATTGGCGCAGCCTGGAGACGCGTTTTGCCGATATGGTGCCCAAGATCTCGTTCAAGCGCCCCGCCGCCGTGGAAGTACAGGCGCCTGTCGCAGCCGCTGAACAAGTTGAATTGGTAAAGTAATTAGGCCGGCAGCGCCGTTTCCACCAAACGCACCCAATACGACGTCCCGAACGGGATCACCTCGTCATTGAAGTTGTAGGATTGGTGATGCAGTCCCGCGCTCGGGCCGTTACCGACAAAGATAAACGCGCCCGGCCGCGCATTGAGCATGAACGAGAAGTCTTCCGCGCCCATGACCGGGGCGACGTCGGTATCGACCTTATCCTTGCCCGCGACTTCTGACGCGATTGAAGCCGCGAACGCCGTCTGCCGCTCGTGGTTCACCACCACTGGATAACCGCGCCGGTAGGTAAGCTTGGCTTTGCCGCCGTAAAGCTTTGCCGTGCCTTCAACCACTTCGTGCAGCCGCTTCTCTAGCAGATCCTGCACCTCCGGCTTGAGGCTGCGCACGGTGCCTTGCAGCCTGGCGAATTGCGGAATGACATTGTCGGTCCGGCCCGCTTCGAACATGCAGATCGACACGACGGCGGATTCCAGCGGATCGACGTTGCGCGACACGATGGATTGAATCTGGTTGACGATCTGCGCGCCGACCAGAACCGTGTCGACGGAAAAATGCGGCCGCGCGGCGTGTCCGCCAACGCCTTCGATCTGGATGGAGATATGATCAGCGGCGGCCATGATCGGGCCTGAGCGCATCGCGAACTGTCCGAGCGGCAGCCCCGGATAATTGTGCATGCCGTAGACTTCCTCGATGCCGAAACGCTCCATCATGCCGTCATCGATCATCGCCTTGCCGCCAGCGCCACCTTCTTCCGCCGGCTGGAAAATAACGACCGCGGTGCCGGCGAAATTGCGCGTCTCGGCGAGATAGCGCGCAGCTCCCAGCAGCATCGCAGTGTGGCCATCATGGCCGCAGGCGTGCATCTTGCCCGGCACTGTGGACTTGTAGGGAAGATCGTTGGCTTCATCGATCGGGAGCGCATCCATGTCGGCGCGGAGACCAATCACCTTGCGCGACCCTGATCCGGGCTTTCGTCCGCGAATGACGCCGACGACGCCGGTGCGTCCCAGCCCCGGCACCACCTCGTCACAGCCGAACGCCTTGAGCTTCTCGGCAACGGTCGCAGCGGTGCGGTGCACGTCGTAGAGCAACTCCGGGTGGGCATGCAGGTCATGCCGCCACGCGGTGATGTCGGAATGAAGGTCGGCGATGCGGTTGACGATCGGCATTGAGTTCCTTGCGTTCCCGGCAGTGTAGCAAATCGCGAGGCCCGCGCGAGATCAACTGCGCGTCACGTTGTGCGCTAAGCCGCCTATAACGCAGGCAAGCTATTGACCGGACACAAGCGCGCCCGTAAACCCCCGCGCAGCGCATGATCCTCAAGGCGGGTAGCGGTTTTGGGATAAGATCATGCGTGAAAACAGAGGGCGCGTAGCTCAGTTGGTAGAGCACCTGACTTTTAATCAGGTGGTCGCGGGTTCGAGTCCCGCCGCGCTCACCACCCTCACCCGATATCAGACCCGCGTTCAGATTTTGCCGCAGATCAGCGTGAGCGTGTTCTGCAAACCTTGCGGACAGCTCGCGCTGCCGAGCGCGTCGATGTTCACGGCGGGCGAGCGCGCGTTGCCGCTGTCGACCGCGCAATAGGCACTCACAAGCACTTCGTCGCTGGCGCATGAACCGCGGCATCCCGGCTCGACGCAGGTCTGCGTCAGACGCCGCAAGCGCGGTATCGATTGCGCTGACGACGGGGGCGGAGCGGATTCGCCTTTCGGTCCCGGCGGACCTGCTTCGCCGCGCGGACCCGGGGGCCCTGCTTGACCTGCGGGGCCCGCTGGACCCGCCGGTCCTGCCGGACCTTGCGCGCCTTGCGGCCCCTCGGGGCTCTTGCCGCATGCCGTTAATGAAATGGACAAAACAATGATTACAGCGGGAAGCCAGCGCATACGCATCACCTCGTAAAAAATTATAACGACACCGTCCGGCAACTGGAATGGATCAATCTATCTCCATTCGTTCGTGCATTAAACGGATATCTGCAAACAAGGTTCCGGTCACTCAAGTTTCACGAAAGCATCCTCTGAGCGCCACAAAGTACGTTTACGGTCCCCGCTCAATAAGCACAAACCGAGGAGGAGATCATGCGGCTTCACTCCGATACGCTCCGCAACTCCGCGTTTTTGCGTTACCTGCCGCTGCCCGCTTGCCCCTATTGCAGGGAGAAATTGCTCGCGCCGATACTCTCGCAACTCATCGATGGCGAAAAAATACGCCATCACTGGTCGTGTGAATCCTGCGGCGGGGTTTCCCAAACATCGGTCCCGCTGCCGCATTAACAGCCGCCCGCGACTCCAGTTGCCCCCTGAGCCGCGTTCGGACGCGAAGCCCGCCGGCTGCAACCGGCGGGTTTTCGCATTGCCGCCCGCACCATCAAGCCCTTGGCGCGGCGCGCGCGGCGGCTTAAAACCTTGCCCACCAGCGTGGATTTTTCCGGGGCGTGGAAATGGCAAAAACGAACGGCGGCTCGCAGCCGTTTCTGGTGGTGGGCGGCGGGATCGGCGGACTGGCGGTTGCCTATTCGCTGGCGCGTCAGGGCTTGCCCGTGCGCGTGCTGGAACAATCGCCGGAATTCCGCGAGGTTGGCGCCGGCATCCAGCTCGGCCCCAATATCTTCCGCGCGCTGGAGCGCATCGGCCTCAAGGACGAGGTGCTGAGCAAAGCGCACGTTCCCAACGGAATGGAAATGCGCGACGCGCTCACCGGCAAATTGATCACGCGCGGCGACTTCGACGGCGAATTTGGCAAGCGCTTCAAGCAGCCCTACGCGGTGACGCATCGCACCGATATTCACGCGGCTTTCCTCAACGCCTGTCTTGGCAACAATCTCGTCACGCTGGAGAACAATCGCTTGGTCGAGGGTTATGAGGATCACGGTGATGGCGTCAGCCTCTCGATGCAGAACGGCGAGACGGTTCAGGGCCGCGCGCTGATCGGCTGCGACGGCATGTGGTCGAAAATCCGCGACCGCATCGTCGGCGACGGCAAGCCGCGCGTCTCCGGCCACATCGCCTATCGCGCCGTGCTCAAGCGCGAGCAGGTGCCGGACGATTTGTGGAATCCGGATGTCGTACTCTGGGCGGGTCCGCGCACGCACTTCGTGCATTACCCGCTGCGGCGCGGCGAGCTTTACAACCTCGTCGCCGTTTTCCATTCCGACCATTACGAGGAAGGCTGGAACGCGGAAGGCAGCAAGGAATTGCTGTGGCAGCATTTCAAGGGACAGCGGCCGGAAGTTTTGCGCATGCTCGAGCGCATCGACACCTGGCGCATGTGGGTGCTCTGCGACCGTGAGCCAGTGAAGGACTGGTCGAAGGGCCGCGTCACGCTGCTCGGCGACGCCGCACATCCAATGCTGCAATATCTCGCGCAAGGCGCCTGCATGGCCACCGAGGACGCCGTTTGTCTGGCGGAAACGATCGCCAAGCAGCCCGACGATCCGGCGGCGGCATTCCTCGCCTATCAGCAGCAACGCTATTTACGCACCGCGCGCGTGCAGATCATGGCGCGCGTCTACGGCGAGTTCTATCACGCCCGCGGACCCACGGCGGAGCTTCGCAACGAGATGCTTTCGAAGCGCACGCCGAGCGAAGCCTGGGATGGCATCGCCTGGCTGTACGGTGGCGGCGTGTAAGACGCGGCTCCGGTTACTGCTGCGGAATTCCCGCTTTCTCGATCACCGCGCCCCATTTCTTGATGTCCGCGCGCATCTGCGCGTCCATCTCGGCCGGCGAACCGGCGCGGGCTTCGATGCCGAGATCGAGCAGCCTCGTTTTCACGTCTTTGTCGGCGAGAATTTCCCGCAGCGCCTTGTTGATCGTCGCGATGACGGCGGGCGGCGTTCCGGCCGGCGCGTAAAGGCCGTTCCACGATGTGACCTCAAAGCCCTTCACGCCGGCTTCCTGCGCGGTCGGCAGCGTGGGCAGCGCCTGCGAGCGATGCGGGCCGCTCCAGGCCAGCGCGCGGGTCTTGTTGTCCGAGAGGCCCGGTTTCAATGCGGCGTAAAAGTCGATCACCATGTGCACGTCCTTGCGCAGCAGCGCGATGACGGCTTCCGGCGAGGTGCGGAACGGAACGATTTCCAGATTCAGCCCTGCCGTCGATTTGAATAATTCGGCGGTGAGATTTTGCGTTCCGCCGCGCGTGATGGTGCCGATATTGAGTTTGCCTGGCTGCGCGCGCGCAGTCTTGACGAAATCGGCGAGCGTCTTGAATTCCGAATCCGAATTGACGATGAACAGGCAATCGAAATAGCCGAAGGTCGAGATCGGCACGAAATCCTTCAGCGGATCGAACGGCAGGCTCTTGAACAGCGGCACGCTGATGGCGGTGCCATTGGTGAGCAGCGCCAGCGTGTAGCCGTCCGGCGTGGCGGACTTCGCCGCGTTCGCCGCGGTGATGCCGCCGGCGCCCGGCATGTTCTCGACCACGAAACGCTGGCCGAGTTTCTCGCCCAGTTTGTCGGCGATGACGCGCGAGGAAATATCCGCCACTCCGCCCGCGCCGAAGGGCAGGATCATCCGCACCGGACGATCGGGATATTTCTGCGCCTGTGCGGTGAGCGGCGTTGCTGCGAAAAGCGCCGCGGCCGCCAGCGTTAGAATAAGCGTACGGCGTTCGATGTTGCCTTTGTGCATATGCATATCCTCTGTGCGTTTTTTAAGCTGTTGTTGCGTTTGTTCTTGAGCGTCAGACGAAACCATAAAGCCGCGCCGGGTTGTCCACCAGTACCCGTTTTTGCGCCGCAGCGTCCGGCGCGAATTGCGGCACCAGATCGACCAGATCGGCCTCATCCGCATCGTGGGTCGCGTTGGGGTGCGGGTAGTCCGTGCCCCACAGCGTGCGGTCAGGCGATGCTTTCATCAGCGCGGCCGCGATGGGGATGGCCGGCGTATAAGGCGGCATGGAAATACGTTCGGAACCACAAACCTTGATCCAGCAGCTTTCCATCTTCACGAGTTCGAGCAGCGCGCGGAACGCCGGCTGTTCGACGCCGCCGGCAGCCGGCACGCGCCCCATGTGGTCGATGACAACAGGCAGCGGCAGCTTGCGGATCATGTCCGAAAGAGAAGCTATATCGGGCGCATCGAGATGCAGCACAACGT
This sequence comes from Rhizobium sp. Q54, assembly GCA_945907045.1. Classification (GTDB taxonomy): domain Bacteria; phylum Pseudomonadota; class Alphaproteobacteria; order Rhizobiales; family Xanthobacteraceae; genus Pseudolabrys. Next base: position 31,023 of record CAMDSH010000029.1, on the reverse strand, counting down.
GCCAGCCCATTCCCTTGACGCGGTCGAGCACGCGGTTGAACACGCCCATGTCAGGCGCGCCGCCGAGATGCTTGACGAAATTGAATCGCACACCGCGAACGCCGCCGTCCTGCAGCTTGGCGTAGTCGGCGTCGGTGAATTTATCGTCCACCAACGCAACGCCGCGAAAGCGCGCTGGGTTGGCGGCAATGGCATCCAGCATCGCACGATTATCGGTGCCGTGGCAGCTTGCCTGCACGATCACCGTGCGCTCGATGCCAAGATGCTTGTGCAACGCCGCCAGCGCTTCTTTCGGCGCATCGTCCGGCGTGTAGCGGCGATTGGGCGCGTAAGGAAAGCGCGACGCCGGTCCGAACACGTGGCAATGCGCGTCGGTGCTGCCCGGCGGCATTTTGTAGTTCGGCTTGCGGCGATGTTCGAAAGTGGTCGGCGTCGTCATTGCGAAATTCCAGTGGCTGAGCGGGCGGCACTATAACGCAGGAATATCGCCGCGCGCCCAGCCTTCTTTTGTGGCTTGCCGGAAATCCGTAAAACGCCCCTCCGATATGGCGGCACGCATGCCCGCCATCAGATCCTGGTAATATGCAAGGTTGACGGTCGAGAGCAAAATGGCGCCGAGCATCTCGTTCGCCTTGGTGAGGTGATGCAGGTAAGCACGGGAATAATCGCGCGCTGAAGGGTGCGCGGCTTCCGCATCGAGCGGGCGCGGATCGTTGGCGTGTCGCGCATTGGCAAGATTGATCGGGCCATGGCGCGTGAACGCCGTCCCGTGCCGTCCGTTGCGGGTGGGCAGCACGCAATCGAACATGTCGATGCCGCGCGCAACGGCTTCGATCAGATCGTCCGGCGTCCCGACGCCCATGAGATAACGCGGGCATTCCTTGGGAAGTAATGGCGTCACCTGCGCGACGGTTGCCAGCATCACCTTCTGCGGCTCGCCCACGGCCAGCCCGCCAATGGCGTATCCATCAAAACCGGTATCGACCAGCGCACGAGCGCTATCGGCGCGCAAAGCTAAATCGTCACCGCCTTGTACGATGCCGAACAGCGCGCGGCCCTTGGGTGTGGCCTCGAACGCCTTCTTGCTGCGCTCCGCCCAGCGCAATGAGAGCCGCATGGCGCGCTCGATCTCGTCGCGCTTGGCCGGAAGCTTCAGGCACTCATCCAGCTGCATCGAGATATCCGCGCCGAGCAGCGTCTGCACTTCGATGGCGCGCTCGGGCGTGAGCGAAACCATCGCGCCGTCGAGATGCGAGCGGAATGTGACGCCGTTCTCGTCCAGCTTTCGCAATTCGGAAAGCGACATCACCTGAAAGCCGCCGGAGTCAGTCAAAATCGGATGCGGCCAGTTCATGAATTTATGCAGGCCGCCCAACTCAGCAATGCGCTCGGCGCCGGGGCGCAGCATAAGATGATAGGTGTTGCCGAGCACGATTTCCGCGCCGGTCGCGCGCACCTCGGCGGGGGCGATCCCCTTCACCGTCGCCTGCGTGCCGACCGGCATGAAGGCCGGCGTCTGCACAACGCCATGCGGCGTTGAAAATTCGCCGCGCCGCGCATCGCCGTCTGTTTTGTGCAACCGGAAGGAAAAGGCGCCGGTCATCGCGGAGCGGGATACAGCAGGCAGGCATCGCCATAGGAATAGAAGCGATAGTCCATCTCGATCGCGTGCGTGTAGGCGCGGCGCATCGCGTCCAGTCCGGAGAACGCAGCGGTGAGCATGAACAGCGTCGAGCGCGGCAGATGGAAGTTGGTCAGGAACAGATTGACCGCGCGGAACTGGTAGCCCGGCGTAATAAAAATCGACGTTTCGCCCTCGAACGGCTGGATTTGCCCCATCTCGTCCGTCGCGCTTTCCAGCAGACGCAACGAGGTCGAGCCGGCGGCGATGATGCGCCCGCCTTTCGCGCGCACCGCGTTGAGCGCGGCGGCGGTCTCGCGTGACACCGTTCCCCATTCGGGGTGCATCTTGTGTTCGTCGGTATCCTCGGCTTTCACCGGCAAAAATGTCCCGGCGCCGACATGCAGCGTCACTTTGTGAATTGAAATCTCGCGCAGGCCGAGATCCTTGAGCAGCGCTTCAGTGAAATGCAGGCTCGCCGTCGGCGCCGCCACCGAACCATCCTCTTTCGCGAACATCGTCTGGTAATCTTTGCGATCCTGCTCGTCCGGTGCGCGCCGCAACCCGATGTAAGGCGGCAGCGGCATGTCGCCACGTTCGGCAATTGCCTGATCGAGCACGGGCCCGTGAAACGCGAACGAGAGCGTGATTTCGCCGCCCTCGCCTTTCGCCTCCACCGTGGCGTCGAGCTGGTCGAGCAAGCACACCTTGCCTTCGGAGCCGAAGCGCAGCACATCGCCGGCTTCCAGTTTCCTGGCCGGCCGCGCGAAAGCACGCCAGCGCGAGCCATCGACGCGCTGATGCAGAGTGACGGAAACGTCCGGCTCCGTCGTGCCGCGCCCGATGCGACGGCCGGAGAGCTGCGCCTGGATCACCTTGGTGTCGTTGACCACGATCGCATCGCCCGAGCGCAACAGGTCGGGCAGATCGCGCACGCTGCGGTCGGCAAGCTCCGGCACCTCGCGAGGGCGAACGACCAGAAGCCGCGCGGCGTCGCGCGGGGAAACCGGTCGCAGGGCGATCCGCTCTTGCGGCAGATCGAAATCGAACAGGTCGGTACGCATAAGTCCTCAATCAATCTCCCGGACAGGGAGAAGGATCAGGTGCCGACGGCGATGGTCGCCTTCACGATCTTGTCGGGGCTCGACACCGGCTCGCCCCGCTTGATCTTGTCGACGTTGTCCATTCCCTCGGTGACGTTGCCCCACGCGGTATATTGATTGTCGAGGAAGCGCGCGTCGTCGAAGCAAATGAAAAATTGGCTGTCGCCGGAATTGGGATCGCTCGCACGCGCCATCGACACCGTGCCGCGCACATGCGGCTCGCGATTGAATTCGGCTTTCAGCTTTTTGCCCGAGCCGCCGGTGCCGGTGCCTTGCGGACAGCCGGTCTGCGCCATGAAGCCGTCGATCACGCGATGAAACACCACGCCGTCGTAAAAGCCTTCGCGCACCAGCTCCTTGATGCGCGCGACATGCCCGGGCGCAAGATCGGGCCGCATGGCGATCACCACCTTGCCCTTGGTTGTTTCCAAAATCATCGTGTCTTCGGGTTTGGCCATTTCTGTTTTCCTTCGAGATAATATTCTGCGCGCATGCCGCCTGATTGGGCGCTACTGCTCAATCGTCGCTTTTTTGACGAAGTCCATGCGCGGGAAGCTCTTCGTGAGATAGGCGTTGCCTTCCATCTGCGCGCGGCCCTGGTCGGGCCCGCGCCCGCTCGGCGCGCCCTCGCCGTATTCGGCGTTGAGCGCATCGACAACATTCATGCCCGTCACGATGCGGCCGAACGGGGAAAAGCCCTGCCCGTCGAGAACCGCGTTGTCGGCGAAATTGATGAACACCTGCGTCGTGCGGCTGTTCGCTCCGGAAGTCGCAAAGGTAATCGTACCGCGCTTGTTGCTTTGGGTGACGCGATCGTCGGGGATCCTTGCCTCGCGCCATTTGGAATTCAGAGCCGGTTCGCCGTTGATGCCGAACTGCACCATGAATCCGCTGATGACGCGGAAGAAGCGGACGTTGTCGAAATATCCGTTCTTGACCAGATTGTAGAACCGGTCGGCGCCATTCGGCGCCCAGGCGCGGTTCACCTCGATCACGAAAACGCCCTTGCTGGTGTCGAATTTGACCTTGTAGCTGGCGGGGGCGCGCTCATTCAGCGCAGCTGGATTGGCGAGGCTGCCCTGGCTTGATGCCGGTGTAGCGAATGCTGCGAAGAGCAGCGTCAGGCCAAGCAGCATATTGCGACGGAGATTCATGACGTTCCTTATGCGGTTGAGCCGGGTCGCCCCGGAGATCAGCGTTACAACTTGGCGGAAAACTTCTTCTTCAGCCGGACAGCCACGCTCGCCGGCACAAAAGCCGAAACGTCGCCGCCCATGCCTGCGATCTGCCGCACGAGTGTGGCAGTGATCGGGCGGGCGGCAGGAGACGCCGGCAGGAATACCGACTGCACGCCGGGCGCCATCGTTTCGTTCATGCCCGCCATCTGCATTTCGTAATCGAAGTCGGTGGCGTCGCGCAGACCGCGGATCAGCAGTGTTGCACCAACGCGCTGCGCGGCAGCCACCACCAAATCCGAGAACGTGATGCAGCTCAGCTCGCACTTCGCCTCGCGCGCGATCGGCGCGCAGGTCTCTTCCAGCATGGCGAGCCGCTCGTCCGGGGTGAACAGCGGCGCCTTGCCGGGATGCACGCCAATGGCAATGACGAGCTTGTCGGCGAGCTTTGCTGCGTGGCGCACCACGTCGATATGCCCGTTGGTGACGGGGTCGAAAGAGCCGGCATAAAGGGCGATCCGCGGCATGATGGGGGGTCTACCCTGCCCTTTTCCGGCCCGCAAGGCCGCCCACCCGGCCATCCTGTGAACCTTTTGCCACGTCGCCGCGACTAACGGGAGAGCAGGGAAAAACCCTGCCAAAAACAGGGGGCATCAATGTTCAAGGGTCTTTTCGCCATCGTAGCCGCGGCGCTTGTAGCCGGGGCAATTACCGGATTTTCCGATTTCGGGCCTGAGGCCGCCGTCGGCGCGCCAATCGCTCAAGAGCTGCTGCCGCAGCGGGCGGCGCCGGACGCCTGCGCGCAGCGCGGCTGGCCCTATCAGTGCACGGATAACGCACGCACTGTGCGCGTCATCGTCATCGACCGCCTGACCGACCTGCCGGCCCTCCGCCGCTAGTCCGCCTTTCAAGTGGCTTCAAACCGGCGTCGAATTGGCGTCGTAATCGAACAGCCAGTCGTAGCGCGCCTTGATCTTGTTCTCTTGCCATTCGCCCGCGACGTAAGCATCCGCCTGCGCGGCGTCCGCCATCTGCTGGCTGTGAAAACGTTTGGCGTTTTCGGCCGAGCCCTGAACGGCCTTGTTTGCGCGCTCGCGCCGGGCCAATTCATAATGCCGCAATGCCATCTCCGGCTTGCCGGCGTATTTTTCCAAACAGCGCGCAATCACCAGCCCGTCTTCCAGCGCCTGACAGGCGCCCTGCGCCAGCATCGGCATCATCGAATGGCATGCGTCGCCGAGCAGCGTCACGCAGCCCTCGCTCCAGCGCGGCATCGGCGCGCGGCCCATCAGTGCCCATTTGTACGGAACGTCGAAGGCGTCGATGAGCGCATGGATGTCGGCGTGCCAGCCGCGAAATTTTTCGTGCATCTCGTCTTTACTGCCGGGTTGCGTCCAGGATTCCACCTGCCACATTTCGTCCTCGACAATGCCGACCACATTGAGCAGTTCGCCCCGCCGTAGCGGATAGTGCACCACGTGCGCGCCGGGCCCGACCCAGTTGGTCGCGACGTTCATCTTGATCGTGGACGGCAAACGGTTGGCCGGCACCATTCCGCGCCATGCGACGATGCCGGAGAATTCCGGGCGATCTTTCCCGAATAGACTCTCGCGCACTTTGGAATGGATGCCGTCCGCGCCGATTACCGCGCTGGCGCGCACCGTTTCGCCATCCTCGAAACGGACGATGGCGCCACTCTCGTTTTGAGTCACCGCGACGCATTTTTTGCCGAGATGCAACGCGCCCGGATCGGCGTGCGCGATCGCGCCGGCGAGAACCGCATGCAGATCGCGCCGGTGCAGCATCAGATACGGCACGCCATAGCGCTCGACCGACTGCTGCCCGAGATCGAACAGCGTCCAGGTTTGTCCCGTATTCCAGAGCCGAATTTCCTTGCCCGACGCCACCACATGCACGCGGTCGAGATCGTGTTCGAGACCGAGCGCATAGAGCACGCGCGTTCCGTTCGGACCGATCTGGACGCCGGCACCGACTTCTTTAAGTTCCGCAGCCTGCTCATAGACCGCAACATCGATGCCGCGCTGGAGCAACGCCAGCGCCGCGGTCAACCCGCCGATGCCGCCGCCGATGATGACGATTTTCCCGTCCGCCCCCATGCCACGCCTATAGCATGGCAGACGGATCGCGTTGACAGCTTAAGAGTTGCGGGCGTGCAGGCGGACCGAATTCGCTTCATCGTCATCGGGCGGACCGCGATCCGCGACCGAGGATGCATCGCGCCACTGGTCGCGGCCAAGCCGCTTCGCCCGGTAGCCGGCGTGATCCGCCGCGCGCAGCACCAGATTGACGCTCTCGTCCGAACGCCGCGAGGCAACGCCGATGCTCACCGTCGTCTTGATGATATCGCCGCGATGGCGGCAAATGGTTTGCCGCACCTGTTGCAAAATCGCCTCTGCCAGCACCGCCGTCTGCGCGTTATCGACGCTGGAGGCCAGAACGCAGAATTCCTCGCCGCCGATCCGCGCGGCATACTTCTCCCCGTTGCCCGGCACCATCGAGACGACACGGCGGATGGTGCGCGCGACAGATTGCAGCACAGCGTCCCCGGCCTCGTGGCCGTACCGGTCGTTGATCGACTTGAAATGGTCGATGTCGATCATCATCACCGCGATTGCGCCGCCGGGCGAGGCAAACGCCTTTTCCGCGCGCTCGAAAAATCCGCGCCGGTTCGGCAAATCGGTCAGCACGTCGGTGCGCGTCAAAACCTCAAGCGCGCCTTTCATGTGGCGCAGGCGCTGCGTGAGGATCACCAGCGGAAACACGGTCACTGTCCCGATCAGCAGCGGCATAACCGTCGCCAGCGTGTAATGCAGCGCCGCATCGTGAAAGCCAATGAAGAAAAGAATTCCGGTGATGACCGCATAGCCGAGGACCATCGACGCGAGGACGATCGCGGCGACCATCGGCGCTGCGCGTGTAATTTCTTGCCGGGACACAATCATGTTTTTAGGCGGCTCCGCGCCGGGTCGCGCAACCGGGCGCGTTGTTGAATTGGGGATAGCGCGCGATAGGTGCGCAACTGCTTAGGAAAATAGATAAGATTTTACAGAACCGGTTTGCTAAAAACGCGCAACGCAAAAAAGTCGAGGAAACACCGTGTCATTTCTTCCGATGTTCGCATGCATGGCACTCATGCTGATCGCCTTCGCTTCTCCCGCACTGGCGCAAATTCCGCCGTCCGAGGGCGAACTGCGCGTCTATGCCGGCCTGCACGCCGCCGCCAAGGGCGACGTGGCCGAGATCGAGCGGCTGATTAAAGCCGGCGAGAAACCTAACGTGCAGGACTCCAAGAGCCGCACGCCGCTCCATGTTGCGGCCTTCGCCGGAAAGCACGCCGCCGCCCGCGCGCTGATTAAACTCGGCGCCAATCCGAACGCGCTGGAAGCGCAGCGCTACGACATCATCACCATCGCGTCGGTCGCCAATGACGTAGAGATGCTCAAGCTTGCAATTGAAGGCGGCGGCAAGGCGACGAACATCACCAGCCCTTATGACGGCACCGCGCTGATCGCCGCGGCTCACTTGGGGCACGCGGAAGTCGTCCGCACGCTGATCGCGGCAAAAGCACCGCTCGATCACGTCAACAATCTGGGCTGGACCGCGCTGATCGAGTCCATCGTGCTCGGCAACGGCGGCAAGAACCACACCGACACGCTCAAGGCGCTGGTCGATGCCGGGGCCAGCACAAAGCTCGCCGACCGCCAGGGCGCAACGCCATTGGCGCTCGCCCGCTCGCGCAATTACGCCGAAATGGTCAAAATCCTGGAAGCCGCGGGCGCTAAATAACGAAGCGAGGTTATTCCTCGCCCTCGTCGCCCAACCGCTCGACCGACACCACGCGTTCGCCCTCGGCGGTGTCGAACACGATGACGCCCTGCGTCGAGCGCCCGGCAAGACGGATGCCGTTCACCGGGCAGCGAATAAGCTGGCCGCCATCGGTCACCAGCATGATCTGATCGGTTTCCTCGACCGGGAAAGACGCAACCAGCCGTCCGGTTTTCGCGCGGATCTTCTTCTTGCCCTTTTTGCCTTCCATCACCGACATCGCGACGATGCCTTTGCCGCCGCGCCCGGTGATCCGGTACTCGTAAGAAGACGAGCGCTTGCCGTAGCCGCGCTCGGACAATGTCAGCACGAACTGCTCCGCCGCCGACAATTCGACGTAACGCTTTTCGCCGAGTTCGATCGTTCCCGCGGCCTCCTCGACATCGGCCTCTTCCTCCTCGACCGGCACCTCATCATCGGAGCCGCGACGCACGGCGCTGGCGCGCTTGAGATAGGCCGCGCGCTCCTCCGCCGTGGCGTCGTTGTGGCGCAGGATCGACATCGAAATCACCTTGTCGTCCTTGTCGAGTGCGATGCCGCGCACGCCCATCGAGGTGCGGCCCGTGAACACGCGCACGTCGGTGACGGGGAAGCGGATGCACTGCCCGCCGGCGGCGGTGAGCAGCACGTCATCCTTTTCTGTGCAAATTTGCACATCGACGATGGCTTCGCCCTCGGTGAGCTTCATGGCGATGATGCCGGAGTGACGCACGTCGGCGAAGTCGGAGAGCTTGTTGCGCCTCACAGTGCCCTTGGTGGTCGCGAACATCACATCGAGATTGCCCCAGGTCTTTTCGTCCTCGGGCAGCGGCATGATGGTGGTGATGAGCTCGCCCTGCTCCAGCGGCAGAATATTGATGAGTGCCTTGCCGCGCGCCTGCGGCGCTGCCTCAGGCAGACGCCAGACTTTCTCTTTATAAACTTGTCCGGCGGAGGAGAAGAACAGCACCGGCGTGAGGTTCTTCGCCCAGAACAGCTTGGCGACGAAATCCTCGTCGCGTGTCTGCATGCCGGTGCGGCCTTTGCCGCCGCGCTTCTGCGCGCGATACATCGAGAGCGGAACGCGCTTGACGTAGCCGAGATGAGAGACGGTGACGACCATGTCGAGGTTGTCGATCAGGTCCTCGTCCTCGATCTCGTCCACCGCCTCGACGATCTCGGTGCGGCGCGGCGTCGCGAATTCCGACTTCACCGCCGTCAATTCGTCCTTGATGATTTTCTGGATGCGCGCACGCGAGCGCAGGATTTCGAGATAATCGGCGATTTCCTTGGCAAGCTTGTCGAGTTCTTCCTTGATCTCGTCGCGCCCGAGCGCCGTGAGGCGTTGCAGCCGCAAATCGAGAATGGCTTTCGCCTGCTCAGCGGAAAGACGGCAGGTGCCTTTGGCGGAAAGTTTATGACGCGGGTCGTCGATCAGCGTGACCATCGAGGCCATGTCTTTTGCCGGCCAGTCGCGCGCCATCAAGGTTTCGCGCGCCGCGTTCGGGTCCGGCGCCGCACGGATCAGCTTGATGACGTCGTCGATATTGGCGACCGCGATGGCAAGACCGACCAACACATGCGCGCGATCGCGTGCCTTGCCGAGAAGATGCTTGGTGCGGCGGGAAATGACTTCTTCGCGGAAGGCGATGAACGCCGTGAGCAGCTCTTTCAGCGTCATCACACGCGGGCGGCCACCGTCGAGCGCGACGATGTTGGCGCCGAAGCTCGATTGCAGCGGCGTGAACTTATAGAGCTGCTTGAGCACCAGATCGGGAATTGCGTCGCGCTTGAGCTCAACGACCACGCGGTAGCCGTCGCGGTCTGACTCGTCGCGCAGGTCGGCGATGCCATCGATCTTCTTGTCGCGCACCAGATCGGCGATGCGCTCGACCATCGTCGCCTTGTTCACCTGATACGGAATTTCCGAAATGATGATCGCTTCGCGCTCCTTGCGCACGGTCTCGATCGCGACCTTGCCGCGCATGATGATCGAGCCGCGCCCGACCGTGTAGGCGCCGCGCAATCCGCCGCGTCCGAGGATGATGCCGCCGGTCGGAAAATCCGGTCCCGGCACGATGGCGATCAGGTCTTCGACGGTGAGGTCCGGATTGTCGATCAGCGCGGTGGCGGCGTCGATCACCTCGCCGAGATTGTGCGGCGGGATATTGGTCGCCATGCCGACGGCGATGCCGCCCGCGCCGTTGACCAGCAAATTCGGGAAGCGCGCCGGCAGCACCACCGGCTCGCGTTCGTTGCCATCGTAGTTCGACTGGAAGTCGACGGTGTCCTTGTCGATGTCGCCGAGCAGCGCCATCGCCGGTTTCGCCAGACGGCATTCGGTGTAACGCATGGCGGCCGGCGGGTCGCCGTCGACCGAGCCGAAATTGCCCTGCCCGTCGATCAGTTGCAGGCGCATGGAGAAATCCTGCGCCATGCGGACGAGCGCGTCGTAGATCGCCTGATCGCCGTGCGGGTGATATTTGCCCATCACGTCGCCGACCACGCGCGCGGATTTCACGTATTTCTTGTCGGGCGTGTGGCCCTGTTCGTTCATCGAATGCAGGATGCGCCGGTGCACGGGCTTGAGCCCGTCGCGCGCGTCCGGCAACGCACGCGACACGATCACGCTCATGGCGTAATCGAGATACGAGCGCTTCATCTCCTCGGTGATGGAGATGGGCCTTACGTCGGTGGGACCAGGGTCCCCCGATTTCGGATTTTCAACGTCGGACAAGACGGCGATCCTGGATGAATTTCAGCGTGTTTTTTGTAACTGATTCATCCCGGCAGCGCCACTTCAAAGCACCCCCCGTACAATCTATTTTATGTTTTATTTACAATATGTTATGTGTGTTTTTTCGAGTGCGGGAGAGCGCTTGGCGGCAGCTGCGCGGAACACGCCTTGGCGCGCTGCATTTGACGGCAAAAAATCGTCCCGCTAGGCCAGCCACATGCCGTTCGATTACATCGCCGCCGCTTTCATCACTCTATTTGTCGTGGTCGATCCCATTGGCCTCGCGCCGAGCTATCTGGCGATCGCGAACGATCTGCCGAAGCGCTCGCGCGGCGGCGTGGCGCTGCGCGCCTGCCTGATCGCGGGCGCGATCCTTGCCGGCACCGCGCTGATCGGCGACTGGCTGCTGCGTACTCTCTCCATCACGCTGCCCGCCTTCCGCATCGCCGGCGGCCTGCTGCTGTTTTCCATCGCCTCGGAAATGGTGTTCGGCGTACGCATCGCGCGGCAATCGAAAACCGCCAAGCAGGCGCGGCACGAACACGCGCGCAACGTCGCGGCCTTTCCGCTTGCCATTCCGCTGATGGCAGGACCCGGCGCCATCACCGCGACCGTGCTGCTCGCGGGCCGCACCGGCGGCGATATTATGCGGATGGCGATTTTGCTGGCTGTGATCGCCGCCGTGCTCGCCGCGTGTTTACTGGTTTTTACCGCCGCGCAGAGGGTCGGGAAACTGATCGGCAGCACCGGCAATATAGTGCTCTCGCGCCTGCTCGGCGTGCTGCTGGCGGCGCTGGCGGTGCAATTCGTGATCGACGGTGTGCGGCAGGTCTTCAATACCTAGGCTTACGGGCCGAATATCACCGCGTGCATGATGCGCCCCGGCACGAAGGTAAACAGGCCGGCGATGACCAGCCCGCCGGTGAAAATACCGATCATCGTGAAGCGATGGCTCTGAACGGAATGCCGTCGCGCGTGCCAGACGCCGAAAGGCAGCATAACCAGCGTAAAAATCGCCAGTAGATGGATCGGGCTCCACGGCCCCCACAGCCTGATTTCATGGATGAAGAAGGCCGTGATGCTCACGACCAGCATCAGCAGCACCCAGATCCAGCCTATGGTTCTGTGCGGCATCGTGCCCTTCGGAGCGGCGAACTGCACAAGGCCGAGCACGAATGCGCTCATCGCCGCGAAAGCGTGAATCTGGATGGCTGGGCTCGCCTGCAATAACGGAGCGAAACTCATGGCGCACTAACGGGGCGGTCTGCCCGCCGCCAGTTTCAAAAATCCGATCAGAACGGAATCTCGTCGTCCATCTCGCCTTTGCCGGCGCCGGCCATCGCCGGTTTGCGCTCGCGCGAAGCGGTTGGGCCGGGCGAGCCAAACTCACCGCTGTCGGACGAATCCGAACCGGCGCTGGCTCCGCCCCCGCCGCTGCGGCCATCGAGCATGGTCAGCGTCGAGTTGAAGCCCTGCAGCACAACCTCGGTGGAATATTTGTCGTGGCCGTCTTTGTCCTGCCATTTGCGCGTCTGCAATTGGCCCTCGATGTAAACCTTCGAGCCCTTCTTGAGATATTGCTCGGCGATCCTGCACAGGCCTTCGCTGAAAATGACGACGCGATGCCATTCGGTTTTCTCTTTGCGCTCGCCGGTGTTTTTGTCCTTCCAGCTTTCCGAGGTCGCGATACGTAAATTCGCAATCGGGCGGCCGTCCTGCGTGCGGCGGATTTCCGGGTCCGCGCCGAGATTGCCGATCAAGATCACTTTGTTGACGCTGCCCGCCATGATGTTCTCCGCGCGGCCGAATATGTGTTGCCCGCCGTCCCCACCCTAGTCCCCGCTTGAGACCCGGCAAGCAGCCGGACCGCGTTGCAGGGCCTTATCCACAACGCTTGAGCCGTTGCGGCTGATCCATATGCCCAATCCTTGGACATACATGGGCTAGAGGTGGCCGGAGGTATTGTTCTTGTTATGTTCTACACTATCCAATCAGGCGTAGCAAGCTGATTCGTTGAGCTATTTTGATACAAGTGTTGCATGCAAGTCACAGTTCGAATCATCCACAACATATAGCTTCCGCGCCAGTCGCGTTCGTTTCGGCCGAAATAACCAGGAGGTTTTCACGATGAAGCGTTTCACTATCTCGGCGTGCGCGGGGCTTTTGGCGCTTTCGATGGCAGGGCCATCGTTTGCCGCCGATTTGCCCAAGCCCGCCTACAAGGCGCCCCTCTACTCGGCGCCGTTTAGTTGGTCCGGCCTCTACGTCGGTATCAACGGCGGCTACGGCTGGGGCAATACAAGCTGGAACAATGCCACTGTGGCCGACAGCTTCAAGGTCAAGGGCGCCATGCTCGGCGGTACCCTCGGCTACAACCTGCAGACCGGCGTGTGGGTCTGGGGCCTTGAAGCCGATCTCGGCTACAGCTGGATCAAGGGCTCCGACAATACCGGCGGTGGCATCTGCGGCGGTACTGCAGGCTGCGAAACGAAGAATACATGGCTCGGAACCGGTCGTGGCCGCATTGGCTATGCCTGGGATCGTTTCCTGCCCTACATCACTGGCGGCGCGGCTTTCGGTGGCATCAAGATGACACCGGCCAGCACTGCCTCCGAAACCAAATCGAAAGTCGGTTGGGCTCTCGGCGGCGGCGTGGAATATGCCTTCATGGGTGCCTGGTCTGCCAAGCTTGAATATCTCTATGTCGATCTCGGCAAGACGACTTGCGGCGCGGCAACCTGCGGCGTCGATACCGACGTGAAGTTCAACACCAGCATCGTTCGCGCTGGCCTGAACTATCGCTTCTAAGACAAGGAAGGCGCCGGCATCCGGCGCTGACGGAACTGAGCAGGGGCCGGCCATTGCGCCGGCCCTTCGCTTTTTCGGGTTCCCGTTTTCAGTTGAATATCGCCGGACGACCCTAGCGAAACGCATCCGTTCTCACTACGTTCGCATGACCTCCTAACACGCCCTGCTCTCGCCGAGCATGGTGGCGGCGAAACGTGCCCTTCCGTCATGAACGAAACGAAAAACACCCGTCGTCACGATGCCCGCACGATCTCGATCCGCGGCGCGCGCGAGCACAATCTCAAGAACGTCGATCTGGAAATCCCGCGCGACCAGTTGGTCGTGTTCACCGGCCTGTCCGGTTCCGGCAAATCCTCGCTGGCGTTCGACACCATCTACGCCGAGGGCCAGCGCCGCTACGTCGAGAGCCTGTCCGCCTATGCGCGGCAGTTCCTGGAGATGATGCAAAAGCCGGACGTCGACCAAATCGACGGCCTCTCGCCCGCCATTTCCATCGAGCAAAAGACCACCTCGCGCAATCCCCGCTCCACGGTCGGCACCGTTACCGAAATCTACGATTACCAGCGCCTGCTGTGGGCGCGCATCGGCGTGCCCTATTCGCCAGCGACCGGCCTCCCCATCGAAAGCCAGACCGTGCAGCAGATGGTCGATCGCGTGATGGCGCTTCCCAACGGCACGCGGCTTTATCTGCTCGCGCCCGTGGTGCGCGGCCGCAAGGGCGAATACCGCAAGGAACTCGCCGACTGGATGAAGCGCGGCTTCCAGCGCGTGAAGATCGACGGCAAGTTCTACGAAATTTCCGAAGCGCCAACGCTCGACAAGAAATTCAAGCACGACCTCGACGTGGTGGTGGACCGGCTGGTGGTGGGGCCGGACCTCGCGACGCGGCTGGCGGACTCGCTGGAGACCGCGCTCAAACTCGCGGAAGGCCTCGCGGTGGTGGAATTCGCCGACGGCGCGGCGACGACCGCGGGGAGCAAAGCCAACAAGTCGAAAAACGAAACCGACAACCGCCTGATCTTTTCGGAAAAGTTCGCCTGCCCGGTTTCCGGCTTCACCATTCCGGAAATCGAGCCCAGACTCTTTTCCTTCAACAACCCGTTCGGCGCCTGCCCGAAATGCGGCGGGCTCGGCGTCGAGCAGAAAATCGACGCTGATCTGGTCATTCCCGACAAGGACGTAACCTTACGCAAGGGCGCCATCGCGCCGTGGTCGCGCTCAAGCTCGCCCTATTACACGCAAACGCTGGAAGCGCTCGGCAAGCATTTCCGCTTCACGCTCGACGCGAAATGGAAGGACCTGCCGAAGAAAACGCAGGACGCGATCCTGCACGGCTCCGGCGAGGACGACATTCGCTTCGTCTATGACGACGGCCTGAAGGGCTACACCACCAAGAAGCCGTTCGAAGGCGTGATGACCAATCTCGAACGCCGCTACCGCGAAACCGAAAGCGAGTGGGCGCGCGAGGAGATCGCGAAATATTTCACCGACATTCCGTGCGACGCCTGCAAGGGCTACCGCCTGAAGCCCGAGGCGCTGTGCGTGAAGATCGCCGGCCTGCACGTCGGCGAAGTATCAGAAATGTCGATCAAGCGCGCGGTCGACTGGTTCACCGAACTGCCGAAGCATCTCACCAAGAAGCAGAACGAAATCGCCGTTCGGGTACTCAAAGAAATCCGCGAGCGGCTGAAATTCCTCGCCGATGTCGGCCTTGAATATCTCACCCTCGCGCGCGCATCGGGAACGCTCTCCGGCGGCGAGAGCCAGCGCATCCGCCTCGCAAGCCAAATCGGCTCAGGTTTGACCGGCGTGCTCTATGTGCTGGATGAGCCGAGCATCGGCCTGCATCAGCGCGACAACGCGCGGCTGCTGGAAACGCTGCGGCGCCTGCGTGATCTCGGCAACACCGTGATTGTGGTCGAGCACGACGAGGACGCCATCCGCGCCGCCGATTATGTAGTGGATGTCGGCCCCGGCGCAGGCGTGCACGGCGGCCACATCGTCGCGCAAGGCACGCCCGGCGATATCATGAGCAACCCGAAATCGCTCACCGGGCAATATCTCAACGGCGAGCGCACCATTCCCGTGCCCGAGCGCCGCCCGAAAAATCCGCGCCGTGCGCTCAAGCTCGTCAACGCGCGCGGCAACAATCTAAAGAACGTCACGGCGGAAATCCCGCTTGGCCTGTTCACCGCCGTCACCGGCGTTTCCGGCGGCGGCAAGTCCACGCTGCTGGTCGACACGCTCTACACCGCGATCGCGCGCAAGCTCAACGGCGCGTCGGAAGCCCCCGCCCCGTACGACAAGATCGAAGGGCTGGAGCACCTCGACAAGGTGATCGACATTGACCAGTCGCCGATCGGCCGCACGCCGCGCTCGAACCCGGCGACCTACACCGGCGCATTCACGCCGATCCGCGAATGGTTCGCCGGCCTGCCCGAAGCGAAAGTGCGTGGCTACGAGCCCGGCCGCTTCTCGTTCAACGTCAAAGGCGGGCGCTGCGAGGCCTGCGAGGGCGACGGCGTCATCAAGATCGAGATGCACTTTCTGCCGGACGTTTACGTCACCTGCGATGTCTGCAAGGGCAAGCGCTACAACCGCGAGACACTGGAGGTGACGTTCAAGCAGAAATCCATCGCCGACGTGCTCGACATGACGGTGGACGAGGCGGCGGAGTTTTTCAAAGTGGTGCCGCGCGTGCGCGACGTGTTGCAGCTGCTGCAGCGCGTCGGCCTCGGCTACATCCATGTCGGCCAGCAGGCGACGACGCTCTCCGGCGGCGAGGCGCAGCGCGTCAAGCTCGCCAAGGAACTGTCGAAGCGCGCGACCGGCCGCACGCTCTACATTCTGGACGAGCCGACCACCGGCCTGCATTTCCACGACGTGGCGAAGCTGCTCGACGTGCTGCACGAGCTGGTCGAAACGGGAAACACCGTCGTCGTCATCGAGCACAATCTGGAAGTGATCAAGACCGCCGACTGGATCATCGACCTCGGCCCGGAAGGCGGCGACGGCGGCGGCGAGATCGTCGCATCAGGCACGCCGGAAGATATTGTGAAGGTGAAACGCAGCTACACCGGGCAATTTCTGGCGCAGGTGCTGGCGCGGCGGGAGAACAAGCGGAAGAAAGGGATACAGGCGGCGGAGTGAGAGCAATTGCCGTTGCAGACGCAATCTAATTATTTTGAATTGCCTTACGAACAGCGCGAATGATTGCATTGCGCATTTTCTTCTCCGCTGGTGTTTTCTTTCTCATATGGCCGCCTCGCGTAACATGAGGTGCAAACAGTGACCTACCATATTTCTTTCCAGCATTAAGTCCCCAAAAATGAGCCGACCTCAAGCAAATTACAATGCGCTCGCCTCGGATTGCTTTTGGGAAAAGAACGTTCTGAGCCCAATCCAGAGAAACGCGACTGGAGGGCAATGCAGCTAATAACGGATAATCTGTAAATTGTTTTGAATGATACGCGCCAATATTTAAAATCGCAATTTTTGCACTAACGTCTTTGAAGTCTAATCCAAATGCTTTGATGCGAGATTGGAACCAAGAACTATTCTCGGATACAGACTGACGACCCGTTCGCCGCTTCGCATAACGCGCACGTCCATCCGATGTGCGCGCATCTTTTAAATCTCGCGCGCTGAACCCGGGAGAAAGAAATAAAAGAACCACCGAAGCCGTCCTGAGCCGCCCGCCAAAGCACGCAGGTAGGCATCTCAAATCCAATCCATGACCTTTACGACCCACACGTTGAAATACCTCGCGGTCATCAGGATGAATTCTTTCGTGTGGCTTGATCTTTGACCAAAAGTGAAAAATATCTACCGCCATTAAACCATCTTCCTAATGACAACCCCCTAGGGTGGGTTGAGCGCCGTGAAACTCAACGCACACAACACGCCGGGTTTCGCTGCGTTCTACCCGCCCTCCTCCCTCACCTTCTCCCCATCCACCACCCCACCGCCAGCAACACGACGCCCGCCGCGCCGGAGGCGATGCCGTGCTTGAGGCGGATGCGCGTCATGCCCGCTTCATATCCCGGAAGAAAGTTCGGCAGCTGATCCGCCGGCATCAGGAAATAAATCGCAGCAACGACGATCAGAGCGAGACCGAGCACGGTACAGATGAGCTTCATGGGATGATCCTTCCGGTTCGAATGCGAGACGGCAAAGCATAGCGTGTAGAAAGCGGCGAATCCAAACCACTCAGCCGTCATCACCGGGCTTGTCCCGGTGATCCCGTTTAGGAAGGCACTGCGCCCCTTATCGGGATTGCCGGATCAAGTCCGGCAATGACTAAGAAGAAGCCATCGCTTTGTCCTTCTCCTGTGCGCGCTTGGCCGCCGGGCGCTCGTTCAGCCGCGCGACGTAATCGGCGAACTCCTTGCGCTCCGGGATCAGCTTGAACATCGTGCCCCAGCGCAGGCCGGAACCGATCACCACATCGGCGGCGGTGAACTGCTCGCCCATCAGATAAGGCCTGGCATCGCTCGCAGCCTTCGCCAGCACGTTCATGACGGAATCGAAATCGCCCCAGCCCAGCATTCCACGCCGCGCTTCTTCCTTGCGCGGCGACGCGCGGTCGATGATCGCGGGCTCAAGGCAGCTCGGCCCGTAGAACATCCATTTGAGATAAACGCCGCGGCGCGGAGAGCCGACCGGAATGTTCAGCTTGCGCGCGGGAAATTCGTCGGCGAGATAGGTGCAGATCGCTGCCACCTCGGTGATGACGGTATCGCCGTGTTTAAGCGCCGGCACCTTGCCCATCGGATTGATCGCGAGGTAGTCCGGTTTGAGGTGCTGGCCTTCGCTCAACCTGAGTAACTTGATGTCGTAAGGCTCACCCAACTCCTCCAGCATCCACAGCACGATGGACGAGCGCGACGGCGAAGCGTGATAGAGCGTGAGGTTCGGCATGGGATGTTCTCTCTAACCTGTCATGCCCGGACCCGATCCGGGCATCCATGATGATGCGCGGCAAATCGTGACTTACGTAAGACCGTGCGAATGCAAATGCATCATGGATTGCCGGATCAAGTCCGGCAATGACAAGAAAACAATTCACCTTGTCCTTTTGTTCCGCGCGCACTAAATCGATACCCATGTCTGCCGAAGTCCGCGACAACGCCGCCGCCCATCGTTTTGAATTGGACGCGGAAGGGAAAACCGCCTTCGCCTATTACACGCTCGCGGGCGGCGTCATCACCTTCACGCACACCGAAGTGCCGCCAGAACTCAACGGCAAGGGCATCGGTTCGGCGCTGGTGCGCGGCGCGCTGGAGATCGTGAAGGCACGCGGACTTAAAGTTATTGCGAAGTGTCCGTTCGTCTCCGCCTACATCGGCAAGCACGCGGAATACGCCGGCCTGCTGCTCTGACGCGGTGCGCAAAAAGCAAAACGCCCGGCACGTTAATGCCGGGCGCTTCGTCAGTTCAGAACTTCAAACGTATTAGGCGTTCGCCAGGTTCGAGGCGGCTTCCTTGCCGCGCTCGGTGACGACGTCGTAGCTGACCTTCTGGCCTTCGTTCAGGGTGGACATGCCTGCGCGCTCGAGCGCGCTGATGTGCACGAACACATCCTTCGAGCCGTCCACCGGCTGAATGAATCCAAAGCCTTTTTGCGTGTTGAAGAACTTAACGGTACCAATGGCCATGTAGGCCTCCTTGCGTTGCTGCCTGACGGCACATCGTGCGCCGCAGGCGATTTCGCGCCACCTGCGTATGCAGTCGGCGTTTCGTAACATCCGAGTTTTGGGGGTTGCGTTGGGAGCCCAAAGTCGGGGCGAAACAAGGCAGGCCGAAAACTGGTTGCGCCGTCCATATAGGCCTTTGCGGGCTTGGCGGCAAGGCCGCTCGCGCGCCCACGGCGGCAGTGGGCAAGCGCGCTCGCGCGATGTTAACCTTCCTTAGGCCTGCGCAGAGCCAACAAAAGCCGCCTGGGGAGACGCCCGTGAACCATAACCGCCGTTGTTTTTCCGCCGCGAAAATTTTTGCCGCGCTCGCGCTCGGCGCGGCGTTTGCAGCTCCCTCGCCTTCCCTTGCGCAGGAAAAGGAGATCCGCCTCGCGAAGCAGTATTCGATGGGATACCTGCAGTTCAACGTCATGGAAGACCAGAAGCTGGTCGAGAAACACGCCGCGGCGCTGGGTTTGAGCGACGTGAAAGTGTCGTGGCACACCTTCAACGGACCGGCGGCGGTGAACGAGGCGCTGATCTCCGGCTCGATCGACATCGCGACCGGCGGCACGCCCGGCCTGCTCGTGCTGTGGGGCCGCACCAAGGGAACGCCGCAGGAAGTGCGCGGCATCTCGGCGCTCTCCTCGCAGCCGTTTCTGCTCAACACGCGCAATCCGGCGGTTAAAACGATCAGCGATTTCAAGGAGAGCGACCGCATCGCCGTGCCGGCGGTGAAGGTGTCGATCCAGGCGATCATGCTGCAGATGGCCGCCGCCAAGACCTTCGGCGCGGCGAATTTCGGCAAACTGGATGCGCAGACCGTGTCGATGCCGCCACCGGATGCAACGGCTGCGCTGCTCAGCGGGGGCTCGGAAGTTACCTCCGTGTTCAGCGTGCCGCCGTTCCAGCAGCAGCAACTCGACAAAGACGGCATCCACACGGTGCTCAACTCATATGACGTGATGGACGGCCCGCATTCCTTCACCGTCGCCTGGACCACGGCGAAATTCCGCGAGCAGAACCCGAAACTCTACAAGGCGCTGGTCGCGGCGATCACGGAAGCGACCGACATCGTCAACAAGGACAAGCGCGCAGCGGCGGCATTGTGGATCAAGGATTCAAATTCCAAACTGCCGCTCGATTTCGCCGCCCGTGTCGTCTCCGGCCCGCAGGTGCGCTGGACGATGGTGCCGGAAAACACCATGAAGTTCGCGCGCTTCATGGGAACGAACGGCATGCTGAAAGCCCCGCCGGAGTCGTGGAAGGATTATTTCTTTCCGGAAATTCACGGGATGAACGGGAGCTGACTTAAATACTGCCCGCGACGCGGTGGCGCTGTTCGCCCAAGCCGTCGATCGTTGCAATAACTTCGTCGCCGGGTTTTAGAAAATCTCCCAGCACGTCGCGCTTGGCGACGCCCGCCGGCGTACCGGTTAGGATCACGTCGCCGGTTTGCAGGCTCATGAAGCGGCTGCAATACGACACCAGCTCGCCGACCGAATAAGTCATGTTGCTCGTATTTCCGTTCTGCCGCGTCACGCCGTTGACGGTGAGATGCAGTTTCAATTCGTGCGGGTCGGCAATTTCGTCGCGCGTCACCAGCCAGGGGCCGAGCGGGCCGAAGGTGTCCGAACTCTTGCCTTTGAATCCCTGCCCGCCGCGGTTGTACTGAAATTCGCGTTCGGTGAAGTCGATGCCGAGGCAATAACCGGCAACGTGATCCATCGCAGCGGCCCCAGAAATATAAACGCCGCCCTGCCCGATGACGACGCCAAGCTCCACTTCCCAATCCAGCTTCACGCCATCGCGCGGCATCCGCAGTTCGTCAGCCGGCCCCGCGAGAGAGCTGGTGGCCTTGAGAAACAGCGTCGGTTCTTTTGGTAACGGCAATCCGACTTCTTTGGCGTGGTCGCTGTAGTTCAATCCGACGCCGATGATCTTGCCGATGCGCGCTAACGGCGGACCAAGGCGAGGCTTGCCGCTGACCTCCGGCAGATTTTCAGGTTTCAGTTTCGCGAGTTTCGCCAATCCATCCGGCGTGAGGACATCGCCCGCGATGTCAGCAATTGCGCCGGATAAATCGCGCAAGCGCCCGGACTTGTCGATCAGGCCGGGCTTTTCCGTCCCGCTCGCGCCATAACGCAATAAACGCACCGCAATCTCCTAAAGCCGAGGCAGCGGACGCTCCGCGCTCGATGAGGGTACTTTTACCAGCGCTTCGCCGTCGAGCACGATCTCACCCGCCACGGTGCAGGTGCAGCTAAGCCGCGCACGGAATTTCTCGGAATTGAGTTCCGTCACCGTGACGCTTACTTCCACCACGTCGTCGATTTTCACCGGAGCGCGAAAATTCAATGTCTGTGAAATATAGATCGCACCCGGACCCGGCAGGCGCGTGCCAAGCACGGCGGAAATGAGACTCGCGGTGTAAAGCCCGTGCGCGATGCGCGTGCCGAACGGCGTCTTGGCGGCGAAATGTTCGGAAAGATGGATCGGGTTGCGGTCGCCGGTCACGGCGGCAAAGCCGACCACGTCGGACGATGAAATCGTTTTCGACAGTTTTTCAGTCATGCCGACCGAAAGGTCCTCGAAGAACAGCGTACGCAGCGCCAGCATCGTTTGTCCTTAAATCCGTTCGCGGCACGCAGCCCATAACGCGCCGATCAGCACCACATTGAGGAATGCGAACGCGGTCAATACGCCGATGGTCGCATCCACGCCGGAGCGCTCGATCAGCAGCGCGCCAATCGATGGCGCCAGCGCCTGCACGATCAGGCTGGGGAACGCGAGCTTTCCCATCAGGCGCGGAAACCGCACCGGCCCAAACAGCGCGAGCGGCAACGTTCCGCGCGCGATCCATAAAATACCGTAACCCGCGCCGTAGAGTACGATCACGAGAACAAGAAGCGGAAAACTGACAAACAGCAGCGCGAGGCCCAAGGCCATAAGCGCGCAACACGCGATCATGGTCCAGATCGGATGATAGTGCGAACCGAAGATGCGCTCGACCATGCGCGCGCCCACCTGCGCCGGGCCGAACAGCGTGCCGAACGTCACCGCCATCGCGAACTCGACGCCCCTCGCCTGCAGGAAGATCAGCAGGTGCACAACGACGATCGAGCCGATGCCGGCGGCAATCGTCATCACCAGCGCGAGCATCGCGAACACCAGCGTTTCGTGTTTGAGCAGCGGCGTGTCGTCCGCGGCCGGAGCGTCATCCGCGCCTGCCTGCGAAACGGCAGCCGGCTTTGCCTGCATCGCATAGGCGATCAGCGGCAGCGCCACAAACAAATGTATCGCCGCATAAACGAAACACGCGCCGCGCCAGCCCACGCTCTCGATCATGAACGCACTCAACGGCCAGCACAGCGTGCTGGCAAATCCGCCGAACAGCGTCAGGTTTGTGATCGGCCCGCGCGCTTCTTTTCCGTAGAGACGGCCAAGCGCGGAGAACACCGCATCGTAGAGGCCGGTGCCCATGCCGAGACCGAGCACGATCCATGCGGCAAGATAAAACGGCAGCGAAGGGGCAAGGCCGATGCCGGCGAGTCCCGCCGCATAAAGAAACGAGCTTGCAAGCAGCACGGGCCGTCCGCCGTGCCTGTCGATGATGCGCCCGACCTGCGGCGAGATCAGCCCCGCGACCAGCAGCCCGATCGACACGCCACCGACAACGAACGCCAGCGGCCAGCCGGTGTCCGTGACAATCGGCACCGCAAACACGGCGGGAATATAAAACGAAGTGCCCCAGGCGAGGATTTGCACCACGCCCAAAGCCGCGACGACGGCGCGGCGGCCGGGCTCGCGAAATGTCACAGCGCGGCGCGCGTTTTAAGAGCCCGCCGGGTCCATGCCTTTCGACTTGAGCACCGCGGCGGCGGCCGGCCCGGACAGCGCCTTGATCAGCGCCTTGGCGGCGTCGCCCTCTTTGGTCGATGCGCTCAGTGCCGCCGCGTAGGTCGTGCTGTTCTGGATTTCCTTCGGCAGCGGTCCGACCAGCGTAACTTCCTTCACCGGCACGATCTCGCTGATCTGATGGATACCGAGTTCAGCCTCGCCGCTGACAATCAGGTCGGCGACATAGCCGCCGCGCTTGAGCTTAGCCTTCGGGCGAACCACATCAGCGACGCCCAGTTTCTCGAACAGCTTGTCGAGATACACACCGCTCGAGCCGCCGCTGGCCGGATCGATATAGGCGACGGTCTTGGCGTTCACGAGCGCGCGCTTGAATGCATCGACAGTGCTCACATCAGGCACGGGCGCTCCAGCCTTCACCATCACGCCGACGCCGACGCTGGCGAGCGCTACGCGGCTGCCCTCGGCGATCTTGCCTTTCTTCGTGAGATCATCGACGACGCCGGGCGTAATCACCGCCACGTCGAACGCTTCACCGCCCTCGATGCGCTTGGAAAGTTCGCCCGCTGTGCCGTTATCGACCGTCACCTTGTGGCCGGTCTGCTTCTCGAAATCCGGCACCAGCGCCAGCACAACTTGCTTGAATGCGCCGGCAGTCAAAATTTTGATCTCGGCAGCGTTGGCCGTGCCGCTGAAAATAACAACCGCGGCGGCAATAGCTGACAGGACAAGCTTGCTCATGACATTCCTCCCGCTTTTGCCGGGCAATCTACACGATCCGGAGCGCCTTGAAGGCTGCGGTGGACTGGCGCGGGAAAGTGAAGAAAATTTCCCCGATTTCTTCCTCAAACTGAGACGTAATCGACCGTATTTCCTTAATATTCAGCTACTTAAGCTATGCGTTTTTGGCGTAGCTGCGACGCAATAAAATTTCTTCCGCAACGCAACATGGACTCCTATGTTCACGCCAACACGATTCTCTGGCTTGGGGCCGGAGGGAAATTGAAGAGGTTACGTCATGTTTGTCGCCATTCTCCGCTTCCTGCAGACCTGGAAGCTCTACAACAAAAGCCTGCGCGAGCTGTCCCGTCTGGGCGACCGCGAGCTTGCCGATATCGGCATCAGCCGCTCCGACATTCCGTCGGTGGCCTGGAATAGCGCGAACCGCTAATCGCGCTCACAAGTTCTCGCAAGCGCCCGCCCCGTGCGGGCGTTTTCGTTTTTGGGGACCCGGGTTGCCGCGCCGGCGGCCTGCGCCTAGGTTCCGGCCATGAGCATCAAGCCTGTCCACGTCATCGGCGGCGGCCTCGCCGGTTCGGAGGCCGCCTGGCAGATCGCGGCGCGCGGCGTGCCGATTATCCTGCATGAAATGCGTCCCGTGCGGATGACCGACGCGCACAAGACCGATGGCTTCGCCGAACTGGTCTGTTCCAACTCCTTCCGCTCCGACGATGCCGACGGCAACGCCGTCGGGCTGCTGCACGCGGAAATGCGGCGGCTCGGCTCGCTCATCATGCGCACCGCCGACGTCAACAAAGTGCCGGCGGGCAGCGCGCTCGCGGTGGACCGCGACGGATTTTCCGCCGCCATCGGCGCGGCGCTCGAAGCGCATCCGCTGATCGACATTCGCCGCGAGGAAATCGCCGGATTGCCGCCGGACGACTGGGACAGCGTCATCATCGCGACCGGCCCGCTCACCTCGCCTGCTCTCGCGAGTGCCGTGCGCGCGCTTACCGGCGAGGATGCGCTGGCGTTCTTCGATGCGCTGGCGCCGATCGTGCACCGCGACTCCATCGACATGACCGGCGCATGGTTTCAGTCGCGCTACGACAAATCCGGCGCCGACTACATTAACTGTCCGCTCAACCGCGAGCAGTACGAAGCCTTCATCGACGCACTGCTGGCCGGCGAGAAGACGCAGTTTCACGACTGGGAATCGACGCCGTATTTCGACGGCTGCCTGCCCATCGAAGTGATGGCGGAACGCGGACGCGAGACGCCGCGGCACGGGCCAATGAAACCGATGGGCCTGACCAACGCACACAAACCTGACGAGAAGCCCTACGCAGTCGTGCAACTGCGGCAGGACAACAAGCTCGCCACGCTGTTCAACATGGTCGGCTTTCAGACCAAATTGAAACACGCCGAACAGGTTCGCATCTTCCGCACAATTCCCGGCCTGGAGAATGCCGAGTTCGCGCGGCTCGGCGGCCTGCATCGCAATACGTATTTGAATTCGCCGCGCCTGCTCGACGAGACGCTGCGGCTCAAAGCACAGCCGCGTTTGCGTTTCGCGGGACAAATCACCGGCTGCGAGGGCTATGTGGAATCCGCCGCCATCGGGCTGCTCACCGGGCGCTTCGCCGCCGCCGAACGATTGGGCGAAGAATTGTCGCTCCCGCCGGCGACGAGCGCGCATGGCGCGCTGATCGGACACATCACCGGCGGACACATCGACACCATCGACGCGGGCCCTTCGTCGTTCCAGCCGATGAATGCGAATTTTGGATTGTTTCCGCCACTCACGCAGGAACCTGCAATTGGGGAAGACGGCAAGCGGCTGCGCGGAACGCCGAAGACCATCGCGAAAAAGCGTGCGCTATGTCAGCGCGCGCTCGCCGATCTCGACCGCTGGATCGCGGGCGAACACGCCGCCGCGGCGGAATAAGTTCAGCCCGCGATGCGCCGCCGCCGTTTCGAAGCGCGCCACATCAGCCACTGCCGTCTCCATTGCGGAAGTTCGTCAGGCTTGAACGGGTCGTAAGCGGACCGCTCCATGAAATCGAGCATCGGGCGCACCAGCGCCAGCGGCAGCAGCGCGGGTAGCACGGTGTCGGGCGCAGCGGCGATCAACTCTCCCGCCGCCGCGAGATGCCGCCGCGCGCGCAGCCGCAATTCCGCGAACGCGGAGCGCAACTCGACGGTGGCCTTGCCGGCGAAAATGTCTTCGGGTTTTGCGCCATAGCGCGTCAGCGTTTCAAGCGGCACGAAAAGCTGCCGCCGCGAGGCGTGCAGCGGAAACGCCAGCAGCAACCCGGCGGTGGCGTGGGCGATACCGGCGTGCCCGGCCAGATCGGCGATGGAATTCTGCGCGTTGCCAAGAATGCGCGCCGCGCCTTCGATCAGCGCCGAATTGGTCTTGCGCGCGTAACCTTCAAGCTCGCCGAGGCCCGCCATCGGCTCATCGTAAAGATCGAAGCTGCGCGCCTCGATCAGAGCGAGCAGCGGCTCGAGCGGCAGCCCGTGACGCTCGATGGTATCGAGCAGAGCCGAAGCGACAGGATGCGCCTTCGCTTCGCCTGCCCGCTCACCACCCAACACATCGCGCCACCATTGCAGACGTATCTCTCCGGGCATCGGTTCGCGCGCCACCTCACGCACGCGCGCGATTTCAACATTGAATGCGTAGAGCGCGAACAACGCCGCGCGGCGCTCAGCGGGTGCAAACAGCGCAGCGAGGAAACGGTCTTTGTCCGCCTCGCGCACGAGCTTTTGGCAATGATCGTCCTGCATGTAGGAGCAAGCTTAGCGCGCCATTCACTCGACTGCGATAAGCGCCGCACCGACGCGGCGGCCTTCCGCCAGCAGGATGTTGTAGGTGCGCACGGCAGCACCCGTCGGCATCGCGTCGATGGAAAGCCCGCGTTCGCGGAAATGCGCGCGCAGGCTCTCCGGCATCGCCCAGGGATCGTGCCCGGTGCCGAGCAGGCAGAAGTCGATCCGCCCCGCGAAGCCAAGCACCTTCGTCAGCGACTGTTCGGATAACTCGGCCACGGACGTCACCGGCCACCCCCACACGCCGTCGGGCAGGCACAGCAGCGAGCCACGATGCGACATGCCGCCAAAGCGGAAGCCGCCATTGCCGTAGGCATCGATCTGCGTCTGTTCGGGAAGATGCGGCTTATCGCGCGGAGCCGCCATCGGGGATAACTTACGGCCTGTCCGGCGTTTCGTCGCGGCCTTCGGCGCGCCCCAGGCCGACGCCGAGATAGATCAGGATCGGCGCGGCGATGAAGATCGACGTATAGGTGCCGACCAGCACGACGCCGAACATCATGGTCGCGGTGAAGCTGTGGATCGCCTGCCCGCCGAACAGCAGCAGCGCGAGGAGCGCCAAGCTCACGGTCACGTGCGTGATGACCGAGCGCGACAGCGTCGAGTTGATCGACGCATTCAGCAAATCGGCAATGGGAAGCTTCTTATAGCGGCGCAGCATCTCGCGAATACGGTCGTAGATCACCACCGTGTCGTTAAGCGAATAGCCCAAAATCGTAAGCAGCGCAGCGATGCTGGTGAGGTCAAAATCGATCTGCGCCAGCGACATGAAGCCGATGGTCAAAACAAGATCGTGCACGTTGGCGATCATGGCGCCGAGCGCGAATTGCCACTCGAAACGGAACCACAGGTAGATGAAAATACACAAGATCGCGAGAATGAGGCCGATCACGCCGTAGGACAAAAGTTCGCCCGACACGCGCGGCCCGACAACCTCGACGCGGCGGTAATCGACTTCACTGCCCAACGCCGCGCGAACCTTCTGCACCGCCGCCTGCTGCGCGGCATCGCCGCCCGGCTGCTCGGAAATGCGGATCAGCACGTCGGTCGGCCCGCCGAACTGCTGCAGCTGCACTTCGCCGAGATTGAGCCCGCCCAGCGTCGTGCGCATTTTTGCGATATCGGCGGGACCGGATTTCGACTGCACTTCCAGCAAAGTGCCGCCACGGAAGTCGATGCCGAAATTCAGCCCGTGGAAAAAATACAGCGCAATCGCCATGATCGACAGTAGCGCCGACACGGGAAAGCTGATGCGCCGGAAACGCATGAAATCGAATTTGGTGTCGTCCGGTACGATGCGGAGGAGTTTCATGTGTTCCCCCGTCAGATCGGTACGTGCTGCGGACGCCGCCAGCGCACCCAGTAAGCGACGATCAGCCGCGTTACAGTGAAGGCGGTGAAGACGGTCGTGAGAATGCCGATGCCGAGCGTGACGGCAAAGCCGCGCACCGGGCCGGTGCCGATATAAAACAGGACCGCGGCGGCGATGAAAGTCGTGATGTTGGAATCGAGAATGGTCGCGAGCGCGCGGCTGAATCCCGCGTCGATGGCGTTGATCGGCGAGCGTCCGCCGCGCACTTCTTCGCGGATGCGCTCATAAATAAGCACGTTGGAGTCCACCGCGATGCCGACAGTGAGCACGATGCCGGCAATGCCGGGCAGAGTGAGCGTCGCGTTAAGCAGCGAGAGAATGCCAAAGATCATGGCGACGTTGATGGCCACCGCGATGTTGGCGAACAGGCCGAACAGGCCGTAGGTGACCAGCATGAAGATGATGACCATCGCCGCGCCGACATAAGACGACAGCTTGCCCTTTTCAATCGAGTCCTGACCAAGGCCGGGACCGACCGTGCGCTCTTCGATGATGGTGAGCGGCGCGGGCAACGCACCGGCGCGCAACAGGATGGCGAGATCGTTTGCCTGCTCGACCGTGAAGCTGCCCGAAATTTGCCCGGAGCCGCCGAGGATCGGTTCGCGGATTACCGGCGCGGAGATCACTTCGTTGTCCAGCACGATGGCGAAGGGCTTGCCGACATTCTCCTGCGTCACCTGCGCGAACTTGCGCGCACCGGATGTGTTGAAACGGAAACTGACGATCGGCTCGCTGCTGCGTTGATCGAAGCCCGGCTGCGCGTCGGTAAGATCGCCACCCGACACCATCACGCGCTTCTCGATCAAATACGGCGCCCGCTGGCCCTGCTTGGCCGAACTCATGAGAACTTCCGACTCCGGCGGCGCGCGTCCCGCTTGAGCCTGCTCCGGCGCCATCGTCAGATCGACGAGGCGGAAATCGAGTTTCGCGGTCTTGCCCAGCAATTCCTTCAACCGTGTCGGATCCTGCAAGCCGGGCACCTGCACCAGAATGCGATCGACGCCCTGGCGCTGGATCAGCGGCTCGACGGTGCCGAGTTCGTTGACGCGCCGCTCGACGATCTGGATCGATTGCTCGACCGATTGACGGATGCGCTCAATGATCGCCGGTTCGGTCATCGTGAGCCGGATCAGCCCGCCCGCCTCGGTCGTTATATCGACGGTACGCGCACCGCTGGTGCCGAGAATGCCACCGAGCGGCTGCGACAAATCCTGCAGTTTCGTGCGCGCCTGCTGTTCTCCGCCCTCGCGGATGCGCACTTCCACGCTGTTGCCGCGAACGGCAAGGCCGGTATAGC
The DNA here is from genome assembly GCA_945907045.1 of Rhizobium sp. Q54. Lineage (GTDB taxonomy): Bacteria > Pseudomonadota > Alphaproteobacteria > Rhizobiales > Xanthobacteraceae > Pseudolabrys. Next base: position 1,997 of record CAMDSH010000029.1, on the reverse strand, counting down.
CGACACGCGCCTCGCGCAGCACGCGGCGCACGTCGTCGCGCAGCGTCTCCAGCTTTTCTTTGCGCACGGCGTTGGAATCGACTTCAAGCAAAATGTGCGAGCCGCCTTGCAGGTCGAGCCCGAGCACAACGTGGCGCTGCGCCCACTTCGGCCAGCTCTGCACGGTTTTTTCCGGAAAGAAATTTGGAACGGCGAACAGGCATACGATGAAGGCCGTGAACACGACCGCCGCTGCCTTCCACCGCGTAAAATAAAGCATTGACCGTCCCGACTCCGGTGCGACCTGCGCCGGCGATCAGCCGGACGCAGCCTCGTCCTTCACCGGTTCGCCCTTGGCGCGCACATCGGTGAGCATCTGCCGCATCTGCCGCACCCGCACATCGTCCGCGATCTCAACTTCGACCTGATCGTCGTCGATCACCTTGGTGACCTTGCCGACAAGGCCGCCGGAAGTGACGACGGTGTCGCCGCGGCGCACGTTCTTGACCATTTCCTGGTGCTGCTTCACCCGCTTCTGCTGCGGGCGCAGGATCAGGAAATACATGATCACGAAAATCAGGATGAACGGCAAAAGCGACATCAGCATGCCGCCGTCGCCGCCGAACGGTGAAGCGCCTTGCGCGAGCGCGGGCGTAATCAGCATCGAATGTTCCCTTTAAGTCCGGCGCGGGTCGCGGAAGTGACCGCAATTGCGCGAAATTCGCGCGGACTATAGCTGCCGTGGGCCCAATTGCAACGCTGCCAGACCCTCTAAAAACGCCAGTTTTTGGGCCTTTGCAGCCGCCCTGCCTTGCGAGCGTGCCGGAGCCCCGCTAAGAGCAGCGCAACGACGAGTACCCGCATGGCCAAACAAAAATCCAGCTCCAAACCGGCCTCGGCCGCCAAAGGCAAAACCGCCGGCAATGGCGAGTCCGCGACCCTTGCGCGCATCGCTGCGGCGCTGGAACGGCTTGCCCCGCGCGAGACCGCAGCGCCCAACTTTTCCGCCGCCGACGCCTTCGTCTGGCAGCCGGAAGGCCGCCTCGCCCCGGTGCCGCACGTCAACCGCGTCGAGATGTCGCTGCTCAAGGGCATCGACCGGATGCGCGATACGCTGGTGGAGAACACCGAGCGTTTCGCCCGCGGCCTTCCCGCCAACAACGCGCTGCTGTGGGGTGCGCGCGGCATGGGCAAGTCGTCGCTGGTGAAGGCGGCGCATGCGGCGGTCAACGCCACACTGGAAAAAAAAGGTTCGCAAGCGCCGCTCAAGCTGGTCGAAATTCACCGCGAGGATATCGAGAGCCTGCCCAACCTGATGGCGATCACGCGCGCAGCGCCGTTTCGCTTCATCGTGTTTTGCGACGATCTTTCATTCGACGCCGACGACACCTCCTACAAATCGCTCAAAGCCGTGCTTGAAGGCGGGATCGAAGGCCGCCCCGAAAACGTGATGTTCTACGCTACCTCCAACCGCCGGCATTTGATGTCACGCGACATGATGGAGAACGAGCGCTCGACCGCTATTAATCCGGGTGAAACGGTGGAAGAAAAAGTCTCGCTCTCCGACCGCTTCGGCCTCTGGCTCGGCTTTCACCGCTGCAGCCAGGACGAATTCATTGCGATGGTCGAGGGCTACGTCGCACACTACAAAATTCCCAAGCGCGGCGAAGAACTAAAGCGCGAAGCGCTGGAATGGGCGACGACGCGCGGCTCGCGCTCCGGGCGCGTGGCATGGCAATTCGTGCAGGATCTCGCCGGACGGCTCGGCGTCGCGCTGAAGGATTAAGACCGGGCGATTGCGCCGGACCGGCGTGGCCCGCGAAGCTGCTTTAGCAACAACGCAACATAACTGCCGGCGTAGCCGCGGCCGGTGAGCTATGGTCGAAAGTTGGTGACGGGGTAGATCAGGAAGGCGGCATATCGTGGGGGTAGTTGAAGCCTCCACTTCTCCACCGAAGGAGTAATATGCCGTGTCGAATTCTAACGTCGTCAAACTGGTTCAGCCAGGCACCTTCAGC
>CAMDSH010000028.1 GCA_945907045.1 Rhizobium sp. Q54 | reverse complement strand
GCGGGTCAAGTCGAACTGCACGGTGATGCGCGACGAGCCGAGCGAACTCGCGGACGTCATTTCGGTGACGCCGGAAATTTCGCCGATACGCCGCTCCAGCGGTGCGGCAACGGTGGCCGCCATGATGGCGGGGTCGGCGCCGGGGCGGCTGGCCGAGATGTTGATGGTCGGAAATTCCACGCTTGGAAGGCTTGCGACGGGCAGGAAGCCGTAGGCCACCGCGCCCACCAGGAACAATCCGATCGCCAGCAGCGTGGTGCCGATCGGCCGCCGGATGAACGGGTAGGAGAAATTCATGGTCGGCTCCGTCCCGGCGCGAGTCTCGAAGGCCGCGCGGATGGCGGCGCGGCGGGCGTGAGCCGCTCGCGCAGGCGCTCCATGTAGAGATAGATCACCGGCGTGGTGTAGAGCGTGAGCAACTGGCTCAGCAGCAAGCCGCCGATGATGGTGACGCCAAGCGGATTGCGCAACTCGGAGCCGGTGCCGCCTTCCAGCGCCAGCGGCAATGCGCCGAACAAGGCGGCGAGGGTCGTCATCATAATCGGGCGGAATCGAAGAAGCGCCGCCTGCGTGATCGATTCTCGCGGCGACAATCCCTGATGACGCTCTGCTTCGAGCGCGAAGTCGATCATCATGATGGCGTTTTTCTTCACGATGCCCATCAGCAGGATGATGCCGATCAGCGCGATGACGGAGAGGTCATAACCGAACAGCATCAGCGCCAGCAACGCGCCGACGCCTGCGGACGGCAGCGTCGACAAGATCGTTAGCGGATGGATGAAGCTCTCGTACAACACGCCGAGCACGATGTAGATCGTGATCGCGGCGGCGAGCAGCAGCCACGGCTGGCCGGCGAGCGATTTGGAAAATTCCGCGGCGTCGCCGGAATAGCTGCCGATCACGGAGGGCGGCATGCCGATGGAATCTTGCGCGGTGGTGATTGCCGCCACCGCGTCGCTCAGCGCGGCGCGCGGCGCGATGTCGAAGCTGATGGTCACCGAGGGAAACTGTTCCTGGTGCGCGATCGCGAGTGGGGCGGTGGTGCGCTCGAAACTCGCAAACGAGGCAAGCGGCACCTGCGTGCTGCTGGTGCTGGTCGTGCTCGTGCTGCTGGTATTGCTGGCGGCACCGGAACTCGCGCCAGGCTGCGTGGAAGTCGCAATGCTGGTGGCGGTGTTCGTCGTCGTGCTGCTGCCCGTGACGTAGAGCTTCGAAAGCGCGCCGGGGTCGCGCTGGTATTGCGGCATCGCTTCGAGGATGACGCGATACTGGTTGGCCTGCGCGTAGATGGTGGAAATCTGCCGTTGCCCGAAGGCGTCGTTGAGCGTGTCGGTGATGTTTTGCATCGAAACGCCCAGCCGCCCGGCTTTCTCGCGGTCGACATGCACCATCAGCCGCAGCCCGCCCTCCTGCGCTTCCGATGCGACCTCGCGCATCACCGGCGAGGAGCGCAGTTTTTCCGCGAGCTTGATCGACCAGTCCGACACCTCCTGCGCGTCGGTGCCGACCAGCGTGTACTGATATTGCGCGCGGCTGGCGCGCGTCGAAATCTGGATGTCCTGCACCGGCTGGAAATAGACGATCACGCCCGGTATCACGGCGACCTTCGTTTGCAGGCGCTGCATGATCTCGGTCACCCGCGCGCTGCGCTCGTCGCGCGGGCGCAGCGTGATGGCGAGGCGCCCGGCATTCGGCGTCGCGTTGATCGGGCTCACGCCGACGACGGAAACGATGCCGGTGACGTCCGGATCGGTTTTGATCGCGGCTTCCACCGACTGCTGCCGCCGCGTCATCTCGCTGAACGAGACTTCGGTGCCGGCTTCCGTCACGGCAATGATCAGGCCGGTGTCCTGCAGCGGGAGAAAACCTTTCGGGATCGCGACGTAAAGCAAAACGGTTGCGGCGAGCGTGCCGATGGTCGTCATCAGCGTCGCCCACTGGCGGCGCAGCACCCATTCCAGACTCTGGCGGTAAAGTTCGACGGTCTGATCGACCCAGCGATTGAGTTTCTCGCTTAGCGCCGTTCCCGCGCGCTCGACATGCGGGCGCAACAGGCGGCTGCACATCATCGGCGTCAGCGTCAGCGACACGATCATCGAGACGACGACCGCGATGGTGAGCGTGAGGGCGAATTCGCGGAACATGCGTCCCACCAGCCCGGTCATGAACAGCAGCGGGATGAACACCGCGATCAGCGACACCGTGAGCGAGATCACCGTGAATCCGATTTCGCGCGCTCCGCGCAGCGCAGCCTCAAGCGGGCGTGCGCCCTTTTCCATGTGGCGGACGATGTTCTCGATCATGACGATGGCGTCATCGACGACGAATCCCGTGCCGATGGTCAGCGCCATCAACGAAAGATTGTCGAGTGAAAAGCCTGAGAACCACATCACGCCGAATGTCGCCACCACCGATAGCGGCAGCGCGACGCCGGCGATGATCGTTGCGCGGATGGTGCGCAGGAATACGAGCACCACCAGCACGACCAGCATGACGCTCAGCACAAGCGTGAACTGCACGTCGCGGATCGAGGCGCGGATGGTGACGGTGCGGTCGTTGACGATGGTGAGTTTGATGCCGTTCGGCATCGCGCGCTGCAGCCTCGGAAGTTCGGCGCGCACGCGCTCCACCGTCTGGATCACGTTGGCGCCGGGCTGGCGCTGCACGTCGATGACGATGGCGGGTTTGCCCTGATACCAGCCGCCGACCTTGGTGTTCTCAAGCCCTTCGACGACGTTGGCGACATCGCCGAGCAGGACCGGCGCGCTGTTGCGAAACGCGATGACCACGGATTTGTACGCTTCCACCGCGACGATCTGGTCGTTGGCGGCGATCGTGTAGGATTGATGCGCGCCGTCGAGCGCGCCTTTGGCGCCGGCGACATTGGCGCCGACGATGGCGTTTCGCAGGTCTTCCAGCCCGATGCCGTAGGAAGCCAGCCGCGCGAGGTCCGCCTGGATGCGGATACCGGGGCGGATGCCGCCTTGCACCGAGACGCGGCCGACGCCGGTCAGTTCGGATAGCCGCGGCGCCATCATGGTGTCGGCGAGATCGCTGAGTTGCCGCAGCGCGACGTTATCGGAAGTGAGCGCCAGCGTGATGACGGCGGTGTCGGCCGGATTCACTTTCGAATAAAGCGGCGGATAGGGAAGATTTCGCGGCAGCGTCGAGCCGGCGGCATTGATCGCGGCCTGCACGTCCTGCGCGGCGGCGTCGATGTCGCGGTTCAAATCGAATTGCAGCGTCACCTGGCTGATGCCGAAGCTCGACGACGAAGTCATCGTCGAGAGGGACGGGATTTGCCCGAACTGGCGCTCCAGCGGAGCTGTCACCAGCGACGCAATCGTGTCGGGATTGGCGCCGGGAAGTTGCGTGGTGACCTGGATGGTCGGGAAGTCGACCTGCGGGAGCGCCGAGACCGGCAGCCAGAAATATCCGAGCGCGCCGCCGAGCAGCACCGCGACGCCGAGCAACGACGTTGCGATCGGGCGCTGAATGAATGGTGCGGAGACGTTCATTGCGGCGCGGCGGGTGCGGGGCTCGGTGCCGTACTTGGCGTTGTGCTTGGCGTTGTGCTTGGTGCAGCGCCCGGCGCGGCGCCGTCACGCGGTCGATTGCCGCGCTGGCCATCACGCCGTGCTCCGGCGGGACGCGCAGCCCCCGGCGTAGCCGCGCCATCGGGGCCGCCCGACACCGTCACCGGGCTGCCATCGGTGAGCCGCGCGAAGCCGGTGGTGACGACGCGTTCCGGCGGCTGCAGGCCGCTCGACACGACAGCTTGCGATTCATCCTGCTGTGAAATGGTCACCGGCCGCATGCTCGCGGTGTTGTCGTCCTTCACGACGTAGACGAAGGTGCCGGCCGGTCCGCGTTGCACCGCGCCGGTCGGGATCACGACCACCTGCTTGAGCGTGTCGATCAGCAGCCGGATATTGACGAACTGTCCCGGCCAGAGCTGCAAATTGGCGTTGGGAAATTCGGCCTTCAGCCGCACCGTGCCGGTCGTCTGGTCCACCTGATTATCGACGACTTGCAATGCGCCGCGGTCGATCACCGCGTCGGTGTCGGATTGCTGCGCCTCGGCCGTGAGCTGGCCTTTGGCAAATGCGGTGTTCACCTGGGTGAGATTTTGCTGCGGCAGATTGAACAGCACCGAGATCGGCCGGATCTGCGTGATGACGACGATGCCGGTTGAATCCGAGGCGCGCACGATGTTGCCTTCATCCACCGCGCGGATGCCGGTGCGCCCGTCGATCGGCGCGACGATGGTGGTGTATTCCAGGATCGCCTTGGCGTTGTCGATCATCGCCTGATCGGACGCGACTTGCGCTTCCAGTTGCGCGACCAGCGAGCGCTGGGTGTCGGCCTGCTGCCGGTTGATCGAATTAGTCGCAGCCAATCGGTCGTAGCGCTCGAGATCGATGCGCGCGTTGCCGAGCAGCGCTTCGTCCTGCGCTTTCTTGGCGACCTGCTGATCGAACTGCGCCTTGTAGGTGGTCGGATCGATGCGCGCGAGCACGGTGCCTTTTTTGACGTCCTCGCCTTCCTTGAAGCCGACGTTGATCAGCTTGCCGTCCACTTGCGGGCGCACGGTAACGGTGTTGAGCGCGCGCGTGGTGCCAACCGCGTCGAGATAGACCGGCACGTCGGCAAGTTTCGCGGCGGCGGCCAGCACCGGCACCGGTCCCTCGGCGCCGCCGCGTCCGCGCGCGCGTTGCGCCGTTTGCGAAGACGAGCCGGTGAGCGCGTAAACGATGACGATAAAAAATAGCGCGACGGCACCGAGAGCTATCAGCTTCCGGTTCGTGCTCAGTCTGGACCAATAACGCTTGGTCCGCTCAACCCACTCAATTAGCATTCGTGTCATTCGACGCTTCCACTGGCTTCGGCAGCCAACCGCCGCCGAGAGCCTGGAACAAACTGACAATCGCCTGCAGCCGTGCAAGCCGTGCCTGCGCCAGCGTGTCCTCGGCCTGATACAAAGTCTGCTGCGTGTTGAGCACGGTGACGAGGTCCACCGTTCCCTCGCGCAACCGCGTTTCGGCAATATTGAAGGCGCGGCGTGAACTCGTCACCACGTCGCGCTGAAGCTGCTCGCGCAGCGCCGTCTGCTTGACGGCGACGAGAGCGTTGTCGACATCGGCGAAGGCCGAGATCGCCGCCTTGCGGTAATTCTGCAGCAGTTCATCCTGCCGCCCTTTTGTGAGATCGAGCTGCCCTTGCAGCCGCAGGCCGTCGAAGATCGGCTGTGTCACGCCGGCGGCGAGGCTGAACAAAACCGATTCCGGCCGCACCAGCGTGTTGAGCGCCGCGCTCGAATAGCCGCCTTCGGCGGTGAGCGTGATGCTGGGGAGCATCGCGAGGCGGGCGTTTTCCACGTTGGCGTTGGCGGCGGCGAGTTGCGCTTCCGCTTCGCGGATGTCGGGACGCTGCGTGAGCAGCTCGGACGGCAGACCAGGCGTCACGCGCGGCAGCGCGATGCTGCGCAAGGACCCGCCGCGGATGTTAAGCCGCTCCGGCGGGCGCGCGACCAGCACCGCGAGCGCCGCCTGATTTTGCCGCAGCGTTTGTTCGAGCGGCGGCAACGCGGCGCGCTGGGTAGCGACCAGGCTCTCCTGCTGCGCGGTGTCGAGCGAAGAAGCCGTGCCGGCGGAGAGCCGCTGCTGAATGAGATTGAGCACGCGCGTGGCGCTGACCAGATTTTCACGCCCGACGCGCAAGCGGTCGCGCGCCGCCAGCACCTGAAAGTAGGCGTTCGCCGCGCTTGCTACGGTCGCAAGCCCGACCACTTCGCGGTCGTAGCGGCTGGCGATGGCGTTCTCTTCGGCGGCGCGCAAAGCGGCGCGATTTTTGCCCCAGAAATCGACTTCGTAGCTCGCGGTCAGCGAAGCGGAATACAGCGCGCGCTCGGAGCGGCCGGAGCTGGACGTCTCGCCCGGCGTCGTCGTTTGCGAGGAGCGCGAGCGAGAACCGCTGCCGCTGCCCGAAATATCCGGAAGCAGCGCCGCGCCCGCGATGCGCGATGTGGCGTCGGCCTGCACGATGCGGGCGATGGCCGCCGCGATGTCCAGATTCGACGAGCGCGCTTCCTCGATGATCTCGGTCAGCTCGCGCGAGCGGAAGCCGTTCCACCAGTCGAGCGACGGCAGCGCCGCTTCGGCAACGACCGGGTTTTGCGGTCCTTCGCGATAGGCTTGCGGGATGTCGAGCGCGGCATCGGGCTTTTCCCCGCCGAGCAAGCATCCGGACAAGGGCAGCGCGAGGCAGACGGCGTAGGCCATGGCGAGGAAACGGCGATCGCGCGCACTCGTTCCCGTGCGGGGTGCTGAAATCGCTGGAAATTGGCCAACAAACATAACAACGACTTTCAAACGCCGCTCAACCGAACGCTACTCGATAAAACCGGGAATTACGCCCCACTTGAAGCTCACTGCCGAGGCACGGGCCGCCAGTCCGCCAGTTTGTTGCGTCCGGCGGACGACATCTCCGACGCGGCACCCAGCACCACCCCATGCAATATCTGATCGAAATTCTGCCGCGCCGCCCGCGTTTCCGCCATCGCGGTGCGCATCGCATCGGCGCTGAACGGCTCGTTTCGCAAGGCCTGGCGGATCGTTTCCTGCCTGGCGCGGTAGGCGGTGCGCGCGGCCTCGATGGCGGCGCGGCGGGAGGCAAAATGCGTCCGCAGGATCGTGGCGTCGGCGGCGGGCAAAGTCCCCGCCAGTTGCTCGATGCGCGCGGCGTCGCCGCGCTCGCCCGCGGCGGTGATGGCGGGCGGCGCCACGTATTGGCGGATCGCGATCGCGCCGGTGATGCCGATGAAAAACAGATTGAGCGCCAGCGAGATCAGCAGCAGCTTGCGCGGCGCCGGACCCGGCGTCGAGGCGATGTGGGCGAAGCTCATGGCCGTAACCCGGTCAGCGGTTCAGGCTCGAAATCGATGGGCGATACATCGCTGCGGGACGCGAACGTCGCGGCGCCCGCGGGATCGAACTGGCCGTCGAGCCCGGCAATGCCGATGAGGAACCCGAGCGCCGCGCAGCACGCGAGCGCGGCGACGCGCGTCCAGGCCGGCGCAAAATCGAGATCGAGCAACACGCTCGGCCAGCGCCAGACGAAATCACGATGCTGGCGCGGCAGCGGCTTTGCGTTCAAGGCGGCATACACGCGCGCAGCCGACGCATCGGCGGCATGATCGTCGCGCGCGAGATGCTTCGTAAGCAGTGCGTCGAGTTTTGAATCGGAATGATTTGTGTTCATGATCGTTACTCGTTACTCGCCGATAATGTCACCAAGTTCGCGGCGCAGAGTCTGCTTGGCGCGTACCAATAAAGTTTCGATGGCGGAAACGGATGTGTCGAGCGCCGCAGCCGCGTCCGCGTTGCTGAGGCCTTCGTGATAGGTGAGCACGATGGCCGCGCGCTGGCGGTCGGGCAGCGCCGCGATGGCGCTGGCGATGCGGCTGTCGGTTTCCGCGCTTTCCATCCGCGCGCCGGCATCGGGCGTGGTGTCGGCCAATTCGCCGGCGGCGTCGAGCGCGACCCAGGGCGCGCGCCGTTTGCGGTCGAGGCAGAGGTTGACCACGACGCGCGTGAGCCAGGTGCGAAACGAAGCGAGCGGCTGCCAGCGCGGCGCGTTTGTCCAGACGCGGAGCATGGCTTCCTGCGCGACGTCTTCGGCATCGGCGGCGTTGCCGGTGATGCGGCGCGCGATGGCGATGGCCGACGGCAAATGGCGCCGCGACAGGACGCGGAATGCAGGCTCGTCGCCGCGCGCGATCCGGGCCATGAGCGCTTCATCGCTGTCGTCCATTGGATTGGGGTGGCCGCCATCGCTCGTGATCCATCCATTCTAGTGCTTGCCCTATGCAATAAACGGATGGCGGGCATAAAACCTGCGTTGGAGGTTGAAAGTGGGGATAACTTTTTTGCCGCTAACCCACTCGAATTAATGCGATTTTTACGCGCGAGGCCTGGCGGCGAGCTCCAATCCTTTGACCAGCCGGTAAACGGCGCGGCAATTCGGGACGGCAAGCCCAAGCCGCTCGCCCTCGCGCACGATAAAGCCGGTGAGTTCGTCGATTTCGGTCGGTGCGCCGCGCGCGATATCGAGCGCCATCGAGCCCGCGTGTTTGGTGATAGGGAGTTCGCTGGCGCGGGTTTTCTTGACGAAATCCATCGGGTCGAACGCAAAACTGCCGCCGAGCGCGCGCACCACGGCGATGCATTCCTCTGCCATGTCGTCGACCAGCGCGCGAATTTCCGGCGAGCCGTAGCGCGCGGCGTTGTTGCCCATCAGCAGCGCGCCGACCGGGTTCATCACGCAGTTGAAGACGAATTTCGACCACACAGCGCCCATCGGGTCGGCGATAATCTCCGTCGGCATTTGCGCGGCGTTGAGCAGATCGCCGAGCGGGCGGATGTCATCGACATTCCCCCGCAAGGGACCGAGCCAGGTGTTGCCCTGAATAAGATTTTCAACGCAGCCGGCTTCGATATAGCGCCCGGCGTTCATGGTGACGCCGCGCACGACCACTGCATCCGGAACACCGAGCAGAACTTCCGCATTTCCCATGCCGTTTTGCAGCGTGACAAGCAGTGGATTTCCACGCAGGTGAGGGCGGAGCGCAGCAAGCGCGGGCCCGGTGGCTTTTGATTTGGTGAGAAAAATAATCGCGTCGAAATTTTCCGTCAGTTTTGCGGGATCGTCCGTGGCCGTGATGCGCGCAACGCGCTCGCCTTTGCCGAGGATGCGCAGGCCATTCGCGTTAATGGCGCCGACATGCTCGGCGCTGGTGTCGTAGGCCGTCACCTTCGCCACCGAAGATAGCGCCGCGGCGAACAGGCTGCCGATGGCGCCGCAACCGGCGATCAGGATTTGAGCGGCCATCGACTCTTCTTTCTGCCTCCCCCTGCAAGGGGGAGGTCACCCGCCAAACGAAGTGAAGACGGGTGGGTGGGGGTCATCTTATTCGTAATTGCGTTGTTCATTCTCTCAAACGCAAGCACCCCCTCCCTGACCCTCCCCCTTTCAGGGGGAGGGAATGAGAGTCTCACAATGCGCTAGCCGCTACCCCGGCGTCACGTCGGCGAGCGAGAACCCCGCAATCTTTTTGTAATTTTCCGACAGCGCGCGCAGTTCGTCCTGCGTGATGTAGTCGTCGAGATTGTCGAACGGCTTGTCGCCGACCAGTTCCTCGACCTTGATGTTGATGAAATCCGGCGGATGCGCGCGGTTGGTGCGAACAACTTTGGCGGCGGCGGCGCTGCGCGCGGTCTCATAGGCTTTCAACGCCTCGCGCGGATCGGCGCTGGATTTGAGCAAGTCAGCGAGCGTACGGGCGTCGATGGCGGCCTGCGCCGCGCCGTTCGAGCCACGCGGGTACATCGGATGCGCGGCGTCGCCTGCGAGCGTGACGCGGCCAAAGGTCCATTGCTCGATGGGATCCTTGTCCACCATCGGGTATTCGAGGATCTGATCGGCATCGCGGATCATCTGCGCCACGTCGAGCCAGTCGAATTTCCAACTCTCATACAGCGGGAAGAAGTCGGCGAGGTTCCCCTTTTTATTCCAGTCGTTGGTCTGCGCCGTGTCGCGCTTGATCTCGGCCATCCAGTTGATGAGCTGATTGCCGTCGGCGTCGATATTATCGACGATCGGGTAGATCACGATTTTTCCGGTCAAAATCGAGCCGACGCGCATGTAGGAGCGCCCGGTGAGGATCGGTTTGCGGCGCGTCACGCCGCGCCAGGTGTTGATGCCGGTGAACACCACCTTGTCGTCGGGATAATACTGCTTGCGCAGCGCGGAGTTGATGCCGTCGCAGGCGATCACCACGTCGGCGCGCACCGCAGGAAGCGCGCGGCCGGACGAAAATTCCTTGAAATGGATATTCGCGCCGCTCTCGTCCTGCTCAACGCCAACGCAATCGTGGTTGGTTTTGATGCCATCCGCGCCCAGCCGCTCGCACGCGGCCTGATAGAGGATCATGTGCAAGCGGCCGCGATGGATGCCGATCTCCGGATACGAGTAACCGGCGAACTTTCCGCGCGCTTCCTTGTAGATGAGCTGGCCGAAGCGGTTGAAGAAACAGCTCTCGCGATTTTCGATGCCCGCCGCCAGCAGCGCTTCGCCGACACCCAGCGCCGTGAACTCGCGCATCGCGTGCGGCAGCAGCGTAATGCCTACGCCAAGCTCCTTGATCTCCGGTGCGCGCTCATAGACGCAGGCCGCGATGCCGCGCCGGTGCAAATTGAGCGCCAGCGAAAGCCCGCAGATGCCGCCGCCGATGATCGCAACGTTCATATCGTCATTCCGTATCAATCGCGTCACGCGGGAATGGACGGGATCGGCAAATCTCTGTCAACATAGGCGTGATTTTGGGCATGACTTTGAAAAACTTGGGAAGGAATGGCTACATGGACAAGGCAGTTTACGACCGCGGGCTGGCAATGCGCCGCAAGGTGCTGGGCGATGCCTACGTGGACAAGGCGCTCGCGGGCGCTGACGATTTCAACCGTGATTTTCAGCGCTTCGTGACGCAATATTGCTGGGGCGAAGCCTGGGGCGACGACACGCTCACTCCGCGCGAGCGCAGCATCCTCAACCTCGGCATGATCGCAAGCTTGGGCAAAATGCACGAGTTCGAGAGCCATTTCCGCGGAGCATTGCGCAACGGGCTGACCCCGAACGAGTTGCGCGCGGTGCTCACGCAAATTGCGGTCTATTGCGGGGTTCCGGTCGGCGTTGACTGTTTCCGCGTGGGACGGCAAATCCTCAACGAAGCCAAGACCACCTGACGATTCGTCAGCGGCATCACATTGGCGAGAAGGCCCTATTCTGGTCTTGAATGTGCCTTCATCCTACGCAGATTAAGGCCCATATAGGGTAGGCTGGGTAAGGAAGTTCAATGATCCGCCGATTTGACGCGTTTTTTGCGGCTTTGATGCTGGCTGCCGCCATGCCGGCTGGCGGCGCTTTGGCGCAAAATTACCCGGCCTATCCGCCGAATTATTCGCCGCCGCCGAACTATCGCGGCGCGCCGCCGCCCTATGCCCGCGATTTCGGTCCGCCCCCCGGGGCTTATCTTGATGACGATGACGACGAACCGGTGGTTCGCCGGCGGAACCAGCCGCCGCCGCGCAACTATCAGAACCCGCAGCAAGCCCAGCAGTCGCGCGGGCCGAACGTTATTCCGGCCTATCCGGAAGAAGCCGACGCACGCCTGCCGTCTCCCGGTTTTGCTCAGCCCGACGGGCGCGTGGCGCCCGGCTACGGACATCAGATGGATACGCAGCCTCCGGGCGCGATCGAAGGCCAGCCGCCGCCGCGCCCGCCCGGCGTGATCGGCGCGACGCCGCCGAAGCCGGCGCCTGCCGGGCCGACGCTCGCTTCGCTGCCGCCTGACGATCAGCCTGAAGTAGGCCCGCCGAAGGAATTGTCGCCGGAGCTTAAACGGCAATTGGTCGACTTCCAGACCAAGGAGCCCGCCGGCACGCTCATCATCGATACGCCGAACACGTTCCTCTATCTCGTGCTCGGCAATGGCAAAGCCATTCGCTACGGCATCGGTGTTGGCCGCGATGGGTTCACCTGGGCCGGGGCCGAACGCGTCAGCAAGATGACCGAGTGGCCGGACTGGCATCCGCCCGCCGAAATGATAGAGCGCCAGCCTTATCTGCCGCGCTTCATGGCCGGCGGCGAAGGCAATCCGCTCGGCGCGCGCGCTCTCTATCTCGGCAAGACGCTGTATCGCATCCACGGCACCAACCAGCCTTCGACCATCGGCCAGTTTGTTTCGTCCGGCTGCATCCGTCTGCTCAATTCGGATATCGAGGATCTCTACAACCGCGTGCAGGTCGGCTCGCGCGTGGTGGTGCTGCCGAGCGAGAACAAAGCGCCTGCAACGGCGTTGAATACGCCGGCTGGTCCGCAGCCTGCGGGAGGCCCGCGCGATATCTCGCCGCCGGGATCGATTTCGGGCTCGCCGCTGCCCCCAATCCGCTGATCTGAAATCTATTTAACCGACGCCGGCTGTTTGCGGACGGCGGGTTTACCGAGCGCGGCGTTGACGCGCGGCATCACTTCCTCGGCCATCAGCTGCATCGAGCGCTGGGAGAGCGCGGGATCGACCCAGTCGAGCCCGGCATAAACGATCTCGCCGAAATCGCCGGTCTCGGCATGCAGCGCGAGAAGCCCATCCACCACTTTGTTGACGCTGCCGCGGATCACCAGCTGGTCGATCAGGAGATCGTCGGTCACCTCGTCGTCCGGCTGGTCTTTGTGCGTTTTGAAAGCGACCAGCCGCCCCGGCGAGCGCGCGATCTTTGAGTGAATCTGGCCGTAATAGAAACGATAGGGGCTGTTGGCGTCGTCGCCGCCATAACGCGCGGCCGTCTTGTCGTCATCGGCAACGAAGATCGTGCGCGCAATGCGCCAGTCGGCGACATTCGCCTGCGCGCCCACTTCCATCTTGCCCTTGCTATAGTTCTGCCAGTGCGACTTCAAATGCTGCGGCAGCAGGAAGTTAGCCGACAACGGATGGAAGTCGCGCTTGCCCATATGCACAACGCCGGGCGAGAACGGCGCGACCACGGTGCCGACGATTTCCGGCCGCGGTTTTTGCAGAGGCTTCGCCATATATCCGACGCCGAGATGCAGAGCGGGCACGCGGTTGATGGCGACCTTGTAGCGATTGCCAGGAAAATCGATGTCGTAAGGCGGATCGCGCTCCCAGATCGCCAGGATCACGTCGATCGCGTCGGCGAACATCTTGTTGCGGTCTTCATCGAGAATGCCGAGCGCCTCGGCGTCCGAAGTTAGAGCGCCGGGGCTGATGCCAAACACAAAGCGCCCGCCGGAGAGATGATCGAACATCGCGGCCTGCGCGGCGATCAGCACGGGATGCATCTGCGCGAGATTGGCGGTTCCGGTCGCGAGCTTGATCTGCGTTGTCTCCGGAATCAGCGAGGAGAGGAACATCATGCTGTTGGTGACGTTCTCGCAGCGGTCGGTGATGTGCTCGCCGACGAAGGCGTCGTGAAAACCCAATTTGTCGGCGAGGATGATGGCGGCGCGGTCCTCGCGCAACGTCTCCGACCAGTCGCGGTGCATGGGATGCACCGGCATCGTGAAATAACCCAGCCGCATTGCAAACTCCGAAAATATCGCCGGGAGTGTATCGGGGACGTTGCCGAAAAGGAATGTTACCGGCTGCAACCGGCTGGATTCGCAGCTTGTCCCCAGGCCGGACGGGGCCTCTTTCCCACAATGTGAAATCTGTGGCACGGCTGTCACAATCGAGACGCCGGAGATTCTCATGCTGGGCTGGTTCCACGCGCTGATGCCGAAGGAGGAGCGCTTCTTCGAGCTGTTCGCGCGCCATTCACAGGTGGTCGTGGCCGGCGCCGAAGCCTTGCGCGCCATGCTGGAAGGCGGCGAGGCGATCACACGCAACTATCAGACTGTGATGGACCGCGAGCAGGACGCCGACGACATCACCCGCGAAGTGCTGATCGCCGTGCGCCGCACCTTCATTACACCGTTCGACCGCGGCAACATCCGTGATCTCATCACCTCGATGGATAACGCCATCGACCAGATGCAGAAGACCGCGAAGGCGATCCGGCTGTTCGACGTGACCGAGTTCACGCCGCAGATGAAAGATATGGCGGACGCCATCGTGAAATGTGCGCTGCTGGTGCAGGAAGCGACCCCTCTGCTCAAGTCGATCAGCGCGGAAGCCGTGCATATCAGCTCGCTCACCGAGCAGATTTCGGCGCTTGAAGGGCGCACCGACGAAATGCACGACGGCGGGCTGAAAGCGCTCTACCTGAAGCATTCGGCGTCGAATCCGATGGGCTTCATCGTCGGCAACGAAGTCTACGACCATCTGGAAAAAGTGGTCGATCGTTTTGACGACGTGGCGAACGTGATGCACGGCATCGTCATCGAGCACGTCTAAAGTCAGTCCGGAGCGAAACGATGGACGCCGCCGCGCTTGCGCTGCCATTTCTCGTCGGTCTGGTCGCCGTCGCGCTGGTGTTCGACTTTCTCAACGGCATGAACGATGCCGCGAATTCCATCGCAACGATCGTCTCGACGCGCGTGCTGCGGCCGCAATACGCGGTGATGTGGGCCGCGTTTTTCAATTTCATCGCCTTCCTGGTTTTTGGATTGCACGTCGCCGATACCGTCGGCCGCGGCATTGTCGAGGCCGACATCATCAATTCGCGCGTGATCTTCGGCGCTCTCATCGGCGCGATTGTCTGGCAGATCTTCACGCAGCGGCTGGGAATCCCCTCATCGAGTTCGCACGCGCTGATCGGCGGCCTGGTTGGCGCGGGCATCTCAAAGGCGGGAACCGGCGCGGTGGTGTGGGCCGGCCTTGCCAAGACCACGGCCGCCATTTTCCTGGCGCCGGGATTAGGCTGCCTGCTCGCCTTGTTTCTTATGCTCGCGGTCTCGTGGAGCTTCATGCGGTTCACACCGCACGGCGCCGATAACATCTTCCGCCACGTGCAATTTGTCTCGGCGTCGTTCTACGCCCTCGGCCACGGCGGCAACGACGCGCAGAAGACGATGGGCATCATCGCCGTGCTGCTGTTCTCGCAGGGGCAGCTCGGCGGGGATTTCTACGTGCCGTTCTGGGTTGTGATTGCCTGTCAGGCCGCGATGGCGGCCGGTACGCTCGCGGGCGGCTGGCGGATCGTCAAAACCATGGGATCGAAGATTACGCGGCTCACGCCGATGCAGGGCGTCTGTGCGGAAACTGCCGGTTCGGTCATGCTGTTCGTTGCAACCCACTTCGGCATTCCGGTTTCGACCACGCACACCATTACCGGCTCGATCATCGGCGTCGGCGCGGCGAAGAAGGTTTCCGCGGTGCGCTGGGGCGTGGCGAAGGAAATCGTCACGGCGTGGATCATCACGATCCCCGCCGCCGGACTTATGGCAGCGTTCTTTTATGCGTTGGCAGGATTGTTCGGCTAAATTCTAAACCGCGACCTTGGTGAGGAAGCTTTCGACCTCGCCGCGCAGATTGGCGGCGGCTTCTTCCACTGCTTCCGACGCCGAAAGCACGGTCTGTGCCGACATGCGGGTCTTGGTGGTGGCGCCGGCGACGTCGGTGAGCACCGACACGATCACCTTGGCGCCGTCGGCCGCGCTTGCCACGTTCTGCGAAATCTCGCCGGTGGCGGCGTTCTGCTGCTGCACGGAATCGGCGACCGCCGACGTATAGTTGTCGATCTCCCGCATGCGCTGCGAAATGCGGCCGATCGCCTCGACCGCGTTGCCGGTCGAGTTCTGCACTTCCAGAATCTGGTTGGAAATATCCTCGGTCGCCTTCGCCGTCTGCACGGCGAGCGATTTGACTTCCGAAGCGACCACCGCGAAACCGCGCCCGGCTTCGCCTGCGCGCGCCGCCTCGATGGTGGCATTGAGCGCCAGCAAATTGGTCTGCTCGGCGATGGTGCGGATGAGCTTGATGATGTCGCCGATTTTTTGCGCGGCCTGCGCCAGCGCGTCGATATCGTCGTTAGTCGCGCGCGCTTCGCCGACCGCGAGACGCACGACCTCGGCGGTCTGGCTAAGCTGGCGTCCGATCTCGGCGATCGAGCTGGATAATTCATCGGCGGCGACCGCCGCGGTCTCGACGTTGGCCGAAGCTTCGTTCGAGGTGAGCACCGCGCTTTCGGCGCGCTGTGAATTGTCGCCGGAAGCGCTCAGCAATTCCGCTGCGGTGGAGCGCATCGCGAGCGCGCTGTCGCCGACGGTGTGCAGAAGATTTTCCGCGCGTTTGCGGAAGGTGGCGATGGCTTCCTCGATCAAGGCGCGGCGGTTTTCCTGCTCGTGCATGACCGTGCGCTGCTGCTCGGCCTGGCGGCGCTCGGTGATGTCTTCGTGCGTGCCGATCCAGCCGCCACCCTGCATCGGATGGTTCATGACCAGAATGAGGCTTCCGCCTGTCGACTTGACTTCGTGCACGGTGGTGCGGCCGCTGCCGACCTCGGTCAGCAACTCATGCCGGTATTGATGCGGATCGCGGGCGAAGGTGCCTTTGGCGATACGCCGTTGCAGCACTTCGGACAGCGTCGATCCGGGCCGCACGTCCGACTGGGCGAGACCGTACATTTCGTAATAGCGTGTGTTGCATACGACCAGCCGTTCGGATGAGTCGAACATGCACAGGCCCTGCGCCATGCTGTCGATGGCGGTGCGCATCTGGCTGTTCTCGCGCCGCAGATACAAGGTGAGCAGGCCGCCGGTGAGGCTCATCGCCAACTGCGCGGCGAGAGCGGCCAGCACGGCGGCGGCAACCGGCTCCGGAATGGAGCTGATCAGCGAAACGATCCAGGCGGCGGCAAAGAAATGCAGGCCCGCAAAACTCGCTGCGAAACAAATAAGCCCGGCGAGCATGACAAGCCGCCAGTCGCGAATTCGGGCGAAGAAGCTGGTAATTCCAAGCATGCGTTTTGGGGGTCCGGACTATGAAGAATGGTATTCGCCAATCGGTTTTTTTGCGGTTAATGACAGGTAAGCAAATGATTAAGAAATCTTGACCGGCATCTTTGGGAGGCTTTCCGATGGCGAAACTGCGGGCGGTGGAATGCCGCGAATTCATCAAGGCGGTCATCGAAAAAGCCGATGAAATGGGGGTGCCGGTCTCCATCGCCGTGGTCGGGCCGGAGGGCCATCTGATCGCGCTCGAGCGCATGGACGACGCCGGTTTCATCACGCCGGAAACCGCCTGGAGCAAAGCCTATACAGTGGCCGCTTTCCGCTCCATGAGCCCCCGTTTTCCGGATGGGCTGGTGATCCAGCAATGGTTCAAGGAGCGCAATCCGCAGCTGATGATGAACATGGCGGTGATGACCAACGGCAAGATCGCGGCCTCAGGCGGCTGCGCGCCTGTGTTCAAGGGCAACGAAATGGTCGGCGCTTATGGCGTGAGCGGCGCAACATCGGATCAGGACGAGATCATCGCGATCTATGCGCGCGAGAAGGTCGGCTGGAAACACCTAGCCGCCGACGACACCACGCACCCGGACGTGAAGAAGCACATCAACGAACTTTATAAAAAAGCCGGGATTGGCGACCGCAAATTGTAGTGCGAGCGGTGCGTCAGTTCTCCTGAAACGCTTCCTCGCGTTTGGAGCGGATCGTTGGCAACGCCACGATCACCAGCAAGATTGCCGTGGCGATCAGCAGTCCCAGGCTGAGCGGCCGGTTGAGGAAGATCATCGGATCGCCGCTCGCGATCTTCATCGCGCGGCGCAGATTTTCTTCCATCAAGGGCCCAAGCACGAAGCCGAGAATGAGCGGCGCCGGTTCGCATTCGAGGCGGATGAAGATGTAACCGAGCACGCCGAAGAACGCGGTCATCGTCACATCGAACGTGGAATTGTTCACGGTGTAAACGCCGATGGCGCAGAACAGCAGGATCGCGAGATACATCACGCGGTATGGCACCTTCAGCAGTTGCACCCAGACGCCGATCATCGGCAGGTTGATCACGAGCAGCATCAGGTTGCCGATCCACATGCTGACGACCATGCCCCAGAACAATCCCGGACGTTCGGTCATGATCTGCGGGCCAGGCTGAATGCCGTGGATGGTGAGCGCGCCGATCATCAGCGCCATCACCGCGTTGCCGGGAATACCGAGCGTGAGCATCGGAATGAACGACGTCTGCGCGCCGGCATTGTTGGCGGATTCCGGCCCGGCCACGCCCTCGATGGCGCCGTGGCCGAAGCGGGAAGGATCCTTGGCGACTTTCTTTTCCAGCACGTAAGCGGCGAACGAGGACAACGTCGCGCCGCCGCCGGGCAGCACGCCGAGCACGCAGCCAAGCCCCGTTCCGCGCAGCACCGCAGGCCACGCCTGCTTGAATTCGGCCATCGTGAGCCAGAGGCCGGTGACTTTTTTCGCCACCACCGAACGGGTGTGATCCGGTTGTGTGAGATTGACGATGATCTCGCCCAAGCCAAACAAACCGATCACCAGCGGCACGAAATCGAGGCCATCGGAGAGCCGCGTGATGTCGAAGGTAAAGCGCGATGCGCCGGTATTTCCATCCGTGCCGATCAAGCCGAGGAGAAGGCCGAGCACGATCATGGCGATGGCCTTGAGCACCGAGCCGTGCGCCAGCACCACGGCAGCGACGAGGCCAAGCAGCATCAGCGAGAAATATTCCGGCGCGCCGAACGATTGCCCGACAATGGCGAGCGGCGGTGCGAACATCGCGATCACCAGCGTGCTCACCGTGCCGGCGAAAAACGAGCCGAGCGCGGCGGTGGCGAGAGCTGCGCCCGCGCGGCCGTTGCGCGCCATCTGGTGGCCGTCGATGCAGGTTACCACCGATGACGTTTCGCCCGGCAGGTTAACGAGAATGGCTGTGGTCGAGCCGCCATATTGCGCGCCGTAAAAGATGCCGGCGAGCATGATAAGGCCCGACACCGGCTCAAGATGGAACGTGAGCGGCAATAGCATCGCGATGGTGGCAATCGGCCCGATGCCGGGAAGCACGCCGATCAGCGTTCCGATCATCACCCCCGCCAGCGCGAAAAATAAATTCGCCGGCGTCATCGCGACGCCGAAGCCGATGGCGAGGTTTTGCAACAGGTCCATCTACCACTCCGGCCAGACGGGGATCGTCAGCCCGAGCCCGAGGATGAAAATGGTGATGGAAATCACCGCGAGCACCGCGGCGGTGATCGCTGTCTCGACGATTTTAAGATCGCGCGTGGCGAAGCTGCCGATGAACATCAGCAGCAGGATCGCGATCACAAGCCCGAGCCGCTCGATCGTCAATCCGAACACCACCAGAGCGGTGCTGACGAAAATCAGCGGCCGCAAAATCGACGTGCGGTCCGCGTTACTCTTTTCGTCGTTCTCGAGCAGGCCCTGGAAGAAAATCACCGCGCCAAGCCCGAGCAGGAACCACAGCAGCAGACGCGGCACATAGCCGGTGCCCACGCGCAGCGCCGTCCCGATGGGATAGCTGCGCGAGATCCACAATCCGGCGGCGGCGATGGCGATGAACAGCAGCCCCGCAAGAATGTTCTTGCGCGTCAGCATGCCCCAGCCGGGCGCGTGCAGGCGTGCCGGACGCCCGCTCACGCGCGCGCTCCGGGTTGCACGTTCGGCGCGCGCACGTCGTTACTCGGCGGCTTCGATCTTCACTTCGCTGGTGATCTTCTTCCACGCCGCCATTTCGCTAGCGAGCCAGGTCTTGGCGTCATCCAGCGACTTGCTCGGAACGACGTTGAAGTTCTGCTTGTTGAACGCTTCCTGCGCCATCGGGGCCTTCATCGCTTCGTTCACCGATTTTTGCAACGTCTCAAGCACGTCCTTCGGCGTCCCGGCTGGCGCGAACATTCCCTGCCAGGCAATGGTGCCGACGTCGGCGTAGCCGATTTCCTTCATGGTCGGAACGTTGGGATATTCCGGTAGCCGCGTCTGGTTGGCGATTGCGAGCGGGCGCAATTTTCCTGCTTTGACCATCGCGGCAGTCGAGGCAACGTTGAGGAACGCGGCCTGCGCGTCGCCGGTCACCATGTCGTTGATCACGCCGGAGGCGCCCGCCTTGTTGTGAATGGCGATCATGTCGAGATCGCCCGCGCGCTTGGCGAAATAGGCCATGTCGAAATGCGGATAGCTGCCGACGCCGACGGTGCCGTAGCGCACCTTGCCCTTGTTGGCCTTGGCGTAGGCGATGAATTCGGCGGCGGTCTTCGGTTCGAAATTCGCCGTCGTCGCGATCAGGAAGGCAGGCACGTCGACCAGCCGCCCCACCGCCACCACGTCCTTGAGGTAATCCACTTTAAGCTTCTTCTCGTACAGCAGCGGCGTGATCGCGTTGGTTGAGACGTTGCCGATCATCAGCGTGTAGCCGTCCGGCTTGGAGCGGGCCATTTCCTCGATCGCGATGATGCCGAAAGCGCCCGGCTTGTTTTCCACCACGAAGGATTGACCGAGGCTCTGGCGCAACTGTTCGCCGAGCACGCGCGCGACGATGTCGGTGGCGCCGCCCGGCGCGTAAGGCACGATGATCTTGACCGGCTTCGATGGATATTTTTCCTGCGCGGTTGCCGCCACCGTACCGATGGCAAGGGCGAGAACCGGCAACAGGATTGCACTCAGGCGTTTCATGGCATCCTCCCTGGATATTTTATCGCGCGGGCTCTTGCGGCCCCGCTTGTGAACTTTTGATGTGTTTTAAGCGGCTTTGATTCCGTGCAGGCTGTGCGAGGCATCCTTGACCGTGAAGAACAGCACGTCGCCTTCCGGTGTCGCTTTGCCCGCGTGGATGGTGTTGGACGGGATGTAGACCACCGAGCCGGGCTTGGCGTCGATCGTCTTGCCGCCGATGGTGGCGCGAAAGATGCCTTCGAGCACGTAAATCCACTGCTCGTTGGGATGCGAATGCGGCTCCGCGCCGGTGCCCGCGGGCATGCGCATTAGCCCGACGATCATGCGGTCGCCCTCGACGCAGGCGCCATTCGCCGTGGAATAGGCTGGGCCGCCCATGATCGGCTTCACTTGGGCGAGATCGAAAAGATATTCGCCGGGTGCCGCGCGCGTGGCGCCGGGCGTGCGTGCCGCAGGCTGATTGGACATTCGCCCCTCCCAAGGGATGGTGCTTTTATGGGACGGAATGTTAGTTGAGCCGGTGGGCAGACGCCAGTATGGGATGCAGTGCCGCCCGCGTTCATGTATCGCCATTCGGGTTAAAAGAGCGCAGTTCCGTCCACCATTCGGCCACTGTCGCCCGGCAGTTTCGCGCCAAATCGGAGGTTTCCTGAATGACGCCGTTCCGGCCGCTGGCCGCGATCATGCTGATGGCGGCGCTCGCCGCCTGCGCCAGCGGCGGCACCGTGCCCACCGAGCAGCCGAGCTTTTACAAAAGCCTCGCCCAGCCCGGCGCCGTGCTCGATGCCGATGCTGCGGCCTCGATGTTTTCCGGGTTTCGCACCAACAACGGACTGGAGACGCTGACCCTCGATCCCGAGTTGACCAAGCTCGCCGAAGCGCAAGCGCAGGCGATGGCCAAGCGCGACAAGCTCGATCACAACGTCACCAAGCCGTTCGCGGTGCGGCTGAAGGCGTCCGGCTACGACGCCAAGATCGCGGCCGAGAATGTCGGCGCCGGTTACCACACGCTCGCCGAGGCGTTTTCCGGCTGGCGCGATTCTCCGCCGCACCGCAAGAACATGCTGCTCGCGGGCGCGACGCGCATGGGCATCGCCGCAGTCTACGCGCCGAATTCGAAATACAAGGTGTTCTGGTCGATGATCCTCGCCGCGCCGGACGAGAAAAAAGGCTGAGCGTCTGGCTCTGGACCTGACGCGGTCCGCTCACTAGCGTTGCGCTCCATGAGCCTTTCCGTCCTGCCCGCGTCGCGCAATTACGACGAGCTTTACCGGCAATTCCGCTGGCAGGTGCCGGCGCGATACAACATTGGCGTCGATGTCTGCGATCGCTGGGCAGCGGTGGACCCGCGCCGGCTCGCCATCCTGCACGTCAAAGCGGACGGCACCGAGGAAGCGATCAGCTACGGCTGGCTGCGCGAGACATCCAACCGGCTGGCGAACGTGCTGCGCGCGCATGGCGTTGCGCGCGGCGATCGGGTTGCGATCTTGCTCCCGCAGGCGCCCGAAGTGGCGGCGGCGCATATCGCGATCTACAAGCTCGCCGCCATCGCGTTGCCGCTCGCGGTGCTGTTCGGCACCGATGCGCTCAAATACCGGCTGCAGAATTCTGGCGCCAGGATTCTCATCACCAACGCGGCGGGGCTGGAGCGGCTCGCTCCGATGCGCGGCGATCTCGGCGATCTGAAATTGATGCTCTCGCTCGACGGCGGCGAAGACGCGGTGGATTTTCATGCCGCGCTCGCGCGCGCGTCTTCGGATTTCACGCCGGAGGATACATCAAGCGACGATCCGGCGGTGATGGTCTATACCTCCGGCACCACCGGCCAGCCGAAAGGCGCATTGCACGCCCATCGCGTGCTGCTCGGCCATCTGCCGGGCACGGAAATCCAGCAAGAATTTTTCCCGCAGCCGGGCGACCGCATCTGGACGCCGGCGGACTGGGCGTGGGCCGGCGGATTGTTCAACGTGTTGCTGCCGGGGCTGCATTATGGCGTTCCGGTGGTGGCGCGCAAATTCGACAAGTTCGATCCGGAGGAAGTCTTCGCGCTGATGGCGCGCTCGAAGGTGCGCAACGCGTTCATTCCGCCGACGGCGTTGCGGATGCTGCGTTCCGCGCCATCGCCGCGGGGGCGTTACGACATCAATATGCGCACCATCGGCTCCGGCGGCGAGTCGCTCGGCGTCGAGGCGTTCGAGTGGGGCAAGTCGGCGCTCGGCGTCGTCATCAACGAATTTTACGGCCAGACCGAATGCAACCAGGTGCTCGCATCATGCGCCGCCATCGGCGTGTTGCGTCCCGGCGCAATCGGCAAGCCGGTGCCGGGGCACGTGGTCGGCGTGATCGACGGCGAAGGCAATCCGGTTGGCGTCGGCGAGACCGGGCAGATCGCGGTCAAGCGTCCCGATCCGGTGATGTTTCTGGAATATTGGGGACGGCCGGACGCGACGCGCGAGAAATTCATCGGCGACTGGATGACCACGGGAGATCAGGGCACCGTGGACGAAGATGGCTATGTGCATTTTGTCGGCCGCGACGACGACGTCATTACGTCAGCGGGTTATCGCATCGGACCCGGCGAGATCGAGGATTGCCTGATCGCGCATCCCGCCGTGGCGCTCGCCGCCGCCGTCGGCAAGCCTGACGCGTTGCGCACCGAGATCGTCAAGGCGTTCATCGTGCTCAAGCCGGGGCACACGCCCTCGGACAAGCTCGCCGGCGAGATACGCGACTTCGTCAAGACAAGGTTGTCGGCGCACGAATATCCGCGCGAGGTGGCGTTCATCGACGCTATGCCGATGACGACGACCGGCAAGGTGATCCGCCGGTTGCTGCGCGAGCAGGCTTGAACACTTTTTATTGGCGCGCAATCCGGGCGGCTGACCGGTGCCCACTCAGCCTGATTGCGCGCTGCGCCAGATGAAGATGTGCAGGCCGAGGCGCTTGCGCGCGACAACGAACAGCAAAGCGGATTCGACCACGAGCGCGGATGTAGTCGCCAGCGCCGCGCCGGTCAAGCCCAGGTGCGGGACCAGCAACAGGCAGAGCGCCACGTTGGTGACGAGCGCCGCCGCATAAACCAGCGCGCAGGCGCGTTGTTGGCCGACCATATTTAGCAGCCGCTCCGCCGGTCCGATGGAGGCGCGCGCCAGCAAACCGCAAGCGAGCACGACGATAAGGGGATAACCGGCGTCGAAGCCGGGGCCGAACAGCATCAGAATCCATTTGCCGAAGATAATCAGCACGAGCGCCATCGCCAAAGACGGCCAGAACGTCCAGCGCGTCGCGGCCGCGGCGAAGTCCGCGAGACGTTCGTGTTCACCGGCGGCGTTGTATTCGGCGAAACGATGCGCGCTCGCGGCGGCGACTGCGAAATAGACGAAAGCCACCAGCGCCAGTGTTTTGCTCGCCGCGTAATAAATCGCGATCTGCTCCGGCCCGACGAAAATTTTCAGCAGCAAAATATCGATGTAAGTGAGCAGGAAAAAGAATCCGTCGGTGAGGAAAACGGGCAACGCTGCGCGCATCCAGCGCGTGGGCTCGTAGCGGCGCGGCCCTGGCGCAATGTGTTTGGCGAGACGCTTGCGCAGCAGCGCGAGCTGCATCAGCGTCATCGACCACATCGCGAGCATCGCGGCGAACAGCGCGCAGACCGCCCCCGCCGGCCAGCCGGCGAAATGCACGGCCGCCATGAACATGAGAATCAGAATCGGCTGCGCGATATAGGCGGGCAGCAGCGCGAGATCGATCCAGTTGTACGACCGCGCGATGGAATCCTGCGCGCTCGACACCGCGAAGATCGGCAGGCACACGAAAGCCAGCATGAATGGCAACACATAGTAAGAAGCTACGCGCTCGCCGAGCGCGAGGATCGCGAATGCACCGAGCGCCGCGGCAACGACGCCGAGGCCAAAACAAATCCAGCGGCTGCCGAGAATGAATCCGCGCAAGCCCGCATCGTCGCCGCGCGCGGTGTATTCAGGAATGAAACGCTGCGCCAGATACGCAAGACCGAGCGGCGCGATGCCGCCGATGAGCAGCACCCAGGTCCAGACGTAAACGTAAATGCCGAATTCGAAGCTGCCTATCCAGCGCGCGAGCAAAATCTGGCAGATATAAACCAGCGCCGCACTCGCCACGCGGATGATGAAAGCGCCGCCGGCGACGCGCTGCGCGAGCGATGAATCGCTTTTATCCGCCAGCCAGTTTTTGATGCGCTCGAGCGCGCCAGCAAAAGGGGACAGACGCGCGTGTTCGGAACCGGTCAACGCCACAACGATGCTCCGCTTGTCGCGGTGTTACCGCTAGCAAGGAAGCGTTAACATCTGCTTTTCACTGCCGTTCGTCCCCGCGAAAGCGGGGACCCAGAGCACTGGATTCCCGCATGCGCGGGAATGAGCGGAAGTTGCATCGAATGATTATTACGGCAACTGGGCAATAATTCCGGCCACCACCTTGCGCTCTTCTGCCGTGAGAGCCGCCTGCGGCGGCACCGGATCGCCCACAGCGTAGCCTTGCGACTGCAATCCGGCCTTGATGCAGGCGGCGAGATTGAAGCGCGCGAAGGCCTCGTTGATGCGCCACAGCTCGCGCTGCAGCGTCATCGCCTCGCTCCATTTTCCCGCGCGGCACAGATCGTAAAGCCGCACGCTCTGGCGCGGGATCACGCAAGCCGGCCCCGCCATCCAGCCGACGCCGCCGATCAGCATCACTGCCGCCGGAATATGCGCCGAGGCGGAAAACACCTTCAACTCCGGGCAACGGTTCATGATCGAAAGCAGACGGCCGGTATTGGTGGAGGCGTCCTTGATGTAACGGATGCGCGGATGCGCCGCGAGCTTCGCGATGACATCGAGCGAGAGATCGCTGCGCTGGAAATTCGGATTGGTATAGAGCACGACCGGAATATCGACAGCGTCGGCGATGGCGCGGAAGTAGGCTTCGATCTGCGCGTCTTTCAGAGGGAAATAAGCTTCGAGGATCGCGAGAATGCCGTCCGCACCGAGTTTCTGATAGGCGCGCGCCTGATCGGCGGCGTCCTGCGTCGAAGTCGAAGCAACACCTGCGATCACAGGCACGCGTTTGTTGGCGGCCTCAATCGTTGCTTGCACGACAGTGTGGCGCTGCTCGCGGTTCAGGTAAGCGAACTCGCCGGTCGAGCCGAGCGGCGTGAGGCCATGCACGCCCGCCTTGATGAGGTCGGATGAGAGCTTGCCCAATACGTCGGTGAGAATGCGTCCCTGCGTATCGATGGGCGAAACCAGATAAGGCATCACGCCGTGGAAATCCGCCATCGTCAGAAAATCCACAAATGATCGGGCGGGAATTCGACGTAAGCCGTGCCGGGTTTCATTCGCGCCTGCGTGTAGCTTCGCACCATGATGTCGCCGCGCGTGAACACGGCCTCCCAGCGCTCGCCGAGATACATTTGCGTGGCGAGAGTCATGGGAATGCGATTGGGACCCGGCGCATCGGTGAATGTTACCCGTTCCAGCCGGATGACGGCTGTGGCCTTTTGCCCCGTCTCGGATTTGGTGCGCGCCGCGCCGGTGAGACGATAGCCGCCGACATCGATCTCGGCCTGCATCCCGGTTTTTTCCACCAGCGTGCCTTCCAGCCGGTTGTTGCTGCCCATGAATTCGGCGGCGAACTGGCTGGCTGGTTCGTTGTAGAGCGCGGTCGGCGTGCCTTCCTGTTCGACCTCGCCGGCGTTGAGCAGCGTGACACGATCGGCGATCGCCATTGCCTCGACCTGATCGTGCGTGACGCAAAGCGCCGAAAGGTTGAGCGAGACGATGAGCTGACGCAGCCAAGCGCGGGCTTCCTCGCGCAATTTGGCGTCGAGGTTCGAGAGCGGCTCGTCGAGCAGGATCACCGCCGGTTCGTAAACCAGCGCGCGCGCCAGCGCCACGCGCTGCTGCTGCCCGCCGGAAAGCTGATGCGGATAGCGCTCGGCGAGATGCGCAAGCCCGATCTTGCCCAGCGTCGCGCCGACACGCGTCTTGATTTCGTCTGCCGCGACGCCGCGTAATTTCAAACCGTAGGCGACGTTGTCGAACACGCTGCGGTGCGGCCATAGCGCATAAGACTGGAACACCAGACCGAGGCCGCGCTTTTCCGCCGGCAGATCGATCTTGTGTTCGGGATCGAAGAAGACTTTATCGCCGATTTGAATTGTTCCGGCGTGCGGCGTTTCCAGTCCGGCGACGGCGCGCAGCAGCGTGGTCTTGCCGCTGCCGGATGGACCGAGCAACGCGACCACCTTTCCGGGCGGCACCGTGACGGAAACCCCTTTGAGAATTTCCAGGCCGCCGAGTTGCAGGCGGATATTCTTGACGACGAGATCAGCCATGCAGGCGCACTCCCAGCCGCAGCGCGACACTCAAGCCGACGCCGATCATGACAACATTGACGACCGACAGCGCGGAAACGAGATCGACCGCGCCGGTGCCCCACAGCGACACGAGCAGCGAGCCGATCACTTCCGTGCCGGGGCCGAGCAGATAGATGCCGGTGGAATATTCGCGCACGAAAATCAGGAACACGAGCAGCCAGCTCGCCACCATGCCATAGCGGATCAGTGGCACGGTGACGTCGCGCTTCACGCGCATTTCGCTGGCGCCGCTCACGCGCGCGGCTTCTTCCAGTTCGGGTCCGACCTGCAGCAGCGTGCCGGAAACGAGCCGCATGCCGTAAGCCAGCCACACCACGGTATAAGCGAGCCACACCGACACCAGCGTCGATTTGAGCGGCGACAGCGGCTTGAAGAACAGGAATACCCACAGCATCGCGAGGCCGGCGACGAGGCCGGGCATCGCGCGCGGCACCATCACGAGATAATCGACGATGCGCGTCCAGCCCGATTGCCAGCGATGCATCGCGAGCGCGATGGCGGTGTAGCAGGCCACCGCGAGCGCGCCGCCGATGACGCCGATGCCGAAGGTGTTGATCATGCCGCGCACGACGTTGGGATAGTCCAGCAGCTCGCGGTAATGATCGAGCGTGAGCACGTCGAGCAGATTGACGCCCTCGCCCCAGTTGATGACGAAAGAGCGAATGGTAATTCCGGCGAGCGGCACCACCACGGTGACGGTGAACCACACGGCGATGATCGCGAAAGACGGCCAGCGCCACGTTCCCAATTTCAGCGGCGCGGATTTAAGTCCCTTGCCGCGCACGGAGACGTAACGCTGCGCCTGCCGCAGCAGACGGCGCTGCAAATAAACCAGCGGCGCGGTGACCGCGATGATCGTCACGACCACGACCGCCATCAACTGGTAAGACGGCACGCCGAGCTTGTTGGTGAGCTTGTAGAGATATGTCGCCAGCACCAGCACGCCCTGCGGGTCGCCGAGCACCAGCGGCAGGCCGAACAATTCAAAGCCGAGAAAAAACACCAGCACGCCGGCGAATAAAATCGCGGGCAGCACCATCGGCAGGCTGATGCCGAAGGCGACCTTCACCGGTCCTGCGCCGCTCACCCGCGCGGCTTCTTCCAGATCGCTGCCCAGACCGCGCAATGCCGCCGCGGTGTAGAGATAAACATGCGGCACGTGCGTCAGCCCTGCGATGACGACGAGCGAGGAGAGTGAATAAAGATTCCATGGCACGATGCCGATCAGCGATTTCACGCCCATCGATAAAATCCCGACCGGGCCGAGCGCCACCACGTAACCGAACGCGATCACCACCGCCGAGACGAAAATCGGGATCAGGATGAACGGCTCCATCCAGGCGCGGCCCGGCACATCGGTGCGCACCATCAGGAACGCCAGCACGGCGCCGAGCGGAACCGCGATGCCCGCCATGCCGCCGGCGATAATGAGCGTCGTTATCAAGGCCTGCCAGTAATCGTCCTCGGTGAAGACGAAGACATAGGCGTCGAGCGAGAGTTTCGCCGACGGATCGAAGAACGGCGCAGTGAGAAAGCTCTGATAAATGACGAGCGAGAGCGGCGCCATCACAGCGAGCGCGGTGACGGAGATGACGATCAGGCGGAAGATCGCGACAGGATTCACATCAAAATTCCGGCGCCGTTGTCCACAAAGGCAGGGAAGCGAATGAACTCACTGCCCCTTCATGGCTGCTTGCCATTGCTTGAGAAAATCGAGCCGCTTCTTCTGGTCAAGATTGGCGAGCAGTTCGGGGCCGATCGGAATCGGCTTGATCTTGTCGCCGATGAGTTCGGCCAGCTTCGTCGCCGTCGCTTCGCCCGGCACGTCGGTGCGCAGCGAGTAAAGCTCCGCGGGCCCCGCGATCAGCGTCTGCCCGCGCTTGGAGAGCAGATAATCGAGGAATAGTTTTGCCGCGTTCGGATTCTTCGCTTGCGTGGAAATGAAGGCGACGCGCGACATCACCAGCGTGTAGTCCTTCGGCAGCACGATGCCGAGATTGGGATCTTTCTTCGAGCGCGCCAGCGCGTAGGAACCGAAAATGCCGTAGGCGATGGTGTGCTCGCCTGATGTGACGCGCTCCATCATCGCGCCTGCCGATGTGTAAAGCTTGATCCCCGATTTGCCGAACGCCTTGAACAGGTCCCACGCCTGCGGCAAATGCTTGGCGTCTTCGTTGACGAACAGATAGCCGACGCCGGAGCGCTCCGGATCGTATGCGGTGATCTTGCCCTTGTAGGCATCCGTCTTGGTGGTGAGCAGTTTGAGCAGCGCCACATGGTCGGCGGGAACGTCTTCCGCCGGCACCAGCCGCTTGTTGTAGATGAACGTGATCGGCTCGTAGGTCGTCCCGTAAGCCTGGTTCTGCCACACCGCCCATTTCGGCAGGTTCGGAATTTCCGGCGAGGCATAAGTCAGCGCGCGGCCGTCGGCGGCAAGCTTCACCTGCAGGTCCATCGCCGAGGACCACAGCACGTCGGCGGTGCCGGAACCGGCGGCGGCTTCGGCGATAAAGCGGTTATAGAGTTCGGTGGAATTGAGATCGGAATATTCGACCTTCACGCCGGGATAGAGCGCCTGAAAATCCTTCACCAGCGGATTGGCCGCGACGGCGTCGGTGGTCGATGAGATGACGACCTTGCCTTCTTTGTTTGCCGCCTCGACGATCTTGGCGTAATCGGCCGGATAGCCCGGCGGCACTTGCGCGATGGCGGTGCCGGTGAGCAAAAAGAGACCCGCGAGGGTGATAAGACTTTTGTGCATGACGTCCTCCCGTATCGCCTTGACCCGGCGATGATTTATGCCCGGATGCTACATTTTGCCGCGCCGCCCGCCTAGCCTTAATCCATCGCGCTTCCCGGAGACCTGATGAGCGGAAACGAAATCCAGCGTGCGCCGGTCGCCATTGTTGGCGGCGGTCCTGTCGGGCTGATGCTCGCGCTGTTTCTCGACCGGCACGGCGTCAAATCGGTTGTGTTCAACAGCGAGCCGACGGTGCGCGTACATCCCAAGGGCTCGACGCACAATTCGCGCACGATGGAGCATTACCGGCGGCTCGGCTTCTCGGCGCAGGTACGCAAGCTCGGCCTGCCGCCAGATCATCCGACCGACAGCGTCTACATGACGCGGCTTTCCGGTTACGAGCTGGCGCGGCTGCCGATGCCGTCGGAAACCGAGAAGATGCGCATCGTCGCGAACGCGCGGCGTACCGATCAAATTCCGGAACCGATCCACCGCGCCAATCAGATGTATGTCGAGCAGCTGTTGCTGGAGCGCGCTCGCTCACGTGCGAACATCACGCTGCGCTACGGCTGGTGCGTCGATGAATTCTCACAGGACAACGACGGCGTGAGCCTGCGCGCGGTGAACGAGGATGGCGGAACGGAAAACTGGCGGGTGCTATATCTCGCCGGTTGCGATGGCGGGAAAAGTTTCGTGCGTCGCGCGCTTGGCATTTCCTACGAAGGTCATGCCGGGCTGGAGCAGGAATTTTTCGGCCAGCACATGATCTCGACTTACTTCCGCGCGCCAACGCTCTACCGCGCGCATCTGGGCTCGCGCCGCGCCTGGCAATACTGGGTCGTGAACCCGGAACTGCGCACGGCTATCGTCGCGCTCGACGGCAAGGACGAATTCATCCTGTGGTCGCGGCTTGCCGATCCGGAGCAACCGATTGACGATGCGGCGGTCGCGCGGCTGGTGCAGCGCGCGACCGGCACCGGCATTCCGGTTGAGATCGTCGCGCACGGTCCGTGGACCGGCGGCATCGCGCTGCATGCGGAACGCTTCGGCGAGGGGCGCGTATGGCTTGCGGGCGATGCCGTGCATCTGTTCACGCCCACCGGCGGCTTCGGCATGAACACCGGCATCGACGACGCGGCTAACCTGGCGTGGAAATTGGCGGCGATGGTGCAGGGCTGGGGCGGGCCGAAGCTGGTCGCGAGTTACGAGCAGGAGCGCAAGCCGATTGCTGTGCGCAACACGGCGGCCTCGCGCGCGCTGGCGAAGAACATCGGCGATGTGAAAGTGCCGCCGGAACTTGAGGAGGCAACGCCCGAAGGCGAGAAGGCGCGGCGCGAGGTCGGTGCGTTCCTTGCAACTTTCGGTGAGGAATTCGCCTCGCTCGGCGTGCAGCTTGGCGCGCGCTATGACGGTTCGGCCATTATCGCTGCCGACGGAGCGCCGCCCGCCGACAGTTTCACCAGTTATACGCCGAGCAGCGTGCCGGGTGGCCGCGCGCCGCATTTCTGGATTGGCGATGGGCGAGGTCAGGGCGACTCATTATTCGATCGATTGGGCGAGGGTTTCACGCTCCTGCGTCTTGGGTCTAAGCCGCCGTCCGCCGCGTCGTTCGAACAGGCGGCGCGCGAGCGCAACGTGCCGCTGAAAGTCATCGACATTGCAGATGCTCAGGCGCGTGAACTTTACGAACGCGATCTCGTGCTTATCCGGCCCGATCAGCATGTCGGCTGGCGCGGCAATGCTACGCCGGCGGACGCGAATGCGCTGCTCGCGAAGCTGACAGGTCACTAATTGAGGGAGCATGATCTTATCCGAAAACCGGTACCCACTTTTCGGGATCATGCTCTAACCTGAGAAACCACCTTCATCGAGAAATTTCTGTTCTTCCGGCGTGGTCGCGCGGCCGAGGAGTTTATTGCGATGAGGGAAGCGTCCGAAACGGCGGATGATGTCGGCGTGGATTTCCGCCCACTTCAATCCGTCGGCGTCGCGCGCCGCCTTGTAAAGTTCGATGCCGCGTTCCTGATCCGCAAGCGCTTCCGAATGCTCGAACGGCAAGTAGAAAAAGGCGCGCATCTTCTCCGTTGCCTTCTCGTCGAAGCCGCGCGCAATCGCCCGCCGCGCAACGCCGAGCGCGAGCGGGTCGGTGGCGAAAGCACGCGCGCTGCCGCGAAACATGTTGCGTGGAAATTGATCGAGCAGAAGCAGCAGGCCGAGCGTGCCACCGTCCGTCATTTCCCAGGGTGCGAGACGGCCAGAAGCTGCGGCCTCGTGCGTTTCGAGGAACCGCCCGCGGATCTCGTTGTCGAACGCAGTGTCTTTCTTGAACCAGCGCTCAGGACCCGCCTCCTGCCAGAACGCAATCACTTGCTGCGCGGTTGCAATTCTCATATCCGCACCTCGCCCTTGGCGATGCGCGCATACAGCGGCGGATCGAGCCGCACGAAAGTTCGCCGTTCCGGATCGTTGAAATAAATCTCGTCGGTGGTGGCGGCCGGATCGAAACCCTGTTTCACCAGATCGACTTTTTTCTGCTTGAACGTCGAGGTTACTTCTATCGAGCCGCGAATGCGGATGAACATCGGCCGCGCATAATCGGGCAGGCACTTCACCAGATGTTCACGCAGGCCGGAAATGTCGAATTCCTTTTCCGCCACCAGCGCGGCCATGCCGGCGCGTCCGTCCTTGCCCGCAACGGGAACGCCGTAGACATTGGCTTCGACAACGGCCGGATATCTGCAAATGGCTTCCGCGACTTCGGAGGTCGAGACGTTTTCGCCCTTCCAGCGGAAGGTGTCGCCGATACGGTCGACGAAGTAAAAAAATCCATCTTTGTCCTTGCGCATCAGATCGCCGGTGCGGAACCAGGCGTCGCCGCGCTCGAATACATCGCGCAGGATTTTCTTGTCGTCCTCGGCCTTGCGCGCGTAGCCCTCGAAGCGCGCGGCGGGGCGCGCCGCGTCGTTGATGATCTTCCCCACCGCTTCGCCGACTTCGTCCGGCGCGCAGGCGACACAGAAACCTTGCGCGTTTCGCACCGGCTGTTCCTTCTCGACGTCGAATTGCACCAGCGCGGTCGGGAAGCGATGCGCGAGGAACCACGGAATGCGGCCGATGGCGCCCGGCTTGCCCTCGAAATTGAACATCGAGACGTTGCCTTCGGTCGCCGCGTAGAATTCCAGAATCATCGGAATGCGGAAGCGGTTTTTGAATTCCTCCCAGATATCGGGCCGCAGGCCATTTCCGCAGACGAGCCGCAATTTGTGTTTGGTTTCGTTCGGGTGCGGTGGCGTGTGCGCCAGATAGCGGCACAGCTCGCCGATATACTGGAACAGCGTGCAGTCGTTGCGCACGATGTCGTCCCAGAATTCGCGCGCGGAAAATCTTTCGCGGATCACCACCGAACCGCCATTGACCAGCAGCGCGCCGGTCGCCACCAGCCCGCCAGCGGTGTGATACATCGGCAGGCAATCGTACATGCGGTCGGATGAGGTGGTCGCCATCACGCCGGCGAAACCGTGCGTCGCCAGCATCACGCGATAATGGTTGATGTTGGCGGCCTTCGGCATTCCGGTGGTGCCCGAGGTGTAGATGTAAAGCGCGCGATCCTCGATGGTGAGCGCGCGGCGCTCGCCCGGCTCAAGCGATGCTTCGGAAAACGCCTCGATGGCGATATCGATGCGCTCGCGCACGCCGGGGCCATGCAGCCATAATTTCGGTTTGGTCTTGAGCAGCGGCTCGATTGCTTCATAGGCGGACAGCAATTCGGCGGCGACGATAATGTGTTTCGGTTCGACCACATCGATGCAATGCGCGAGCGAAGGGCCGACGAGATTTGTGTTGAGCAGCGCCGCCGCACCACCGGCGTGGATGATACCGGTCCAGATCGCCAGAAATTCCGGCCGGTTCGGCATCAGCAGGCACACCGTCTCGCCCTTGGCGAGCTTCTGTGCCAGCGCCCAGCGCGCGTACTGGTTCATGCGCTTGCCGAGTTGGCGATAGCTCAGCGTTTCGCGGCTGCCAATCAGTGCCGGTGCGTCGCCATAGCGCGTCGCGAGTTCCTCGATCACATGCGGGAACACGCGCGTCGGGTTCTTCGCGATCGGGGTCGTCATGCGCAGCGCGCGCAACGCTCCGCGCAGGAACGTGATGTTGCCCATAAGGCGTTGCAGGAAGTTCATGGCCCGGCCCGGCGGTTTGGCGCTGCTCGCCGCCAGCATCGGAGAGTCGGGGTTCAGTGACAAGGCCCGCGAAGGGTCTAGCGATCCACGCCACCGAAGGGAATGAGCGGATTGTCGGTGAGCGCCGCGCGGTCGGGCCTGTCCGGCGCGGCGGAGCCGAGAAACGCGTCGAATAGTTCGCGCACGGTGTGCTCTTCCATGTCGCGGGTAATGAAGACAAGCCGCGTACGATGGTCATCGTCCGGCCAGCGCTCCAGCCGCGCGGTGGGATGGAAAACATGCTGCACGCCGTGGATCACCACTGGCGTCTCCGGCATCTCGGCGAGCTTCACGATGCCCTTCATCCGCAGCAGGTTCGCTCCGTGCGTCGCGCGCAGCAGTTCGAGAAACATCTCCAGCGTACCGGCCGGGATCGCGGTGTCAGTGGTGAGCGAGAAGGCGCGGATGCGCGCGTCGTGCCGGTTAGGGTCGTGGTGATGATCGTGATGGTGCGCATGTTCGTCCGCATAGGCTTCTGCCGCTAGCCACTTACGCACGTCAGGGCTTTTGCGTGCCGGATCGTAAAGCCCGCACGCCAATAATTGATCAGGCGCGGCTTCGCCCTCGGCGGCATCGAGAATTGGCGCGGCGGGATTGAGCGCGCGCAGCCGCTCGATCAGACGCTCTTTTCCCGCCCGGCGTTCCGGCGTATCGAGCATGTCGGTTTTGGTCAGCACAATCCGGTCGGCGACCGCGGCCTGCTTCACCGACTCAGCATGTTCGTCGAGCGTCGATAATCCGTTGAGCGCATCGACCACCGTCACTACGCCGTCGAGCCGGTAACGCATCAGCAAATAAGGATGCGCCATCGCGGTGTGCAGAACGGGCGCCGGATCGGCGAGCCCTGTGGTTTCCAGCAGCACGCGGCGGAAGGTGCAGCGCCTGTTGTCGAGATCGCGCAGCAAGGTTTCCAGCGCATCGACCAGATCTCCGCGCATGGTGCAGCACAGGCAGCCGCTTTGCAGCAGCACCATGTTGTCGCCGACATATTCGACGAGCAGGTGATCGAGACCGATTTCGCCGAATTCATTGACGATGACGGCGGTGTCTTTAAGCGCCGGGTCTTTCAGCAGGCGATTGAGGAGTGTGGTTTTACCGGCGCCGAGAAAGCCGGTGAGCAATGTGAGCGGTATCGGCTCCGGCGGTGTGCGCGCGGCTGACGCCGCTCCGCCCGTCTCACTCATTGCTTGGCCGATTGCTGCTTTGGTTTTGGCCGCGGCATCGGCACGTTGGCCGGTGCATCGGCGGCGAAATTGGCCGGCGGCGAGTTGACGAGCGCCGCAGGCGCGAGCGAGTTCCACTGGCCTGCCGTCGCGGTCGTGCTGGCAGCAGGCGCGGGGGTGGCGATCTGGCCGGGTTTGGCGGCCGCGGTTTTTCCGGCGGCTTTCGATTTCGGCTCGCCCGCAACCTTCGGCTCGCCGGGTTTGCGCGCCGGCCCGAGATAAACTTCGATCGGCGGCGCGGTTTCGACCAGGCCGCCGAGTACGTATTTGCCGTTCTGCGGGCGCAGTGCGGAGAGCATCAGCGCCTGCTGGGTGTCGTTGCCGTCGCCGCTTTCCGCGCCGGTATTGGTGTTGGCGACGGTTTCGTCTTCTTCCTCGTTATCCTCGGCGGCCGGCTTGCGGCGATGCTTGCCGCAGATTTCCTCGCGCAAATTCGGCGGCTGCGCGTTGATCGGCGCCAGCGCATCGACGGTGCCGAGTGAGGGCGTCAGCCAGGACAGATTGCCGGCGGAGAAGCCGCGCTCGAGCAGTTGCGCGGCCTTCTGCGCGCGTACGCCGCCGCCGTAAGCGCCAAGCACGACAACCACAAGGCGCTTGCCGTTGCGGGTCGCGGAGGCGACGACGTTGTAGCCGGAGGCGCAAATGAAACCGGTCTTCATGCCGTCAGCGCCGGGATAGCGGTCGATCAGCGTGTTGTAATTGCGCATGACCTTCTTGCCGTAACGGATCGCCGAGATGTGCCAGTAGGAATCATATTCCGGGAATTCGCGGATCAATGCGCGGGCGAGGATCGCGAGATCGCGCGCCGAGGTAACCTGATTTTCCGCCGGCAGCCCGTTCGGATTGACGTAACGGGTCTGCGACATGCCGAGACGGCGGGCATGGTTGTTCATGATGTCGGAGAACTTGTCGATCGATCCGCCGACGCCTTCGGCCAGCGCCACCGCGATGTCGTTGGCCGATTTCACCATCAGCATCTTCAGTGCGTTGTCGATGGTGACCTGGGCGCCGACCTGGAAGCCCATTTTGGTTGGCTGCTGCGCCACCGCGTTCTTCGAAATAGGGATCAGCGTATCGAGCGTGATGCGGCGCTCCTTAAGGGCGCGCAAGGTCGCGTAAGCGGTCATCAATTTGGTGACGGAGGCGGGATACCACGGGTAGGTGGCGTTCTCCGCGTGCAACACCTTGCCGGTATCGACCTCGATGAGAAGCTGGGCCTCGGCGTTCGCGCGCGTGGATACGGCCACGGAAAGGGTGGCGGCAAGAGCGAGGGCGAGGCCTCGGGCAGCGCGAGATGTCGAAAAATAAGGCACTATTGCAAGTGTCCGTTTAAGTTGCCCGGCCCCGGAAACGGCGGGTTCCATAGGCGTTTTGCCTGTACTATTTAACTCCAGAACGGGGCCGAGGCAAAGCAGACGAAAGTCCGGTCTGTGTTAATAGTGACTCTCCGTAACGGCTCTTCGCCGAGGAAAGCGACCAAAGTTCGGCAAAGGAGAATTCTTCAATGAGCGGCTGCATTGTCGGCTGGGCGCACACGCCCTTTGGTAAGCTTAATGGTGAGACCGTCGAAAGCCTCATCGTCCGCGTGGCGAATGAAGCTCTCACCGATGCGGGGATCGCGGCGAGCGACGTGGACGAGATCGTGCTCGGCCACTTCAACGCCGGTTTCTCGGCCCAGGATTTCACCGCCTCTCTGGTGCTGCAAGCCTCGCCCGACCTGCGCTTCAAGCGCGCCACGCGGGTGGAGAATGCCTGCGCCACCGGCTCGGCCGCCGTGCATCAGGGCCTCAAGTCGATCGAGGCGAAAGCCGCACGCATCGTGCTTGCTGTCGGCGTCGAGCAGATGACAGCGACGCCCGCGCAGGAAATCGGCCGCAATCTGCTGAAAGCGTCTTACGTGCGCGAGGAAGCCGACATCGACGGCGGCTTCGCCGGCATCTTCGGCAAGATCGCCGGGCTGTATTTCCAGAAATATGGCGATCAGTCGGACGCGCTCGCCATGATCGCGGCCAAGAACCACAAGAACGGCGTCGGCAATCCTTACGCGCAGATCCGCAAGGATCTCGGCTACGATTTCTGCCGCACCGAGAGCGAGAAAAATCCGTTCGTTGCCGGACCGCTCAAGCGCACCGACTGCTCGCTGGTCTCCGACGGCGCCGCCGCCGTCGTGCTCGCCGATGTCGAAACCGCTCTCAAGCTCGACAAGGCTGTGGCTTTCCGCGCCGCCGAGCACGTGCAGGACTTTCTGCCGATGTCGAAGCGCGACATCCTCAAGTTCGAAGGCTGCGCGCAGGCGTGGTCTCGCGCGCTGGCAAAAGCAGGGCTTTCGCTAAGCGATCTTTCTTTCATAGAGACGCATGACTGTTTCACCATGGCGGAGCTGATCGAATACGAAGCCATGGGCCTGACCCCCGAGGGGCAGGGCGCGCGGGCCATCAAGGAAGGCTGGACGGAAAAAACGGGCAAGCTGCCGGTCAATCCGTCGGGCGGATTGAAGGCCAAAGGTCACCCGATAGGCGCCACGGGCGTGTCCATGCACGCGCTTGCAGCAATGCAATTGACCAACAGCGCCGGTGACTTGCAGGTGAAGAACGCGCGCCTCGGCGGGCTGTTCAACATGGGCGGCACGTCGGTGGCGAATTACGTCAGCATTCTCGAACGCATCAAGTAACTCACGCCGCACGCCGCGGTTGCGCGTTCTGTCTGCCGCAGGGCTGGCGGGAACAGGATGCGTCTATTTTTTTTAGTAGCAATCTCGCAGGGAATTGAATGAGACTCGGCGGTCCTGAAGTATGTTAGATAAAGCCTAGAATGGTTCTTGTTTGTACGCATATAACCATTCAAGCTTGTGACCGTTTCACCCGGCTGTCTGAATGGGGGCATTCGCGGCATCATGACAAACATCCCCACCGATCTTCTCCGAACGCTTATTGCCGTCGTCGATCTGCGAAGCTTCACCAAAGCGGCGCAGTCGCTCGGCATTACGCAGCCTGCGGTCAGCGCGCAGATCAAGCGCCTTCAATTTCTGCTCGGCAGCGATCTGTTCGACAAGAGCGCGCCCGGCATCGCGTTGACGCGGCAAGGCGAAGCCATCGTCAATAACGCGCGGCGCATGCTCTCGATCAATGACCAGATCATGGGTCTGGTGGACGCGCAGCCGAAGTCGCGCACCATCCGCACCATCCGCATCGGCCTGCCGGGCGATCTTTCCGGCCCGCTGTTGCCCTGGACGCTGGCGAAATTCCGCAAGCGCTGGCCTGACTACAGCTTTCAGGTGCGAAGCGGCAGCGCTGGCCCGTTGATCGGCGAACTGCGGCAAGGCGACATCGATATCGTCATCGCGCTTTCGCACGAAGAGCCGACCGACGCCCGGCATCACTGGACCGATCAGTTGATCTGGGCGGTGAGCGATGCAAGCAAGGTCGATAAGAACAGCCCGGTATCGATGCTGGCGTTTAGCAACGA
Source organism: Rhizobium sp. Q54 (assembly GCA_945907045.1). Classification (GTDB taxonomy): domain Bacteria; phylum Pseudomonadota; class Alphaproteobacteria; order Rhizobiales; family Xanthobacteraceae; genus Pseudolabrys. The sequence goes on along the minus strand of CAMDSH010000028.1, from coordinate 209 downwards.
GTGCATGTGTTACCGGTCCGGCGTGGAAGCTCTTAGCCAGGCAGGCTTTGAGTCCCGGCTGGTGAGCTATGGTCGAAAGTTGGTGACGGGGTAGATCAGGAAGGCGGCATATCGTGGGGGTAGTTGAAGCCTCCACTTCTCCACCGAAGGAGTAATATGCCGTGTCGAATTCTAACGTCGTCAAACTGGTTCAGCCAGGCACCTTCAGC
>CAMDSH010000027.1 GCA_945907045.1 Rhizobium sp. Q54 | reverse complement strand
CATCGAAATCGCCGCCACGCCGGCATTGCCTGTGGCGGAGAGCGGAAGCAGCAAGCCTACTTTGACCTGACCGGTGCCGATCGCCGGCGGACCGGCGCCGGGCGGCAACTGGGTAGGCTGCTGTTCGGGCAATCCGGAGCCCAACTGATCGAAGGTGCTGCTGCAAGCCGCCAGCAGGGCCATGACGCCCGCGAATAGAGCCGTCCGCCAGACGCGCGCCGGCATACGAACCCCCCCACGCAACACCCCTGACATCGCCGCTCCCCTCGCTGGTATCAGGCTAATACCAGCAGTATTTCATAGCTTTATTCAGGCCTATTGTCGCCGAAAAGTTAAGTAAATGAAATAGATAACGAATTTCACGCTGCTGACGCCCGCGCCCGCCGCGTCTACAGTGCCCCGCATGGCTACGAGCAAAACACGCCCCGAGGCCGCTAAAAGCTCCTCTAGGAGCTATGCGGTGGCGGGACATGAGATCGAGGCCCCGGCAGCGGCGCCCGGACTGCATCTTGTCGCCACCCCGATCGGAAACCTGCGCGATGTGACCCTGCGGGCGCTGGAAATTCTCGCCGCCGCCGACCTGATCGCCTGCGAGGACACCCGCGTCACCCGCAAGCTGCTTGACCATTACGGCATCGCAACGCCGCTCACGCCCTATCACGAGCACAACGCCTCCGAGGCACGCCCGAAAATTCTGGCCAGGCTCGCGGAAGGCGCGGCGGTCGCGCTGGTGTCCGACGCCGGCACGCCGCTGGTGTCGGACCCCGGCTACAAACTCGTGCGCGCGGCCTGCGAAGCGCGCCACATGGTGACGGCGCTGCCCGGCGCTTCCGCCGTGCTGGCGGCGCTCAATGTCGCCGGCTTGCCGACCGACCGGTTTTTCTTCGAAGGGTTCCTTCCCAACAAACAAATCGCACGGCAGAAACGCATCGTTGAACTCGCGCGGATTCCGTCGACGCTGGTGCTGTTCGAGAGCGGGCCGCGGCTTGGCGATGCGCTTGCTGACTTGGCCGCGGCGCTGCCGGCGCGAGAAGCCGCCGTCTGCCGCGAGCTGACGAAATTGCATGAGGAGGTCCGGCGCGGCGATCTCGCGTCACTGGCGCGGCACTATGAAGCCGGCGCAGAGACACGCGGCGAAATTGTCATCATCGTCGCACCGCCCGCGGAAGCTGAACAGGAGCAAGCCGGCGATATCGATGTACTGTTGCAAAGCGCGCTGTCGCGGGTGTCGGTGAAAGACGCTGTCGGCGAAGTCGCCGCCGCAACCGGGCGCCCGCGCCGCGAAATTTATCAGCGCGCGCTCTCGCTCACCAAGACAGACGGCGATGACGCGGCGCAGTGACCGCTTGCCGCCGCGGCCGGAACGCGTCGCCGCGTTTCGCACCGGCATTTCCGCCGAAAGCCGGGCCGCCGCTTTGCTGATGGCCAAAGGCTTTCGCATCGTGGCGCGGCGCTGGAAAAGCCCGCTCGGCGAGATCGACATTGTCGCGCGGCGCGGCCGCCTGCTGATTTTCGCCGAGGTAAAGGCGCGCGCGCGGCTAGACGACGCGGCGGAATCGCTCACCGCACGGCAGCAGCGCCGCATCGCAGCGGCGGCCGAGGCATGGCTCGCCGCGCACGCGCCCGAAAATATTCAGGACATCCGCTTCGACGCGATTCTGGTCGCGCCCGGACGCTGGCCCCGGCACATTCCGGCGGCGTTCGAAATGGAAAGCTGAAAACTTTTGGCGCCAAACCCTAGGCGCTAAGCCGCTCGAAGAACTGATCGACCTGAGAGCGGATGCGCCCCGCGACCTGGCCAAGATCGTCGGCCACGTTCTTCACCGCCGTCGCGCTGGAGCGTGTTTCGGTGGTGGCTTCGCCGACGTGAACGACTTCGCCCGCCGTCGCCATCGTGCGCTCCGCCGCGATTTCGACGCTGCGCGCGATTTCCTGCGTGGCAGCGCCCTGTTCCGTCACCGCCGCGGCGATGGCGGCTGAGATATCGCCGATTGACCGGATGGTTTGTTCGATGGCGCCGATCGCCTCGATCGAGCGCTGCGTCGCGCGCTGCATGCCGGCGATCTGCGCGCCGATTTCCTCGGTCGCCCGGCCGGTCTGACCCGCGAGTGCTTTGACTTCGCCGGCGACCACGGCAAAGCCGCGCCCGGCTTCGCCCGCGCGGGCGGCTTCAATGGTGGCGTTGAGCGCGAGCAAATTGGTCTGCTCCGCGATGTCATTGATCATGCGAACGACAGAGCCAATGCGCGCGGCAGCTTCGTCGAGTTCCTTCACAGCAAGGTTGGTGCGCTCCGCTTCGTCCACCGCCTTGGTGGCGATGGCGTTCGACTGCGAAACCTGGCGGTCGATCTCGTTCACCGAGGCAGCAAGCTCGTCCGCCGCCGAGGCGATATCGCGCACGTTGGACGACGCCTCGTGCGAAGCAGCGGACGCACTCGCGGTTTTCAACGCGGCGTTATCGGCCACGCCCGCGAGCTGCGTCGATGCCGCCAGCATCTGATCGGAGATGCGGCCCAAATCCGACAACGTGGCTTCCACTTCGGCGGAGAAGCGCACGATCTCGCCCGACATCTGTTCCTGCCGGCGGGCGCGCTGATCCGCGTCCTGGATCACGGTGCGGTTGAGATCGGCATTGTTGCGCATCGCCTGCTGGAACACCGCGATCGAGCGCGCCAACGCTCCGATCTCGTCGTTGCGCTGGCGATACGGCACCGACGCATCGAGCGATCCTGCCGCGACCGTTTCGGTGACGCGCGTAATCCGCTCCAGCGGTCTCGCCACCGAGCGCCATATCAGCAGCGCGCCGAAGAGCGCGAGTGCGAGCGCCATGAAGGCCAGCATGCCGAACCACACCGCGGTCTGGTCGATGCCGCTGTCGATCTGCGAGTAGATGCGTTTGGCGCGGGTGGAATAAAGTTCACTCAGCTCCTGCAAATCTTTGTTGAGTTCGTTCCGGACGGATTCGGCGGCTTTCGTGTCACCATAGGCGCGCGCGGCAACCGGATTGCCTTCGGTGGTGAGCCGCGCTATCTCGCGCGGGAATTCCAGAAATTGCGAAATGCGGACGGCGAACTTGCTGAAATAGGCGGCGTCGCTCGCGCGTACGCTGATCTGCCAGTCGGCAACCACCGAGGCGACTCGATCGGTGACCTTGACCAGCGACTCCGCGTGCTTGGCAGCGTCATCGGCGTCGTACACCATGAAGATGCCGCGGATCTCCATCTCCACGGCATAGATCAATCCGTTCACGCGCTCGACGTTCTGCGCGCCGGCATAGGCGGATTCGAATTCGTCGGTCAGCGCCGCGTGACCGCGGGCATTGAACCAAGCCAACGCCGCCAGCATGACGGTCATAGTGGCCATCAGCGCAAAGATCGCGTAGAGCTTGGCTGCTATTGAAAGCTTCGGCAAAGCCACAATAAGAGGCCCCCAGCCCCGAAAGATCAGGTCCGCGCGGGCATCTTGGCGGTAAAATGTTAACGACTTATTTTCCTTATTTCACATCGATTGCAGGGTCATCATGGGCCTGAATGTTGCCGTGCAGATGGATCCGATCGAAAGGATCAAAATCGCGGGCGATTCGACCTTCGCGCTGCTGCTGGAGGCCCAAAAACGGGGCCATAAGCTTAGTTATTACACCCCCGACCGGCTGGCCCAGCTTGGCGGCCGGATCTTCGCCAGCGTGCAGGCCCTCAAGGTTCAGGACACCGAGGGGAGCCATTTCACCCTCGGCGAATCAAAGCGCGTTGAGCTGACCAGCTTCGATGCCATCCTGCTCCGCCAGGACCCGCCGTTCGATCTCGCCTACATCACCACGACGCATCTGCTGGAGCGCGTTCACCCCAAGACGCTGGTGGTCAACGACCCCGCGAATGTGCGCAACGCGCCGGAAAAAATATTCGTCACGGAATTTTCCGACCTGATGCCGCCGACGCTGCTCACGCGCGACCTCGCCGAGATCAAGGCGTTCCGCGCCGAGCACGGCGACATCGTGATGAAGCCGCTCTACGGCAAAGGCGGCGAAGCGGTCTTCCGCCTCGAAGCCAATGATCTGAATTTCGGATCGCTCTATGATTTGTTCGCGGCGACGTTTCGCGAACAATGGGTGGTGCAGAAATTCCTGCCCGCGGTGAAGCAGGGCGACAAGCGCATCATCCTGGTGGACGGCGAATTGGGCGGCGCGGTCAATCGCGTGCCGGCGGCGGACGATCTGCGCTCCAACATGGTGCGCGGCGGTTCGCCGAAAGCGACTGACTTGACGCCGCGCGAGCGCGAGATTTGCGCGCGCATCGGACCTTCATTGCGCGAGCGCGGCCTGCTGTTCGTCGGCATCGACGTGATCGACGGCTGGCTGACCGAAATCAATGTCACGTCTCCCACCGGCATCCGCGCAATCAAGAAACTCGGCGGCCCCGATGTGGCGGCAATGGTGTGGGACAAGATCGAGACAAAACGAAAATAAGTTTCCGCGCCTCAAGTCGTCTGCATTTCCGCTACCAGCGTCCTCACAAGCTCCTCCGCCGGCATCGCGCGCGAACGCGCCACGCCAGTGCCCGCCCACAGCGAAAGATTTTTGACGTCGCCGCGTTTGGCGGCTTCGGTTCGCATCGGGCGCGTGAGATCGTTCTGCAAGCGGAACGGCAGGATGATGTTCTCCCGGCCTTTGAAACGCTGGATGTATTCATTGGTAAGCCCGCGCGCATGACGCCCGGAGAATGCGCGCGTTACGACGGTGGTGTCCTTGCGCGCGTCTAGCAGCGCCTGCTTGTGCGCCGCCGGCGTGCCCGCTTCAGGACACGGCATGAAGGCCGTGCCGAGTTGTGCGGCGGCGGCTCCCGCCTTAAGCGCCGCAACGATATCGCGCCCGTCCATCAATCCGCCCGACGCAATCACCGGAATTTTCACGACGGCGGTAATGCCGCGCACCAGTTCAAGCGTCGGCACCATCGCGTCCTCGAACGCAACGGTGAATGTGCCGCGATGCGCGCCCGCCTCCAGGCCTTGCGCCACCACCACGTCAACACCGGCGGCTTCCAGCAGGCGGCCTTCTTCCACCGTCGTCGCGGTACCGAGCAATACAATGCCGAGTGTCTTCATTTGTGCGAGGGAACCGCTTGGCGGAATACCAAACGCAAAACTGAACACCGCCGGACGCGCTTGCAGCACGGCGTCGATCTGTTCGGCAAGCGGCGATGACGGCAGCGGCGGCAATGACGGCGGCGGCATTCCGTAAGATGCGTGAATTTCAGCCAGCAGCGCCAGCATCGGCGCCGGATCGATATCGTTCTTCGCCGCGTAGCCGCCGGCGAACACGTTGATGTTGAATGGTTTGGAACTGAGCTTGCGGATCGCGGCGGCGGCCTCGGTGATTTGCGCGCCCGACATGTAAGGCGCGCCCAATGAGCCGAGCGCACCGGCATTCGAACAGACCGCCACTAAAGCTGGCGGCGTGAAGCCGCCGCCCATCGGCGCCTGAATGATGGGATGCGCGATACCGAGCCGCTTGAGCAGATCGTTGTTGGCCACCGGCAGGCCTTTCGATCGAGACCGCCGATTATGGACTCAAAACGTGCCCGCGAAAGATCAACTAGGCCGCTTGCAGCGCGGGTCTCTCATGCTGATCGTAAGCCGATGCGCGGCCGAGCAATCCGAGTTGCTGCCAGGCGCGGTGAGTCCGCTGCATGTCGTCCCGCATCTCCTGGATATCGCTCTCGGCGGCCTGAATTTCCATCAAAGCCAGCCGGGCTTGCCGTAATTCCCGCTCCAGCATCCGTTTATCGATCATTTGAGCCTCCTGCATTGCGTTGACCCGTTTCTAGCCGAGTCGTTTTGTTCTGCAAATGTTCTTGTTTGCCGAATCGGATTGGGGTAGGCTTTTCCACGTTTAAAGGCGGCCTTCGGGCGGTTTGGGGCGGGCATGGTCCAGCGGGTGACGACCGTTGCGTTCGAGGGCATCGAAGCCCGCGCCGTCGATGTGCAAGTCCAGGTCGCACCCGGATTGCCCGCCTTCAACATCGTCGGCCTTCCCGACAAGGCCGTCTCCGAAGCAAAAGAGCGCGTGCGCGCGGCGCTGGTCGCATCGGGGCTGGCGCTTCCCGCGCGCCGCATCACCATCAATCTCGCGCCCGCCGATCTGCCGAAAGAGGGAAGCCACTACGATCTCCCCATCGCGCTCGGCCTGATGGCGGCGATCGGCGCAATTCCGCACGACGCGGTTTCCGGTTTCACCGTGCTGGGCGAACTCGGCCTCGACGGCTCCATCGCCGCGGTCGCCGGCGTGCTGCCCGCCGCCATCGGCGCCAACGGACGCGGCGAAGGTCTCATCTGCCCGGCGGATTGCGGCGCGGAAGCCGCCTGGGCCAGCCCTGAGATCGAACTCGTCGCCGCGCAATCGCTCATCCAGCTCGCCAATCATTTCAAGGGCACTCAGGTGCTCTCGCGTCCGCAGCCGAAAGTTCGCGAAATCGAAGACGAAACTCTCGACCTCGCCGACATCAAGGGACAGGAGAGCGCCAAGCGCGCGCTCGAAGTCGCCGCCGCGGGTGGACACAATCTGCTGATGATTGGCCCGCCCGGCTCCGGCAAGTCGATGCTCGCCGCGCGGTTGCCTTCAATCCTGCCGCCGCTCTCGCCGCCGGAACTGCTGGAAGTATCGATGATCGCTTCGGTCGCGGGCGAGATCGAAGGCGGCGCGCTTACCAACCGCCGTCCGTTCCGCTCGCCACATCATTCGGCGTCGATGCCCGCGCTGGTCGGCGGCGGATTGCGCGCGCGTCCGGGCGAAGTATCGCTCGCGCATAACGGCGTTTTGTTTCTCGACGAGTTTCCGGAATTCTCCGGACAGGCGCTCGACTCGCTGCGCCAGCCTCTGGAAACCGGCGAAGTTGCCATCGCGCGCGTCAATCATCGCGTAACTTACCCTGCGCGCTTCATGCTGGTGGCCGCGATGAATCCATGCCGCTGCGGGCGCGCCAGCGATCCCGGCTTTACCTGCAAACGGGGAGCGAATGTGCGTTGCGCGGCGGATTATCAGGGACGATTGTCGGGACCTCTTCTGGATCGCATCGATCTGCACATTGAAGTTCCGGCGGTGACCGCCGCCGATCTGATTTTGCCGCCGCCCACCGAAGGCAGCCGCGAGGTCGCTTTACGCGTCGCGCGTGCGCGCGACATTCAGGCCGAACGCTACGCAGCGCTTGGAATGCCTAATGTGCGCACAAACTCGCAGGCCAACAGTCCGGTACTGGAAGAAGTCGTGCGCGCCGACGGCGCCGGCATGGCGCTGCTGCGCGACGCAACCGAAGCGATGCGGCTTTCCGCGCGCGGATATCATCGCGTGCTGCGGGTGGCGCGCACGCTCGCCGATCTTGACGGCGCTACCCAAGTCGGCCGCGTGCATCTCGCTGAAGCGCTGTCCTACCGCGCGCTGGCGGATGAAGTGCGCCGCGCGGCGTAAGATCGTTTCGTCCGCATTTTAATCAGGCGGTAATGAGTAGTACCTCATTGTGCTCTCGATCCGGCCGTCGCGTTTTGTCCCTTGCCGGGTTCGAGAGTGCCGATGAAACGCGTCCACGTTGCCGCGCTGCTGGTTGTTCTCGTCGCCGTTCCGGCGGCTGCCGCGGCGGCGCATACATTCTTTACGTCCAGCCCGCGGCCGTGCTTTACCGCCGGCGCCACCACTTATCAGCTCTCGTCCAGCAAGACGGCGGATTATAAAGTGCGCGTCGACAACGCGGCATCGCAGCCCGACCTTCGCATGCAGCTGGTCGACAATCCGGACGCCGCGGACTTCGTGCTGGTGGACGATTTCTCCGGCGGCGAAGGCGCAAGCTGCAATGGCGTCATCGCGATCAAAACCATCCGTGTCGATGCCGCCGAGAGCGCGCCGGACGTAACCGTGAGCCTGTCGAGCGAACCGGCGGATCACAAAATCTTTGTGCGGTCGGCGAATTTCTCCCATCAGGATGCCGCCGCCTTGTTCGCCGTGATGTGGAAATCCACGCATAAACGCAACGTTGCCGGGCGCAACTGACCCCTTCGGCCTCGCGTCCTTAACTCCCCGTTCACCACGTTCGCGCCGCCGCCCGGCAACCGCGCAACGTTGAAGAAAATCGCAACATTCCACGCGCCAAATGCACATTCAGTCGCGATTTGAAGGCCTTTGCACGGCCTGATCGCAGCAACACGAGCGCATCCGGATGAAAACGCGGTCTCGCGCCGGTTTTATGAAAAAGGTGGACGCCGCCTTCGGCCGCTCCGCATTGTTCGGCCGCGCCGCAATCGGAACGCTCACCGCTGTCTCGGTGGCTGTCGGCTTTCTCTCCGGCGTTCAGTTCAAGGCTTCGTCCTACAATCCGCACACTTACGCCATCGGCACAGGCGCGCTGTTCGCCATTGCCTGCGCGATCATCGCGCTTCTCACTTACCGGCGGCGGCTCTTGCGCGCGCGGCTGCACAAGGCCGAAGCCCGCATTGAGGAACTGGCCGATCGCAATTGGGAGCTGCGCGAGCAGGAAGAGCGCGCGCGCAGTTTCTTCGAGACGCAGGGCGATGTCATCGTCCGCCGTGACGGCGCCGGGCGCATCACTTATGCCAACGACGCATTCTGTGCGCTCGCGGGCAAAAGCCGCGAACAGCTGCTCGGCTCTGCGACCATGCTCAAGGTGCTTGAGCAGGGCGATCCGGCGCTGCTCACCGATGGCACGCGCGTGCACGATCAGAAGGTCGCCGGCGGCGAGGACGCGCGCTGGATCGCATGGCGCGAAGTCGCCGTGCGCACCGAAACCGGCACCGAAGTTCAAAGCGTCGGCCGCGACGTTACCGATCGCGCCGAGGCCGAACGCGCGCTCGGCGAAGCGCGCGACCAGGCGGAAGCCGCCAACCGCGCCAAGTCGCGCTTCCTCGCGATGGTCAGCCACGAAATCCGCACGCCGCTCAACGGCATGCTCGGCATGTCCGATTTGCTGCTCGATACGGCGCTCACGCCCGAACAAAAAACCTATGCCAAGGCGGCGAAAACTTCCGGCGAAACGTTGCTCTCGCTGATCGAGGAAATTCTCGACTTCTCCAAGATCGAAGCCGGCAAACTCGATCTCGAAGCGCGCCCGTTCGCGCTTTCATCGCTGGTCGAGGAAGCCGTTGAGCTTCTTGCGCCGCGCGCGCAGGCCAAAGGCATCGAGATCGCGTCCTTCGTGGACGAGCGGCTGCCCGAGCGCGTGGTGGGCGATGCCGCGCGGTTGCGGCAGGTGCTGCTCAATCTTGCCGGCAACGCCGTGAAGTTCACCGAAAAAGGCGGCGTCGCCGTCATCGTCGAACCGGGCATCTGGCCGGGTGAGGTGAATTTCCAGGTGCGCGACACCGGCATCGGGATGAACGCCGAGGATCAGGCGCGCGTGTTCCACGAATTCGAGCAGGCCGACGGCGGCTCCACGCGCAAATTCGGCGGCACGGGTTTGGGACTTGCAATCTCCAAGCGCATCGTCGAGCGCATGAACGGGCGCATCGGCGTCAAGAGCACGCCCGGCGCAGGCTCGACGTTCACGGTCGCCGTCACGCTGCCGCGCGCGGTGGATGCATACGATGAGGAATTCGCGGTGCCCAACTTGCACGGCATGGCGGTGCTCATTGTCGCCGAAGCCGCCATCGAAGCGGAGTTGCTGGCGCGGCGGCTCACCCGCTGGGGCGCCAAAGCCTGCATTGTGCCGGATGAGCAGGTCGCCACCGCCGTGCTGCCGGAGCGGCACTGGGACGCAGTGCTGGTGGACTACGCACGCGCTAGCGCCATGACCGGGATATTCAAGGACACGAGCGCAACGCAAACCGGCCCACGCATCGTGCTGATCACGCCCGCCGACCGTCACGAGCTGCCGTCGCTCAAGCAGCTCGGCTTCACGGGATATCTGGTCAAGCCGGTGCGCGCGATTTCACTCGCCGCGCGCTTGCGCCCTGAAAGTTTGTTCGAGCATCCCGCCAGCGAAGCTGCCGCGGAAATTTCCTCTCCCGCTGCGTCTGCCGGCAAAGGGCTTTCGATTCTCGTCGCCGAGGATAACGAGATCAACGCGCTGCTCGCGCGCGCGCTGCTCGCGCGTCTCGGCCACCGCCCGACCATCGCCACCGACGGACAGGCTGCGTATGAGACGTGGCTGGCTGCGCGTGCCGCCGGTGCGCCCTACGATCTCGTCTTCATGGACGTGCACATGCCGGGTGTCGATGGGCTGGAAGCCGCCCGCCGCATCCGCGCCACCGAAGCGGAAGACGGATCGAAGCGCACCCTGATCGTAGCACTCACGGCCAATGCCTTCACCGAAGACCGGGACACCTGCCTGAAAGCAGGAATGGACGCGTTTCTCGTGAAACCGCTCGACCGTGAAAGACTGGCGGAAACACTCGCTTCCGTCCCCGGATTGGCCACAGCCTCGCTTGCTGCATAGGTTTTTGACCATATCCGCCATGTAAATTTGCTGCCCAAGTCTGCAAAGGCGACAAGGCCGCATTCCAAACATTGTCATAAATTGGTATAAAGCCCATGTTGTAGGGGGCCCGGTGGTTGTCGCATGTCGATTCGCCGGACTTTTTTGTTGAACCGGCAAAGCGGACTTGCCGGTAGAGGACAGAAACTTCATGCCAAGCAGCGACCTCGCGATTTCACCGCGCAGGCTGTTCACTCGCTCGCCGCGTCCCGGCGTCCCCGGCCTGCTTCCTGCGTTGCAGGCCTATGGCGGGCTGCAAACCTGGGCCACGCGCACACATCATCCGATGGAATCGCTTGGCCGGATCGGCTCGCTGGAAGTCCGGCTCGCGCAGACCGCCGCCGAAGTTCGTCAGGCGCAGAAATTACGTTATCGCGTTTTCTATCAGGAAGGCTCCGCCATCGCCGATCCGGGCCGGCTGTTCGCACGGCGCGATGTCGATGGCTTCGACGCGATCTGCGATCACTTGCTGGTGCTCGATCATGAAGGCAGCGACGGAAAGCCTGTTGTGGTCGGCACCTATCGACTGCTGCGGCAGCATCTCGCCGAGGAGTATGGCGGCTTCTACAGCGCCAGCGAATTCGATATCGGCAGCCTGATCGCGCGCCACCCCGGCCTGCAATTTCTCGAACTCGGCCGCTCATGCGTGCTCGCACCGTATCGCAACAAGCGCACGGTCGAACTGTTGTGGCAGGGAATCTGGCGCTATGTGAGCCTAAACCGGCTCGACGTCATGATCGGCTGCGCTTCTCTCGACGGCACCGACCCGGAAACGCTCGCGCTGCCGCTGTCCTTTTTGCATCACTACGCTCACGCGCCGGACGCCTGGCGCGCCCAAGCGCTGCCCGAACGCTATGTCGAAATGAACCGGCTCTCGAAGGAAGCAATCGATCCGAAGGCGGCGCTGCGCATCCTGCCGCCGCTGGTGAAGGGCTATCTGCGGCTCGGCGCCTATATCGGCGAGGGCGCTGTGATCGACCGCGAGTTCGGCACCACCGACGTGCTGATCGTGCTGCCAGTAAGCGCCATCAAGGAGCGTTATATCGAGCGCTTCAGCGTTCCCGACCCGGCGCAAAACGCGGCATAAAATCTACAGCCGGCGCAGCGCCACTTCCTCGACCATGTGATTTTCGCCTTTCTGCAGGATCAAGTCGGCGCGCTGACGCGTCGGCAGAATATTGTCGTGCAGATTGACGAGGTTGATCCGAGTCCAGATCGAGGTCGCGGTTTCCGCCGCTTCCTTGTCGGACAAATTCGAGTAGCGGTGGAAATAGGATTTCGGATCGGCGAACGCCGTGCCGCGCAGGGTCAGAAAGCGATCGACGTACCACGACATCAGCACCGCTTCGGCGGCGTCGATGTAAACCGAAAAGTCGAAAAAATCCGACACGAAGGGAATCGCCTTGCCATCCTTCGGCAGGCGACCGGTCTGCAAAACATTCAACCCTTCGACGATGAGAATGTCCGGGCGATCGATCTCCACCCATTCGTTCGGCATCACGTCATAAACGAGATGCGAATAGATCGGCGCTCGTGCGGGGCGGCGCCCCGCTTTCACGTCGGAGAGGAAACGCAACAGCGCCGGCAGATCGTAGCTTTCGGGGAACCCTTTTTTTTCCATCAGCCCTTCGCGCTCGAGAATGGCGTTGGGATAGAGAAAGCCGTCGGTGGTGATGAGATCGACCTTCGGCACATTGGTCCAGCGAGCCAGCAGCGCCTGCAGCACGCGCGAAGTCGTCGACTTGCCGACCGCCACTGAACCCGCAACGCCGATGATGAACGGCATCTTCGCTTCGCCGGTGCCGAGGAAGCGCTCCTGCGCACGGAACAGCCGCTGCGTCGCCGCGACGTAAAGCGAGAGCAGGCGCGATAATGGCAGATAAATTTCCTCGACCTCTTTCATGTCGAGCCGGTCGTGCACCGAACGCAGGCGCGCGACTTCCGCCGACGCGAGAGTCATCGGCGTGTCTTCGCGCAACGCCGCCCACTGCGCGCGGGAAAATGCGCGATAGGGCGAGAGGACTTCTTCGGTGCGCTGCTCCATCACATGCCCTTTGCGCGGCTGCGTCAGCGCGGACGCGAAGCTTTTTCGGTCAGCCCGGACTGCTTGCTGCGCTCGGCCAGCAACGCTTCGACTTCGGCCAGCGTGATGCCGCGCGCCTCAAGCACCACCAGCAGATGGTAGAGCAGATCGGCGGATTCCGCGATCAGGCGGCCGCGATCTTCCTGCACGGCTGCCATGACGGTCTCGACCGCCTCCTCGCCGAGCTTCTTGGCGCAGTGCTCCACGCCCTTGTCCAGCAGCGCGCGCGTATAGGATTCATCGGCGCTCGCCTTGGCGCGCTCCTGCACGCGTTTTTCGAGATCGTGCAACGTGAATTTGCTCATTTGGGCCTGCGATTCTGGCGCGCTCTTAGCACCCTTAGGCTCACGGATCGAGCCGCATGGGAAGGCCGGATTTCGCCATGTACTGCTTGGCTTCGCGCACGGTGTGTTCGCCGAAGTGAAAGATCGAGGCCGCCAGCACCGCTGTGGCGTGGCCATCGCGAATCCCCTGCACCATGTGATCGAGCGTACCGACGCCGCCCGACGCGATGACAGGCACCGGCACCGCATCCGCCACCGCGCAGGTAAGCGCGATGTCGTAGCCGGATTTGGTGCCGTCGCGGTCCATCGAGGTGAGCAAAATTTCGCCTGCCCCCAAAGTGACGACTTCGCGCGCGTATTCGACGGCATCGAGGCCGGTCGGGTTGCGGCCGCCATGGGTGAAGATTTCCCAGCGGTCTTTTTCACCCGGCTTGGAAACTTTCTTGGCGTCGATCGCCACAACGATGCATTGATCGCCGAATTTTTCCGCAGCCTCTTTCACAAAAGCACGCCGGTTCACAGCCGCGGTGTTGATCGAGACCTTGTCGGCGCCGCAGGCGAGCAGCTTGCGAATATCGTCAACGCCGCGCACGCCCCCACCTACCGTCAGCGGCATAAAGCAGGCTTCTGCCGTGCGCGTCACAACATCGAAAATCGTGTCGCGATTTTCGTGACTCGCGGTGATGTCGAGGAATGTCAGCTCATCCGCGCCGGCGGCGTCGTAAGCGATGGCAGCCTCCACCGGATCGCCGGCGTCGCGCAGATTGACGAAGTTGACGCCCTTCACCACGCGGCCATCTTTCACGTCGAGGCAAGGAATGACGCGGACCTTGAACATGCGCTAATTCGTCCGCGCCGCGCGGATAAGCTTGAGCGCTTCCGCCGCGTCCAGCCGGCCGTCATAGAGCGCGCGGCCCGCAATGGCGCCGGCAAGCTTTTTCGCTCGCGGCGCCAGCAGCGCCTTCACATCGTCAAGCGAAGCAAATCCGCCCGATGCGATGACGGGGATAGACACCGCTTCGGCCAATGCAATCGTCGCATCGAGATTCAATCCCGTGAGCATGCCGTCACGCGTCACATCGGTATAGATGATGGCGGCGACGCCGGCGTCCTCGAAACGCCGCGCAATATCGAGCGCGGAGAGTTCCGACGTTTCCGCCCAGCCTTCAACCGCCACCTTGCCGTCGCGCGCATCGAGCCCGACGGCGATCCCGCCGGGAAATTTCTTCGCGGCCTCTTTCACCAGCGCGGGGTTACGTACCGCCGCGGTGCCGATGATGACGCGGTTGACGCCTTTCTCCAGCCACGCCTCAACCGTCGCCATGTCGCGAATTCCGCCGCCGAGCTGCACGCACATGCTCACAGTTTTGAGAATCCGCTCGACCGCGGCACCGTTCATCGGCTTGCCGGCAAAGGCGCCGTCGAGATCGACCACGTGCAAATGCTTGAAGCCCTGGATCTCGAACGCCTGCGCCTGTTGCGCCGGATCGCGATGGAAGACGGTCGCGCGCGCCATGTCGCCCTGTTCGAGCCGGACGGCGAGGCCCTCTTTCAGATCGATGGCGGGAAATAAAATCACGGCATCCATTTCAAAAAGTTTGCGATCAGCGCGAGCCCGAGCTTCTGGCTTTTCTCCGGGTGGAATTGCGTGCCGACCATGTTGTCGCGCCCGATGATGGCCGTCACCGGCCCGCCGTAATCCGCCTGTGCGACGAGATCGCCGCGGTGCGAAGGATTGAGCGCATAGGAGTGCACGAAATAAGCGTGCAGGCCCTTCGGGCCAACTTGTATTCCTTCCAGCAGCGGGTGCGGCTTCGCCACGTCGAGCGTATTCCAGCCCATGTGCGGAATTTTCAAATCCGGATCGGACGGCGCGATCTTGTCAACCTCGCCGGAAATCCAACCCAGTCCGGGAGTGACCTGATATTCGCGCCCGCGTTCGGCCATCAATTGCATACCGACGCAAATGCCGAAAAACGGACGGCCTTTGCCGCGCACGGTCTGCTCCAGCGCATCGATCATGCCGGGGATGGCATCGAGCCCGCGCCGGCAATCGGCAAATGCGCCGACGCCCGGCAGAACAACGCGGTCGGCGCGCGAAACTTGCTCAGGATCGCTCGTCACGATAATCGGCTGATCGTGCTCGCCCTCGCGCGCGGCGCGTTCGAACGCTTTTGCCGCCGAGTGCAGATTGCCTGAACCATAGTCCACGATAACGACGCTCATCGCGGCGCTCCCGGCTCCGGGAAAAGCCCGATGACGTCGGAGCCGGTCGGCGGTCCGCGCCGCACCGGCACGGTAGGCAAGCGTTCGGGGACCGGCGCGGGACGCTCAGCTTCCTGCGCCTCCACCCATGCCGAAAAGAATCTCCGTTCGGCGGATTCATGGTCGTCGCCAACGACGATGCCGAGCGTCTTCCACTTGCGGCGTTGATACGTCCAGCGCCTCAGCGTCGCCGCCTCAAAGCCTATCAGCAGTCCGAGCAACGCAGTGACCAGAAATTTCACGACGCCGGGCGCGCCCAGCCGCGAGAGCCCGTAGCCGATCGTCACGCTCAGCAAAACGTAAAGCAGCAGCACCAGCCAGAGCCGATAGCGCAAAATCCAGATCGGGGTAAGCACGAAAGCCCAAAAATAGAATCCGTCGCGCACGAAAACGAAGCGCTCCGGGTCGGGCGCGGTCTCGCCTTTACGTAACGGCGGTTGGTGAACGGTGTAGACGGACATCAATGTACCTTTACTTCATCCCTCCCCTTTCAGGGGAGGGTCGAACCGCTTTGCGGTTCGGGGTGGGGTCATACTGCTCGCGACCCCCACCCGCGCGCTAGAGCGCGCGATCTCCCCCTTTTTGGGGGAGGTATCAAGAGAACTATCCGCCGAGCGTGCCCTTCGTGGACGGCACTTCGCCCTTGGCGCGTGGATCGATCGCGACCGCCGCGCGCAGCGCACGCGCCAGGCCCTTGAAGCAGGACTCGGCGATGTGGTGGTCGTTCGACCCATATAGTGTCTCGGCGTGTAAAGTGATCCCGGAGTTCATCGCGAACGCCTGAAACCATTCCTGCACCAATTCAGTGTCGAACGAGCCGACTTTGTCGCGCACGAACTCCGCCCTGAACACCAGAAACGGACGGCCGGAAATATCGATGGCAACGCGCGTGAGGGCCTCGTCCATCGGCACGTGCACATCGGCGTAACGCGTGATGCCCTTCATGTCGCCAAGCGCCTGCTTCACCGCCTGGCCCAGCGCGATGCCGGTGTCCTCCGCAGTGTGGTGGTCGTCGATATGCAGATCGCCCTTCGCCTTCACCGTGATGTCGATGCGCGAATGGCGCGCGAGCAGATCGAGCATGTGGTCGAGGAAGCCGATACCGGTTTCAATCGACGAGCGGCCCTCGCCGTCGAGGTCGATTGAGACCTCCACGTCGGTTTCCTTGGTCTTGCGCTTCACGGTGGCCTTGCGCATGAAAACGAGCCTTCCGGGCTGATCGCGCGCCTTTTATCAGGGGTTTGCCGGATTCGCTACTGGCGCGTTCCGCTATAGCCGACGCCGAACGCACCGGATGTGCCACTGATCGTTCTGCCGTCCCCGCCAACGCTGACCGTTGAGGTCGAGCCCGTATGCCAGGTCACCAGATAAGAACCGCCAGAGCATTTCCAGCGGCCGGTAAAACCATTGTCCGTCGATGCCGTTCCGTTGGCATTTAATGTCATGACGAACGTGCCGACGCCCGCCGACGAGGACCAGGAGCCGACCGGACTGCGGCCGCATGCACTTGTGCTCTCGCGCGGCACCGGCGCAATGCGCGGCCTCGCCGGAGCGGGGGCGGGGGCGGGAGCAGGGTCCATACTGCCGCTTGCCGACTTGCCCTGTTTCCCGATCGAGCCGCCGACAGCGCCTGATTGGGCAGACGCCGGAGCAACGGCCACACACACCATCAGCACACACAAATACGCTGCACGCATTCTCATGACCCTGAAATATCAGCCGGTAATTCTATAGCACCTGCCTGAAACCGCGAGGGCTTTGCAATTACGCGCGCCCATACTTAGATCACCGGCAACGCGGGGGTAATGCGTATGCCGACAAACGAAGCATCATCATCATCATCCTGGCACGGCACGACTATTCTCACCGTCCGTAAGGGCGGCATCGTCGCCATTGGCGGCGACGGCCAGGTGTCGATCGGCCAGACCATCATCAAGGCCAATGCCAAGAAAGTCCGCCGCCTCGGCAAAGCTTCGGGAGGATCGGGCGACGTGATCGGCGGCTTTGCCGGCGCCACCGCCGACGCCTTCACGCTGTTCGAGCGGCTGGAATCCAAGCTCGAGCAATATCCCGGCCAGCTGCTGCGCGCCGCGGTCGAACTCGCCAAGGACTGGCGCACGGACCGCTACCTGCGCCGCCTCGAAGCCATGATGCTCGTCGCCGACGAAAAGGTGTCGCTGGTGCTCACCGGCACCGGCGATGTGCTCGAACCCGAAGCCGGCGTTGCCGGCATCGGCTCTGGCGGCAATTACGCGCTCGCCGCCGCGCGCGCGCTGCTCGACGGGCCGCTCGACGCGGAAGGGATCGTGCGCAAGTCGCTCGATATCGCCGCCGACATCTGCGTCTACACCAACCGTAACGTAACAATTGAGACCTTGAAAACGTGACCGACTTCTCTCCGCGCGAAATCGTTTCCGAACTCGATCGCTTCATCGTCGGACAGGGCGATGCCAAGCGCGCGGTCGCCATCGCCTTGCGTAATCGCTGGCGGCGGCTGCAACTCGACGACCGGCTGCGCGAGGAAGTGCTGCCGAAAAACATTCTGATGATCGGCCCGACCGGCGTCGGCAAGACCGAGATCGCGCGCCGATTGGCGCGGCTCGCGGGCGCGCCGTTCCTGAAAGTCGAAGCCACCAAATTCACCGAAGTCGGATATGTCGGCCGCGACGTGGAACAGATCGTGCGCGACCTGGTCGATATCTCCATCGCACTGACGCGAGAGAAAAAGCGGAAAGACGTGCAGGCACGCGCCGAACAGGCGGCGGAGCAGCGCGTGGTCGATGCGCTCACCGGACCGGCCGCCAGCCCGGCGACGAAGGAAAGCTTCCGCCGCAAGTTGCGCGCAGGCGAGCTCAACGACAAGGAAATCGAAATCGAAGTGCAGGCCGGCGGCGGCGGAATGCCGATGTTCGAAATCCCCGGCATGCCGGGCGCGCAGATGGGCGCGGTTTCCCTCGGTGACATCTTCGGCAAATTGGGCGGCGGGCGCACCAAGACGCGCCGCGTCACCGTGCATGAGTCGCACGACATCCTGATCAACGAGGAATCCGACAAGCTGCTCGACAACGATCAGCTCATTCAGGAATCGATCAAGGTCGTGGAGCAAAACGGCATCGTTTTCCTCGACGAGATCGACAAGATTTGCGCGCGCGAGGGACGCATGACCGGCGACGTGTCGCGCGAGGGCGTGCAACGCGATCTGCTGCCCTTGATCGAAGGCACCACCGTCAACACCAAACACGGCCCGGTGAAGACCGACCACATTTTATTCATTGCGTCGGGCGCGTTCCACATCGCCAAGCCCTCGGATTTGTTGCCCGAACTGCAAGGCCGCCTGCCGATCCGTGTCGAGTTGCAGGCGCTCACGCGCGACGACTTCCGCCGCATCCTTACCGAGCCAGAGGCATCGCTGATCAAACAGACGGTTGCTCTGCTGGCGACCGAAGGCGTGACGCTGGAGTTCACGCCGGATGCAGTCGACGCCATCGCCGACGTGGCGGTGGCGGTGAACGGCAGCGTCGAGAATATCGGCGCCCGGCGTTTGCAGACGGTCATGGAGCGCGTGCTCGATGAAATCTCGTTCGCAGCGCCCGACCGCTCCGGCGAAAAAGTGAAGATCGACGCCGCTTACGTGCACAAGCACATCGGCGATCTCGCCAAGAACGCCGACCTCTCGCGCTTTATTTTGTAATCGCGTCGAAGCGCCGACGGGATTCCTGAATCGCCGGACGGTTGCGCAGCGCCCAGGCACTCATGGCGCTGACCGGCTCGAGCAGCGATCGCCCGAGTTTCGTCAATTCATATTCGACGCGCGGCGGAATGGCCGGGAACACCGTGCGGGTGACCAGCCCGTCGCGTTCCAGCCCGCGCAGCGTCAAGGTGAGCATGCGCTGCGAGATGCTGCCCAGCGCGCGGCGCAATTCGTTGAAGCGCTTCGGCCCCTCGCCCAGCGTTGAGACGACCAGCACGGTCCATTTGTCGCCGACCCGCGCGAGCACTTCGCTGACCGCCCGGCAATCCTCGGGCACTTCGAGGTTCCTCGGTATACGCGATGTGCCTTCTTGTCTTTGCCGCTTGGTCATTTATCTAGCCTTGGTATCAATAAGTAACCAAGGTAACCGCGCCATGGAAAAATTCAAGATCGGCATCATCGTCGGCAGCAATCGCCGCGAATCGCTCAATCGCAAATTCGCGCAGGCGCTGGCCAAACTTGGCGCCGGCCAATTCACGTTCAGTTTCGTGCAGATCGACGATCTGCCGCTCTACAACCAGGATCTCGAAGCCGACATGCCGAAAAGCGTGACGCGCTTCAAATCCGAACTGACCGCCACCGATGGATTTTTGTTCGTGACGCCCGAGCACAGCCGCTCGATCCCGGCGGTGCTCAAGAGCGCCATCGACTGGGGCGCGCGCCCTTACGGCAAGAATTCATGGGGCGGCAAACCCGCCGCGATCACCGGCACGTCGCCGGGCGCGATCAGCACCGCAGTCGCGCAAGCGCACTTGCGGCAGATCCTTGGCGTGCTGGGTGTTCTGGTGATGGGCGGCGAGGCGTATATTGCATTCAAGCCCGAGCTGATCGGCGCCAACGGAGAGATCGCAGACGAAGCGGCGAGAACATTCTTGCAGGCTTATCTCGATCAGTTCGCGGCGCTGGTCGCCAAGTTCGCACCTACGCGCGCTCAACGCGCTGCCTGAGTATTTTTCCGAGAGGAAAGTGTCATGTCCGTCCGTCCCGTGAAACAAATCGTCGAATCCACGCCCACGATGGAAGGCGCCGGCGTGAAGCTTCGCCGCGCCTTCGGTTTCGGCAAGACCGACGAGTTCGATCCGTTTTTGCTGCTCGACGACTTCCGCAACGATAATCCGCAGGATTATCTCGCCGGATTTCCGTGGCATCCGCATCGCGGCATCGAAACAATTACGTATGTGCTGGCGGGCGATGTCGAGCATCGCGACAGCCTCGGCAATCAGGGCTCGCTCGGCGCCGGCGACGTGCAGTG
This sequence comes from Rhizobium sp. Q54, assembly GCA_945907045.1. Classification (GTDB taxonomy): domain Bacteria; phylum Pseudomonadota; class Alphaproteobacteria; order Rhizobiales; family Xanthobacteraceae; genus Pseudolabrys. The sequence continues at coordinate 26,125 of CAMDSH010000027.1, read as the reverse complement.
GATGACGGCGGGACGCGGCATCATGCATCAGGAAATGCCGCAGGGTGACGCGCAGGGCCGCATGCACGGCTTCCAACTGTGGGCTAACTTGCCGTCGGCATTGAAGATGACGGCGCCGCGCTATCAGGACATCAAGGCTCCCGAAATTCCTGAAATCACCGATGACGACGGCACGCGCGTGCGCGTCGTGTGCGGCGAGTTCTGGGGCAAGCGCGGCCCTGTGGAAGGCGTCGCGGCCGATCCGCGTTATCTCGATGTCTTCGTGCCGCCGGGAAAACGCAATACGCTCAAAGTCGAAACCGAGCGCCACGCTTTCGCTTATGTGTTCGAAGGTTCGGGAAATTTCCGCGCCGCGTCGTCACCGCAAGGCGTGCTGACCGAAAAGCAGGTTGATGGCCGGGAGATTGTCACGCGCGAGATGACGGGCGACCGCTCGCTCGTGCTGTTCGACAGCGGCGATGAAGTGACGGTGCAGGCCGGAGATAAAGGCATCCGCTTTTTGCTGGTGTCGGGCAAGCCGATCCAGGAACCAGTCGCGTGGTACGGGCCGATCGTGATGAACACGCAGGCTGAGTTAAAGCAGGCGGTGGCCGAGCTGCAGAACGGCACGTTCATCAAGCGGAATTAAAACTCCGCCGCGCCGCGCGTGCGGCGGACACGCACATAAAGCGCGCCTTCGCCGCCGTGTCCAATCGCAGCCGTCTCGAAGCCGATCACGAGATCGCGGAACTCCGGCAGCTTTAGCCAAAGCGGCACCTGGCGGCGCAGCACGCCGGGTTCGCCGCCGCGGCCTTTTCCCGTAATCACCAGCACCAGCTTCGCCTGCCGCAAGCTGGCCGAATGCAGGAAGCGCCCGAGAGCTTCATGCGCTTCCTCTTGCGTCAGCCCGTGCAAATCGAGCCGCCCGTCGATCGATTCCTTGCCGCGCGCGACCCGCTGCTTCATGCGGCGTCCCAAAGGCGCGAGCGCGGGTTCCGGCTTGCGCGGCGGCGGCTCGGCCTTACGCGGCGCGGGCTGCGCCACGGGTTTTGCCGCGCGCGGCTTTACGCTCTCCACCGCCGGGACGAGCGGCGGCGCAGCGGATTCTATTTTCTTTGTCCGGCTGATCGGCTCGATGGCCTTGGTGAAGGTCGTCCACAACACCCGCTCGTCGTCGGTGAGCTTGCGCCGCCCGCCGTCGCCGCTCATGTGCGCTCCGGCGCCGCTTTCGGACGCGGCTTCGGCAGCGGGACATCGACGACCGTGGCGGCGGTTGCCGCAGGCTTGATTAAAGGCTGCACGATCTCGGCGACCTCGTCGGCGTAGCGCTTCTCGCCTTCCTTCGGATCGGCGGCGGTCGGGCGCGGCGGCGGCAGGGGTATCTGCACAGTCGCTACCGGATTGAGTTTGTTCGGCACCAGCATGACGAAGCGCCCCGGCTGCTTGATGCGGCCGGCAATGCTGCCGAGCTTTTCACCGGAGCCGAAATAGATATCCGCGCGCGCGGGCCCGACGATCGCCGAGCCGGTGTCCTGCGCGATCATCAGCCGCTGGAATTTCGTTTCAGGTTTTTCGCTGTCGATCGGCAAATCCGCGTCGATCCAGAACGGCGTGCCGTAAACGTGAATCGACTTGTCGACCGCGATCGAGCGCCCGGTGGTGAGCGGAACGCCCTGCGCGCCGACCGGTTCATCCTCTTCCGCCAAGCCGGTTTCGCGGAAGAATACGAACGAGCGGTTCTTGCGCCGCAATTCCTTGCCCTCTTCCGGATTGGCCACCATCCAGTTCCGGATGCGGTCCATCGACATCTCTTCCTTGGTGACGATGCCGCGGTCGATAAGGAATTTTCCCACCGCCGTGTACGGCAAGCCGTTATGCGCTTCGTAATTCACGCGCAGCGTCTGCCCGGTATCGAGCTTCACTCGCGCCGAGCCCTGTATCTGCGCGAAGAACGCATCGATGGGATCTTTCAGATAACAAATCTCAAGCCCGCGCCCGGCCAGCACGCCTTCCTCGATTTCGGTGCGGTCGTAATACGGCAGCAGCTTTCGCCGTCCGAACTTGCGGCCGATCTTGCCCGCGTTGGGAAAACTCGCCGCCGCCAGTTTACGCGCGCCCGCCGCCGCGAGATTCGACGGCTTGCGGTAAAGCGGAACACTGTAATCGTAACTCGGATAGCGCGCGCCCTCGACCACCGGCTCGTAATAGCCGGTGAGGAAACCGTTATTCTCGCCAAGCGGCGCGATGCGGACAGGGCGAAAATTTTCCTCGAAAAAAGCGCGCGCCTGCGCGGCATTGAGCGGGCCCGAGACACAGGCAGCCTCCGCGCGCTGGCATACTTCATAGAGCGCAGCGAAAACCGGGCGCGCGGCGCGTGACGCCTTGGTGCCGTTGAGAATGGCCTTGCAGCTTTTCAGGAAAGCCGAAAAAGCGATGGCGTGATCGTCGGTGGCCCAGCCGTCAATTCCGCTGAAGCTCAGCGGTTCGATCTGCGCGTTGGCGAATTTTATCGGCGCCGGCGCGGCGTTCGTCTCCTGCCCCGCGGCAGGCGTCATCGTCGCGGCGAAAAATCCGAGAGCGGCGGCAAGACGTGGAGTGGTGAAACGCGAACGAACCGCCACCGCCGGCTCCCGATTATTGTCCGGCTTCGGTGGCGACCAGCTTCCAGTTCGGATCGCGCGAGGACAAATCGCGCGCAAAGGTCCACACGTCGGTGACGTCGGTCACTTTTTCCGCGTTGCCGTCGATCACCTTGCCGGTCTTGTCGCGCGTCACCGAGACCAATTGCGAAACGAACCGCACGGTGATTTGCGCATTACGGACGCGCAGTTCGGCGGCGGTGATGTCGGCTGAATCGATGGAGACGAATTTGCTCTCGACCGTCTCGCCGCGCGATTCACGTTCGGTGATCGCATGCTCGAAGCCTTCCGCCACGTCGCGAGAGAGCAGATTGCGCAGCGTGCGGCGGTCGCCGTCGGCAAATGCCGTGACGATCATCTCATAGGCCTGGCGCGCGCCGGTGGCGAAATGGTTGGCGTCGAAATTCGGATCCGCGGCGGCGATGGCGTCGAGACCGGCGGCGACGGGAGACCCGGCCGCCGCAATTCCCTTCCAGCGCTCGCCCGGTTCAACGGGCTCAACCGGTTTCGCCGATGCTTCGGTGGCGCGGTTCGGCAGCGAGACGACTTTCTCGCCCGCGGGCCGCACCGGCTCGCGCGCCGTGAACGGATCGTAGGGCGGACGCTCCCGCCCCGTGCGCTGGCCGAGCACGCTGCGCAGGCGCAGGAAGATGAACACTGCGAGCGCCAGGAAAATGATGGTGTAGATATCGAACACGTTTCGGTTGCTCTCCGCAGCCGTCAGGTTGAGTACGACGAAATCAGAGGGCGGCCTATACGCAAATTCGCGGTAACGAGGCCGGTTCCACCGCTACTATGTAAGCACGCGGCCGCGCTGATCCATAGGCCCATGCCGGTCAACGAGCGCGGTGTTGTGCCTTCGCCAAGATGGTAAACGATCATGTCCCCCACGCCAACAACGCGAATGGCTTGAGCACAACTCCAATGATCACAGCAAAATGGCTTCTCTTTGCCCTTCTCGCCATGCCCGCGGTGGAACTGGCGGTATTCATCGTGATGGCCGCGGCAATCGGCCTGGGGCCGGCTTTTCTGCTGCTCGTGGGCATGTCGCTGACCGGCGCACTGGTACTTCGGTACGCGGGCGGCGGCCATATCGAGCGCTACCGGGCCACATTGGGCGAAAACCGCATCGCCAGCCTGCAGGCCGACGCCAGCGGGTTCCTCACGCTGGTGGCTGGAATTCTTCTGTTACTGCCGGGCTTTATCACCGGCCTGATGGGGCTGATGCTGCTGATTCCGCCGCTGCGGCTGTGGCTCGGCAAAACCATCCTGAGCGCAATCCAGCGCCATGCCCAAACCGCGGGCGGCGGCGACGGCGTGGTCGATCTCAAGCCGGGCGAATGGCGTCAGGTGCCGGAGGAAAGACTCACCGATCAGCGCACTCCGGGTGAAAAGCGCTGAAACCCGCGCATCCTTGTTCCATCCCGGACCCTATGTTAGCCAACCGCCGGTTATCACGATTTAGTGGGCAACGTTCATGACGACGACCAATGGCGGACAGGCGCAGGCACCGGCGCAGAACAACCCGCAGGACAATCCGCCGCAGCTCAATGTCCTGGCGCAGTACATCAAGGATTTCTCCTTCGAGAATCCGAACGCACCGCGTTCGCTCAATTCGGGGCAGCAAAACCCCGCCATCAATATTCAGATTAACGTCAATGTCGCGCCGCTCACGCAGACCGACTTCGAAGTCGTGCTCAAGATCGAAGGCAAGGCCGACATTCCCGGCACGCTGCTGTTCAGCTTCGATCTCGCCTTCGCCGGCATCTTCCGCATCACCAATGTGCCGCAGGAAAACATCCATCCGCTGGTGATGATCGAATGCCCGCGGCTGCTGTTCCCGTTCGCGCGTGAAATCGTCGCGACGGCGGTACGCGACGGCGGTTTCCCGCCGCTGCTGATCGATCCGGTGGATTTCGTCAGCCTGTATCGCCAGAAACTGGGCGAGATACAGCCCGCGCCGGCAACGCCGCCCGTGGCAAGCTGATTAAAAGTTTTCCGCCGGATCAGGTGCCCGGCAGATAATTCCGCCAGAGCGGATCTTTCCCAAGCGTATCGACGAATTTGCGGTGCGCTTCGCGCTCCGCGTCGGTAAGGCGCGCAGGCAGCGGCTCCGGGCGCGGGCGCGTAGTGACAGCGCCGGCGCGCTGCGCCCCGCCTTTGCCTTCGACCGTTTCCACAAGCACGAGCGTCGCCTGCCGTCCGCCGATAAGTTCGAGATAAACTTCGGCGAGAATTTCCGCGTCGAGAAGCGCTCCGTGCTTGCTGCGGCGTGAATTGTCGATGCCGTAGCGCGAGCACAAATCATCAAGCCGGTTCGGTCCCGCCGGATGCTTGCGCCGCGCCAGCACAAGCGTATCGACCATCCGTTCGCGCGGCAGCGGTTTCTTTTTCACGCGCTCGAGTTCAGCATTCAGGAAGCCAAGGTCGAACATCGCATTATGCGCGACCAGCGGCGCATCGCCGATGAAATCCAGCATCTCGTCGACGATGGCCGCAAATATTTTCTCGCTCTTCACGCGCGCATCGTCGATGCCGTGAATGGCGGTGGCGTCGGGCGGGATACTGCGTTCCGGATTGATGTAGCGGTGAAACGTGTTGCCGCTCGGAATGCGGTTGATGAGTTCGACGCAGCCGACCTCGACCAGCCGGTGCCCCTGGAGGGGATCGAGGCCGGTGGTCTCGGTGTCGAAAACAATTTCCCGCATGGCGTCGATTCCGGGCGGCATCGAATCAGCCTCTCTTTTTCGGCATTTTAGCGACCGCCTGGAGAATGTCCTTCACCTGCGCGCGCGCGTGGTCGAATCCTTGCGAGGTATCCACCACGAAATCGGCACGGCGGCGCTTTTCCGCGTCGGGAACCTGTTTGGCCATGAGACCGGCGAGTTTTTCCTCGGTCATGCCTGGGCGCTCCAGCGCGCGGGCGCGTTGCACATCCGCCGGCGCCGAGACCACCACGACGGCGTCGCAGTCTTTTTCGCCGCCCGTCTCAAACAGCAGCGGGATATCGAGCAAGGCGATTTCCGCGCCGCGTTTCTCCGCCTCGGCTAAAAAACGGTCTCGTGCTTCGCGCACCAGCGGATGCACAATGGCCTCTAATTTTTTCATCGCGGCTGTGTCACCGACTACTCGTGCACCAAGTTTCTGCCGGTCAACCTTGCCCCCCGTTGTGGTGCCGGGAAACGCCGCTTCGATCTTCGCCGCCGCCGCGCCTTCATAAAGCTGGTGCACCACCGCATCGGCATCATGCACCGGCACGCCCGCCTCGGCGAACATCTTCGCCGTTGCCGACTTTCCCATACCGATCGAGCCGGTGAGGCCGAGAACGAACATCGCCATCACTCCGCGAGGAATTTCCCGCGCCGCAGAAAATGCAGCAGCGGAACAAGCGGCAGGCCGAGGATGGTGAAATAGTCGCCCTCGACCCGCTCGAACAGATGTATGCCCGCGCCTTCCAATTGATAGCCGCCGACGCTCTTGGTCGCTGCATCCCCAGCAGTCTCAAGATAGCGCTCCAGAAAGCCGTCGGAGAACGTGCGCATGGTCAGCCGGGCCGCATCAACATGCGAGAACAACACATCGCCGTCGCGCACCACGGCTATCGCGGCATGCAGCTCGTGCGTCTTTCCCGCCAGCGTTTTGAGCTGCTCGCGGGCACCGGCGCGATCGGCAGGCTTTGAGAAACGGCCTGAGCCTAAAGCCAGCGTCTGATCGGCGCCGAGCACCAGCCGCCCCGGCATTAAAGCTGCCACCGCGCGCGCCTTTTCACGCGCCAGCAGCAGTGCCGCATCCCCCGGCGCTTTCGCGCCGCCACGCGCCTCGACTGTACGCTCATCGATATCGGCGGGCTTTATCTCAACCGGCAAACCCGCGGCTTGCAGAATCTTGGCCCGCACGCCGCTTTTGGAAGCGAGCACCAGCGGTTGCGCGGCAAGCCATAACGACATGCGCGTCAGTGCCGGCGCTGATGTTCGTGCTGTTGCACGTTGTCGCCATAGCCGCGCAATTTCGCGTATTGCTGAAGCTGCTCCGGTGTCAAAGTCTCCAGCGTCGAGAGATGATATTTCAGGTGCGCTGCGCGCAGCGCGCCTTGCGTGCCGCCGATCGTTTGCGTCATCGCGGCAAGGGTCACGGGCGTCACGGTCCGGCTTGCGAACTGGCGATCCAGCTCAGTTTCCTGTGCAATCAGCGCCTCACCCAGCGGAATGGCTTCTGCCTTCATCGCCGAGAAAAGCGACTGCATTCGCTCGCGCTGTTGCGCCGAGAGCGACAGCTTGTCGGCAAGCTCCAGTACATGCGCCGGGCCGGGATAGCCGTTGAGTTCAGCGGGAAGCGCCAGCCCCATGCCGCGCCCCTGGCGCAGATCGTCTAGCTGCGAGGGCGAGAGCGATTTGACCTCTCTCGTTTGCATCCCGGCATAAGGCTGCGGCGTCTGCGCTTCGGCGGCAGCCGATAAGCCAACCAGAAGAACCAAGACAAAAAAACGTCGCATCGGGAAATTCCTTTTTCAGGCCACCGGCTGCCGCCGGCGCTCGGCCAGCAGCTTCATCACCGCGGCAGCGGTTTCCTCAATCGAGCGCCGCGTCACATCGATGCTCGGCCATTCGTTCTTGGCGCACAGCCGGCGCGAATAGGCCACTTCCTCCGTCACCGCCGCGCGGTCGATGTATTGATCGTCGTCACGGTGGGCTTTGAGCCCAAGTAGGCGGTTCTCGCGGATCTGCACGATCCGCTCCGGGCTGGCGTAAAGCCCGATGACGAGCGGGCGCGAAAGCTTTTCCACTTGCGGTGCAAGCGGCACGCCCGGCACCAGCGGCACATTACCGGTTTTGATTCCTCGGTTGGCAAGATAAATCGATGTCGGCGTTTTCGACGTGCGCGAGACGCCGACCAGAACCACGTCGGCATCTTCCAGGCCTTCGACGTGCTGGCCGTCGTCATGCACCATTGTGAAATTGAGCGCATCGATGCGCTGGAAATATTCCGCGTTGAGCACGTGCTGCGCGCCGACCCGGTGAGTGGTTTCCGAACCGAGATAAGATTGAAACAGCCGCAGCACCGGTCCAAGGATCGACATGCAGGGCAAACCAAGCTCGCGGCATTTGCCTTCTAAACTTTCGATCAGGTCTTCTTCCAGCAACGTGTAAAGCACGAGACCGGGCGAAGTCGTTATTTCCTCCAGCACGCGGTCGAGCTGCTGTTTCGAGCGCACCAGCGGATAAACGTGTTCAACCGGAGAGACGTTGGCATATTGCGCTGCGGCCGCGCGCGCGACGGTTATCAATGTTTCTCCGGTCGCGTCGGAGACCAGGTGAAGATGGAAATATCCGGTTTGCGGTGCCATCAGGATATGTGTGTGAGAACGTGTGGACAGGGCGGGAGGAAATCGTGCCTTTTGAATTGGAGCAAGCCACGCGTCCCCAGCGATGCAATTCTATCAACATTCGTGCCCGCGGGACGAAGAAAAGCCCCTGCCCTGGTGGCAATCATGAAAACTGACAGCCTGCTTGTGAATGCTGTGATAAACGGCATCTTACGCCAGCAAATACAGGTGTTTCCCGATGTGCGGCTCGCGGGCTTGGACCGTGCAAAACTTATGAGAAACTGTTGGCAGTCCAGCGCGTCCGGTGGATGAGATGTGAATGCAAAAGCATGAGTCTAATCAACCGCCTAATAAACACTACAAAAAGTCTATTAGATTAGTATTGGTAGAAGAGCCTGGATTGAAACGTCAGTGAAGAAGTCGGTTCTTGAAGTTCTGAATGGCCACCGGCAAACCGTTCCGCCGGTCTGGATGATGCGTCAGGCCGGACGTTATCTGCCGGAATATCGTGCGGTGCGGGAGAAAGCGGGAAGCTTTCTCAAATTATGTTTCACGCCGGAACTGGCGGCGGAAGTCACCTTGCAGCCGGTCAGGCGTTTCGGTTTCGATGCTGCTATTTTGTTTTCCGACATTCTGGTGATCCCGCATGCGCTCGGGCGCACGGTGACGTTTGTCGAAGGTGAAGGTCCGCGTCTCGATCCGCTCAAGGATGCGCTAGCAGTCGGGAAATTGAAAAAAGTTGCCGACGGGAGCGTGCTCGCACCAATTTATGAAACCGTACGGCTGGTGAAAGCAGCGTTGCCTGCGAACACAACGCTGATCGGATTTTGTGGCGCGCCATGGACGGTCGCTACCTACATGGTGGCGGGGCATGGCACGACCGACCAGGCGCCGGCGCGGCTGTTTGCCTATCAGCAGCCGGAAGCCTTCGCGCAGATGATCGACATTCTGGTCGAGGCGTCGGTGACCTATCTGGTTGGGCAATTTGAAGCCGGCGTTGAGGCCGTGCAGATTTTCGATACATGGGCGGGCGTGCTGCCGGCTGACGAATTCGAACGCTGGTGCATCGCGCCGACGCAAAAGATTGTCGCGGGGGTACGTGCGCGGGTGCCGGGCGCAAAGATCATCGGTTTTCCACGCGGCGCTGGTTTTGGTCTTCCCGTTTATGTGGAACGCACGGGCGTGGATGCCGTTAGTCTTGACTGGAGCATTGATCGCGATTTTGCGCGCGAGAAAATCCAGAGCCGCGTACCGGTGCAGGGCAATCTCGATCCGCTGGCCTTGCGCGCGGGCGGCGCGGCGCTCGACCGCGCGGCGGACAATGTGATGCATGCATTCTCGCCGAAGCCCTTCATCTTCAATCTCGGCCACGGCATTCTGCCTGACACGCCGATCGCGCATGTCGAACAGATGCTCAAGCGTGTGCGTGGAAACTAAACGGATAACGCATGTATCTCTGGGTGAAAGCCTTCCACATCGTCGCCGTTATCGCCTGGATGGCCGGCATGCTCTATCTGCCGAGGCTGTTCATTTATCATTGCGATGCGGAGCCGGGCTCGAAGCAATCCGAGACGTTTAAGGTGATGGAGCGCCGGCTGCTGCGCATCATCATGACGCCGGCGATGGTCATCACTTGGCTGTTTGGCTTATGGCTGGCGGTGTCGGGCGACTGGCTGGCTAACGGCTGGCTGCACTACAAGCTGCTGCTCGTCGTTGCGATGTCCACGCTGCACGGACTTTTTGCGCAATGGGTTAAGGATTTCGCCGCGGAAAAAAATTCGCGCAGCACGAAATTCTATCGTATTGTCAATGAACTAGTGACCGTTTTGCTGATCGCGATCGTCATTCTGGCGGTGGTCAAGCCGTTCTGACCGCGCTTGCAGTAGTGCACAGCCTGGCGGCGGCACTTGCGAATAAGCGCGATTTTACTTATGTTTGTGTCTCCCACCGAACGCAGGCAGATGCAGTACGCGTTCCGGTCCCGAGTATTCGGACCGGTCGAGCATCGGGCCCCGGGACCTTAAAGCTCCCTTCCTCCCAAGACCTGCGACTTTCTCTCCCTTTCTTTCACCCGCGTGAGTCTCTCGTTTTTCGGACTCCGCCGGTCAATCTCCATAGGACTCTCCCGTATGCGGGAAATGAAACTACAGGACCTCAAGTCCAAGACTCCGGCCGAGCTTGTTGCCTTTGCCGAGGAAAATCAGGTCGAGAACGCCAGCACCATGCGCAAGCAGGAGCTGATGTTCGCGATCCTCAAGCAACTCGCCACCCAGGAAGTCGACATCATCGGCGAAGGCGTGGTCGAGGTGCTCTCCGACGGCTTCGGCTTTTTGCGCTCGCCGGAATCGAATTACCTATCCGGCCCCGACGACATTTACGTTTCGCCCTCGCAGATTCGCCGCTTCGGCCTGCGCACCGGCGACACCGTTGACGGCCACATCCGTTCGCCGAAAGAAGGCGAGCGCTATTTCGCGCTGCTCAAGGTCAACACCATCAATTTCGAGGACCCCGACAAGGTCCGCCACAAGGTCAACTTCGACAACCTGACGCCGCTTTATCCCGACGAGCGGCTGAAGATGGAACACGAAGATCCGACCCGGAAGGATCTCTCGCCGCGCGTCATCGACATCGTGGCGCCCATCGGCAAAGGCCAGCGCGCGCTGATCGTCTCGCCGCCGCGCACCGGCAAGACCGTGCTGCTGCAGAACATCGCGCACGCCATCGCCGCCAATCATCCCGAGTGCTATTTGATCGTGCTTCTGATCGACGAGCGGCCGGAAGAAGTCACCGACATGCAACGCTCGGTGAAGGGCGAGGTCGTTTCCTCGACCTTCGACGAGCCGGCTTCGCGCCACGTGGCGGTTGCTGAAATGGTGATCGAAAAGGCCAAGCGCCTAGTCGAACATGGCCGTGACGTCGTGATCCTGCTGGATTCGATCACGCGTTTGGGCCGCGCCTACAACACCGTGGTGCCAAGCTCCGGCAAGGTGCTCACCGGCGGCGTCGATGCCAACGCGCTGCAACGGCCGAAACGCTTCTTCGGCGCTGCGCGTAACATCGAGGAAGGCGGCTCGCTCACCATCATCGCGACCGCGCTGATCGACACCGGCAGCCGAATGGACGAAGTCATCTTCGAAGAGTTCAAAGGCACCGGCAATTCGGAAATCATCCTCGACCGCAAGGTGGCCGACAAGCGCACCTTCCCGGCGATGGACATCACGCGCTCCGGCACCCGCAAGGAAGAGCTGCTCACCGATCCTGCGGTGCTTAAGAAGATGTACGTCCTGCGCCGCATCCTCAATCCGATGGGCACGATGGACGCCATCGACTTCCTGCTCGACAAGCTCCGCAACACAAAAACCAATGCGGAGTTCTTCGAGTCGATGAATACCTGACGCGAGGAAACGTCCAAGGAACGAAGGCCGGGCCAAAAGCCCGGCCTTTTTCTTTTATCCGGCGGGACCGCGCATCTTCGCCACTGCCCCGGCTATATCGCCGGCGTTCGTCACCGGCAGCGAACACGTCTGCCCGATGCAGATGAAAGCCGCCGTCTCGGTCGTGGCCGCGATTTTGGCCTGCGCCGGGTGCGAAGGCGGCAAAGCCTTTGCCGACGGCGCGCGCAGCACGATTCGTTCGTTGAACGAAATTTTCAGCGCAGCCTGCACGAAAGCATCGTTGTTGCGTCCCGCGAGAACGATCTCCGTGCCGCGCAGGTGAAGGTCGAGCGCGTTGAGCAGCGCCACATGGCCGAACATATTTTGCGATGCCCCCGCGAGCACGCCGTCGAACAGCCGCTCCGCCTGCGTGCGCCATTTGTCGTCGCCGGCGAGCAACGTTAGCCGTACCAGATTCTGCGCTGCCACTGCGTTGTGATTGGGCGTGGCGTCGTCGGTGGTGGCGTGCGGGCGCAGCACCAGCCCCTCGGCATCGTCGGCGGTGAGGAAATAGCCGCCGTTCTCTTCTTTCGTGTAGTGCCGGTCGAGTGCGCGCTGCCAGCTCAATGCAGTGTCGAGAAATTTGGCATCACCGGTCGCCTCATTCAGCGCCAGCGCGGCGCGGGTCATGGCGGCGAAGTCGGAAGCCAGTCCCGGAAACAGCAGCCGCCCTTCGCGATAGGAATGTCCAAGACGATCTTCTTTCGTCATCGCCTTGGCGATGAACTCGAACGCGCGAGAGGCCATGTCCAGCCATGACGGCTCATCGAAGACGATCCCGGCGTTGACCAGGGATGCGATCATCAGTCCGTTCCAGTCGGCAAGCACCTTGTCGTCGAGGCCGGGGCGCACGCGCCCCTCTCGCTTTGTCAGAAGCTTGGCGCGCAAGGCGGCAAGCCGCGTCTCGTCCTCCGGGCTGCGCTCCACGCGCGCGAGCCGGTTGAGAATGTTGTGGCCTTCGAAATTGCCTTCCGCGCTCACGTCGTAATGGCGGGCGAAAAAGTCCGCGTCGCCTTTACCCAGCACGCTTTCGATTTCGGCCAGCGACCAGACGTAGAACTTGCCCTCTTCGCCTTCCGAGTCGGCATCCAGCGACGCCGAGAACGCGCCGTCTTTCGTCGTCATCTCACGGGCAAGCCATTCCACCGTTTCGCGCGAGCGAGTGCGGAAAAGCTCGTTGCCGGAGCGCTGCCACGCCAATGCTAGCAGCTCGAGCAGTTGCGCATTGTCGTAGAGCATCTTTTCGAAATGCGGCACCAGCCAGCGTTCGTCCACCGAATAGCGCGAAAACCCGCCGCCGAGGTGATCGTAGATGCCACCCTCGCACATCCGATCCAGTGCCAATTCCACTGTCTCGAAAAAGCGGGCATCGCCACTTCGTTGTCCCGCGCGCCAAAGCATCTCAAGAATCGCCGGCTGCGGAAATTTCGGCGCGCCGCGCAAGCCGCCGTGCACGCCGTCGAACATATTGCCGACCTGGCGCGCGTAGCCGTCGAGTTCCCTGCTGCCGATGTTGACCTTGCCCGATGACTGCGCCCGTTCGGCGAGACGCGCGAGCAGCGCGGCGCGGTTTTGCGCGATCTTGTCGGGCTCCTCGCGGAACAGCCGCGCCATCTCGCGCAGCACGTCGGCGAAAGCAGGCCGGCCGAAACGTGCGGGTGTTGGAAAGTAAGTGCCGCCCCACACGGGCTCGCCCGCGGAGGTGAGAAACATGGTCAGCGGCCAGCCGCCTTGCTCGCCTAAGTGATGCAGCGCCGACATATAAATCTGGTCGATATCGGGCCGCTCCTCGCGGTCCACTTTGATGTTAACGAACAGCTCGTTCATCAGCGCCGCCGTCGCTTCGTCCTCGAAACTCTCGTGCGCCATCACGTGGCACCAGTGACAGGCGGCGTAACCGACCGAGAGCAAAATCGGTTTTTTGGTCTGCACGGCTTCGTAGAGCGCGTCCGGCCCCCACGGCCACCAGTCCACCGGATTGTGCTGGTGCTGAAGCAGATAGGGTGAGGTTTCGCCCGCGAGACGATTTTTGTGCGTGGTGTTTGCGGGCGATGCCATGCGTGGCCGTGACCTTCATACCGGTTGCCGGGGCAGGCCCGACGGTGACAAATAAAGCATGCCATTAGTGGGTGACACCATCTTCGCGCTTTCCTCCGGACGCCCGCCAGCCGCCATCGCGGTGGTGCGGATTTCCGGCCCGCGCGCGGGTGCGGCACTGGAGGTATTGGCGGGCCGAATTCCGAAGCCGCGCGAGGCGGCGCTGGCTCGGATTCGCGGCGCCGAAAACGACATCATCGATGAGGCATTGGCGCTGTGGTTTCCAGCGCCGCATAGCGAAACCGGCGAGGATGTTGCCGAGTTGCAATTGCACGGCGGGCGCGCGGTGATCGCCGGCGTACTGGCGGCACTGGGCAAGATCGAAGGCTTGCGCCCGGCGGAAGCCGGCGAATTCACCCGCCGCGCCTTTGAGAACGGCAAGCTCGATCTCACCGCCGTGGAAGGCCTCGCCGATCTAATCGCGGCGGAAACGCAGGCGCAGCGGCGGCAGGCGTTCCGCCAGCTCAAGGGCCTGCTCGGCGAGCGTTCGGAAAGCTGGCGCGCCAGGCTGATCGGTGCGCTGGCATTGGTCGAGGCGCGCATCGATTTTTCAGACGAGGCCGATGTGCCGGAGGATTTGCTCGGACCGGCGCTTGCCACCGCGAAAAGCTTGCACGCCGAAATCGGTCAGGCGCTCGCGGATGCAGGGCGCGGCGAGCGGTTGCGCGAGGGTCTTGTCGTTGCCATCGCCGGACCGCCGAATGCCGGAAAGTCCACTTTGCTCAACCGGCTCGCGCGGCGTGAGGCGGCGATCGTTTCGCCGTTCGCTGGCACCACGCGTGACATCATCGAGGTGCATCTCGATCTCGACGGCTATCCGGTCACGCTTGTCGATACCGCCGGCATCCGCGAGACCGACGATCCGGTGGAGCGCGAAGGCGTCGCGCGGGCGAAGGTGCGGGCGGCGGAAGCGGATCTGGTTTTGTGGGTGGTCGATGCGAGCGCGCCGTCTGTTCGAGTTGCTGCGGACGGTGAAAAGCAGACCGTCTGGACTGTGCGCAACAAAATCGACCTGGGCGGCCAAAATGACTTGGCAAGCAATAAGAATGAATATCCACAAAAGAATGAATCATTGTTCATTAAAAATGAACCCAAGTTCAAATCTGTGGATAAGTTTTTCGACGTTTCGGCAGCTAAAGGCACCGGTCTGGAAAATTTGCTCAAGGCGCTAAGTCAGCACGCCGAGAATTATCTTGGTGGTGGCGAGCCGGCGTTGCTCACCCGAGAGCGGCATCGGCGCGTCTTGCAGAATGCTCACGCTGCCTTGGGCAGGGCGCTGGACGAGGAAAACGGCGGCCGCGAGGACATCCTGGCTGAAGAACTGCGCAGCGCTGCCACGGCCCTCGGCAAGCTCACTGGACGTGTCGATGTTGAAGATATCCTAGACGTGATCTTCCGGGATTTTTGCATCGGCAAATAAAGGTTGCCGCGACAATTTGTTTCACGTGAAACAAGCACATAAGGCATTGGAACTTAGTCTTAAGCCGTGCCGATTTTAACTCGCCATTTACCGCGTGAGCAGAACATCGGCACTACCTGAATACTCCGGGATCAGGTTGCTAAAAATACTGCCAGGGCCTCCCACGGCTCTTTTCGGGTTGTCATGACGGCAAGCCAGCCTCTGCCAACGAATGCGGCACCCGCCGCCGAAACGCGGGGTGAGAAACCGTCTGCTTTGGCGACGGGCGATATCTCGGTCATTCGCGAAAGCATCGACCTACTGGAGCTCGATCTGAGCGCCATGATCCGCGATGTCGGCAGTGCCGCCGACGTGGTGCGGCTGGGGACGCAGTTTTCTTCGCAGGCGCTGGATGCCATCCGGGCGCGCGCCGAAACACTGGCGGGGATGTCCCACGACGCCAAGCTGGATACCCAGCAATTCGCCCAGGCAACCGAGGAATTAGCCCAGTCATCAGGCGAAATAGGGCGCCGGGTGCGGGAGGCGGATGCACTCGCCAAGGAAGCCGGCGATGCCACTTCAGCCGCCACGCAAAGCGTGGATGGCTTGCGGGCATCGTCCTCGGATATCGGCGATGTGGTCAATCTGATCGCCTCAATTGCCCGGCAAACGAATCTATTGGCCCTTAATGCCACCATCGAAGCGGCCCGTGCGGGCGCCGCCGGCCGGGGCTTTGCGGTGGTCGCTTCGGAGGTCAAGGCGCTGTCCGTGCAGACCCAACAGGCCACCGAGCAGATCAAACGCAAGATTGATCTTCTGCAGCGGGATGCGGGGGCTTCCATAACCGCCGTGCATCGCATCGCCGAGGTGATCGACACCATCAGGCCGCTGTTTAGCGCTGTTGCTGGGGCCGTGGATCAGCAGGCCGCGACCACCAGCGACCTCTCGCGCAACGCGACCGACACATCGAATTTCGTGGCCACGGTGGCCGATGGCGCCAGCGAAATCGAGCAGGCCGCCATAGGGGCCACCGAGCATGGCGCCAGCGTCGATCAGTCCGGCAAGGATGTGGCCTTGCTGGCAGAGAAGCTGAAAACCCGCTGCGTGATCTTCCTGCGGCAAACCCAGCTGGGAGACCGCCGCCGCTACGAACGCCTGCCCTGTGAGCTCGCCATCACCCTGCAAAGCCCAACGGGAGAGGTCCGCGGCTATACCGCCGATCTATCCGAAGGCGGGGTCCTGATGCGGGCGGAAGACGCCAAAGGGCTGGTTATTGGCAGTGTCGTGAGGGCCGAAATCGCGGACATCGGTCACTGCCGTGTGCGCGTGGTCAGGCTCTCGCAGCTGGGCCTGCATCTCGAATTTGTCGAACTGCCCGCGTCCATCCAGACAGCCCTGCAGAACAAAATCGAAGCCATCCGCACCGAGCACAACGAGTTCATCAAGCGGGCGATTGAAACGGCGGGACGAATTTCGGTGCTGTTCGAAACAGCTGTTTCACGTGGAACAATCACTCACGATCAGCTCTTCGATAACAACTACATTCCGATCGAGGGTACCGATCCGCTGCAGCATAAAACGCTGTCAGTGGAATGGCTTGATACGGTTCTTCCCGCGATTCAGGAGCCGTTGCTGGAGAGCGATCCGCGCATGATTTTCTGCGCTTGCATCGATCGTAACGCCTATCTGCCGGTGCATAATGCGAAGTATTCCAGGCCGCAACAACCCGGAAACATCGCCTGGAACACCGCGCACAGCCGTAACAGACGTATCTTCGATGACCGCGCCGGGCTCGCCGCCGGACGTAATTCCCGCGCCTATTTGATCCAGAATTATCCACGCGACATGGGCACCGGCGTCACGATCATGATGACCGAGATCGACGCACCTATCCGCGTGCACGGGAAACACTGGGGCGGATTCCGCACAGCCTACAAGCTCTGATCTATCGGCGTTTTGACCCCCTTCCGCCCTTCCGCTAGAACGCCGGAATTCTAGGGGTTATTTTCGTGAACACGCGATTCGACGTCATCGTCATCGGCGGCGGACATGCCGGCTGCGAAGCCGCGGCTGCTTCCGCGCGCATGGGCGCGAAAACCGCCTTGGTGACGCATCGCTTCGCGACTATCGGCGCGATGTCCTGCAATCCCGCGATTGGAGGGCTCGGCAAAGGCCACCTGGTGCGCGAGATCGACGCGCTCGACGGCCTGATGGGCCGCGTGGCGGACAAAGGCGGCATCCAGTTTCGCGTGCTCAATCGCCGCAAAGGTCCGGCGGTGCGCGGCCCGCGCGCTCAAGCCGACCGCAAGCTCTACGCCGAGGCGATGCAGCGCGAGATCCGTGAGACGGAAAATCTCACCGTCATCGAAGCGGAAGCCGACGATCTGAGCACCCACGAAGGCCAGGTGTCCGGCGTGCAGCTCGCCGATGGACGCGGGCTCACCGCAGGCGCAGTCGTGCTCACCACCGGCACGTTTTTGCGCGGGCTCATTCACATCGGCGAGAAACAAACCCCGGCGGGCCGCGCCGGCGAAGCGCCTGCCATCGGTTTGTCGCGCACGCTGGAGCGATTTGGTTTTGCGCTCGGCCGTTTGAAAACCGGAACGCCGCCGCGCCTCGACGGCAACAGCATCGATTGGAAAAGTCTGGAGATGCAGCCGGGCGATGAGCCGCCGGAGCCGTTCTCGATGCTCACGGCGCGCATCGAGACGCCGCAAATCCAGTGCGGCATCACGCGCACGAACGAAGCGACGCACCAGATCATCCGCGACAACGTGCATCGCTCGCCGATGTACTCCGGACAAATCGCATCGCGCGGTCCGCGCTATTGTCCGTCGATCGAAGACAAGATCGTGCGCTTCGGCGAGCGCGACGGACATCAGATTTTTCTGGAGCCGGAAGGTCTCGACGACTCCACCGTTTATCCGAACGGAATTTCCACGTCGTTGCCGGAAGAAGTTCAGCACGCGCTGGTCGCGACAATTCCGGGATTGGAAAAAGCGCGCATCGTGCGGCCGGGTTATGCCATCGAATACGATTACGTCGATCCGCGCGCGCTGCACCCTTCGCTGGAAACAAAACGCCTGCGCGGGCTGTTTCTCGCCGGTCAGATCAACGGCACCACAGGCTACGAAGAGGCTGCGGCACAGGGACTTCTTGCAGGACTCAACGCGGCCTCACGCGCCGGAAATGGCAGCGAAATTATTTTCGACCGCGCCGAAGCGTATATCGGCGTGATGATCGACGATCTCGTGACGCGCGGCGTCACTGAGCCGTATCGCATGTTCACCTCGCGCGCGGAGTATCGTCTCGCGCTGCGCGCCGACAACGCCGATCAGCGTTTGACGGGAAAAGGAATTGCAATCGGCTGCGTGAGCGCTGCGCGCGCGCGCGTGCACGAAGAAAAATCGCAGGCGCTCAACGGCGCGCGCGATTTCGCGCATTCGGTTTCGTTGACGCCGAAGGAAGCTTCCGCGCACGGCATCGCGCTCAACAAAGACGGCCAGCGCCGCACCGCGTTCGAGCTGCTCGCCTATCCGAATGTCGCGGTAGAAAATCTCGCGCGCATCTGGCCGCAGCTCGGCGCACTAGCGCCGAAGATTGCCGAGCAACTGGAGATCGACGCCAGGTACGACGTTTATCTTTCGCGTCAGGCTGCGGACGTTGCCGCCTATCGCCGCGACGAGAATTTCGAATTGCCGGACGAGATCGACTACTCGACGCTGAACGGGCTTTCCAACGAAGCGAAACACAAATTGCAAACGCTGCGTCCGCGCACCATCGGGCAGGCCGGACGCATCGATGGCATGACGCCGGCGGCCCTTACGTTGTTGGTCGCTCATGTCCGCCGCAAGGGCCGCGCGAAAAAGCCGGCAGCGCGCCGCGCTTGAGCGCCGAGCTGGATGCCGATCGCGGCCGTGCTCTGGCGCTCACACCAGTCTCTCCGGAAGTCGAAAAGCGGCTGGAAAAATTTGTTGCGCTGCTGCTGGAGACGCAAGCGCATACCAACCTGATCGCGGCTTCTACCATCCCCGTGCTCTGGACCCGGCACATCGCCGACAGCCTGCAGCTGCTCAAGCTCGCGCCGGATGCGCGAATGTGGATCGACCTAGGTTCTGGCGCGGGGTTCCCCGGTCTGGTGATCGCCTGCGCGCTCGCGGCCGAGCCGGACGCCAAAATTCATCTGGTCGAGAGCGTCGGAAAAAAAGCGGCGTTCCTGCGCGAGGCCGTCCGCGTCACCGGCGCGCCGGCCATCGTTGAGCAGAAACGGATCGAGAATATTGGGGACAGCCTGGGGACACGTGCCGATGTCATCACCGCTCGGGCGGTGGCGCCGCTAAAACTGTTGCTGGATCAGGTCTATCCATTGATGGGTCCAAAAACCCTCGCGCTGTTGCACAAGGGTCAAGATGTAGAGGCTGAATTGACTGAAGCCTCTAAATATTGGAGCATCGAGGCCGATCTGGTGCCAAGCCTGACAAGTCCACAAGGACGGATCGTCGTGGTGCGGCATCTGGTAGCCCGCAAAACGGTTGCCTAGATGGCAATCAGCGGACAGCGAATTTCAGGACCAGGAAAGCGGACCCCATGGCCGACACCACCGAACCCGAGGTCATTCCCTTCGCACCGAAACTGGCGCCCGGCACTCCGCCGCGCGTCCTGGCCATCGCCAACCAGAAGGGCGGGGTCGGCAAGACCACGACCGCGATCAACCTCGGCACCGCATTGGCCGCCATCGGCGAGAACGTGCTGATCGTCGATCTCGATCCGCAGGGCAACGCCTCGACCGGGCTCGGCATTGACCGGCGCAGCCGCCGCACCTCGACCTACGATGTGCTGGCGGGTGGCGCTCCATTGCGCGACTCCGTGCTGGAGACGGCAGTGCCGCGGCTTTCCATCGCCTCGTCAACGCTCGACCTCTCAGGCCTCGAACTCGAAATCGGCCAGGCGCGCGACCGCGCCTTCCGCCTGCGCAGCGCCATCGCGCCGCTCAACGACGGCAAGCCGGGCCATGTGGATTTCACTTACGTGCTGGTGGACTGCCCGCCCTCGCTCAACTTGCTCACCGTCAACGCGATGGCGGCGGCGAACGCGATTCTGGTGCCGCTGCAGTGCGAGTTCTTCGCGCTCGAAGGTTTGTCGCAGCTACTCAAAACCGTCGAGAGCGTGCGCACCACGCTCAACCCGGATCTCACCATCCACGGCGTCGTGCTCACGATGTATGACGCGCGCAACAATCTCGCCAATCAGGTTGTCGCCGACGTGCGCCAGTTCATGGGCCGCAAAGTCTACGAGACGGTAATTCCGCGCAACGTGCGCATCTCGGAAGCGCCGTCTTACGGCAAACCGGTGCTGGTCTACGATTTGAAATGCGTCGGCAGCGAAGCTTACTTGCGTCTCGCAACCGAGATCATTCAGCGTGAGCGTGAACTGAAGGCGGCGGGCTGAAGTCAACGGCGTTTAAGTTTTCAACCCGCAACGAATGATCGAGGGACGCTTGGCGAGAAGTTCTGGAGCAGCGGCGATGGCGGAAGAGCGATCGCGTTTGGGACGCGGCCTCGCGGCACTGATGGGCGATGTCGGCGAAGAGTCAGCGTCGGCGGAGCGTCCGCGCGGCCAGCGCCGGGTGCCGATCGAATTACTGCGCGCCAATCCGCGCAATCCGCGCCGCACGTTTGCCGAAGCCGAGATTGAGGAATTGGCGGCGTCGATCCGTGAGCGCGGAATCATTCAGCCGATCATCGCGCGCACGGCGCGCGGCAAACCCGACCAGTTCGAGATCATCGCTGGCGAGCGGCGTTGGCGCGCGGCGCAGCGCGCCGGATTGCACGAAGTGCCGGTGGTGGTGATCGACGCGAGCGACGCGCAGTCGCTCGAATTCGCCGTCATCGAGAACGTGCAGCGCGCGGATTTGAACGCGGTCGAAGAGGCGATGGGCTATCAGGCGCTGATCGAGGAATTTTCGCACAGTCAGGAAGACGTCGCGAAGATCGTCGGCAAGAGCCGCAGCCATGTCGCGAACACGCTGCGGCTTTTAAAACTCCCGGCGCCGGTGAAAGCTTACGTGCAGTCGGGCAAGCTCACCGCCGGACACGCACGCACGCTGATCGGGCAGCCGAACGCCGAGAAGCTCGCCGACGAAATCGTCAAGAGCGGCCTCAACGTGCGGCAGGTCGAGGAGATCGCGCGCAAGAGCGGCAAGAATCAGGCGCGCGAGATCAAGAGCCATACCGCCGGCAAGGATGTCGATACCAAGGCGCTGGAGAAGCGGGTTTCCGATGCGCTCGGACTGATCGTCAGCGTCGATCACCGCGGCGGCAAAAAAGGCGGCGTGCTGCACATCCGCTACGGCGATCTCGAACAGCTCGATGGCGTGTTGCGCAAGCTGGAGCGCAAATAGCGGCGGCGGATTTATTCGCTTTTGACGCTCGCGCCAAATATCGACATACTTTGAGGGCTTGGTTCCGCGACTTCCGGATAGGGAGCGATCATGCGTTTTGACATGAAATCATTGCTCGCAGCGACAGCGTTCGCCGCGTTTCTTTCCGCACCCGCGCTGGCGCAGGCGCCGGCAGTGGTGCCATATCGCTACGCCGCTACCACGCCTTCGAACTGCGTCGATCCGGCGGGTTTTCCGAATTTCCTCAACCAGATGCGGCGCGAGGCGCAGGCGCAGGGCGTATCGCCGCGCGGGCTGGCCGCGCTCGACGGGCTGACCTTCGAGATCGGCATCGTGCGGCGCGACCGCGGGCAGAAGGTTTTCACTCAGACGTTCGAGGAATTCTCGGGGCGCATGGTGCCACCGCGCATGGGCCGCGCGGTGCAGATGATGAAACGGCACGCATCGCTGCTCTCGCGCATCGAGCAGGAATTCGGCGTGCCGCCCGGCGTGCTGGTCGCGATCTGGGGCCTGGAGACGGATTTCGGGGCTTACCTCGGCGACTTCCCGACCGTGAAAGCGTTGGCGACGCTGGCTTACGATTGCCGTCGGCCGGAGAAATTTCGCCCCGAATTGATCGATGTGCTCAAGATCGTGGATCGCGGCGACATCGATCCTGCCACCGCGCGCGGCGCATGGGCGGGGGAAATCGGCCAGACGCAATTCATGCCGTCGTCGTACATGAAGTTCGCGATCGACTACGACCGCGACGGCAGGCGCGATCTGGTGAAAAGCATTCCCGACGTGCTCGGCTCGACCGCGAATTACTTACGTGGGCACGGCTGGCAGCGGGGCCAGGGTTGGGGTCCGGGCCAACCGAATTTCGCGGCGATCCAGGAATGGAACAAGGCGCCGGTCTATGCGCGCACCATCGCTCACTTCGCCGAGCGGCTGGAAGCGGCTAAATAAAATCTGAAAATTACGCGTCCTTGCGGCGGGCGTTCACGGCCAGCGAGAGCAGCGTGCGCTGCGCGATGGCGTCGGCCAATGCAGGTTGACGGCGCGTTTCCAGCGAGGCGTCGGCGAGCTGCTCCATCGCGCGAAGAAGTCTCGGCGATGTCCATGACCGCAGCGCGATGCCAACCACCGCCTTGCGGCTGAAATGCACTGGCGGCGCGCCGCGCTCCATTGCGATTTCGGCATTCTCGCCGCCATCGACGGCGAGCCGCATCTTGTGCAACTGCGCGACGTGGCGGAGCGCGGCCGAGACGATGGCGCCGGCCGCCGAGCCGCCGGCGCGTGCCTTGCCGAACTGGTTTTCGACATCGGCGGTTTTCCCGGCGAACGCCGCATCGAGTACGCCGTTGAGCGCCAGCTCCGATGCATCGGAGACGACCGCGAGCACGTCTTCAAGCTCGACGCGGTTTTTGCCCTGGGCGTAAAGCGCCAGTTTCCGAACCTCGTTGCGCGAGGCCAGCCGGTCGCCGCCGACCAGCGCGAGCAAGGCCGTGCGCGCGTCGGGCGCCAGCGTCAGATTTGCCTCGCGCATTTCCTCGTCCACCACGCGCGCGAGATCGCGTTCGTTGTCGGCGTAACAGGGAATCGCAACGGCGGTTTTTGCCTTCTCGCACAGCGCGCGTAGCGGCGAGTTACGTTTCAGATCGCCGGCCTCGATGATCACGCGGCAGTCGGGCGCGGGCGAGTCGATCAGTGTTTCCACCGTAGCGGCGATATTGCGCGCGCCGGCCTTTACCCAGACCGCGCGGCGTCCGCCGAACAGCGGAATGGTGTTGGCTTCTTCCACGATGCGCGCGGGATTGCCGGCCAAATCGGAATCCTCGATGCGCGCCAGTGCAAACGGATCGTTGGGATCATCGACCGACGCGCGCACCAGCGCATTGACGCGCTCGCGCACCAAACCTGCGTCCGGCCCGTACACGAGCACGATCGGCCGCGCGGCATCCGGCCGGGCGATGAATTTTTCGATGTCGGGGCCTTTGAGGGCGACCATCGATGGATTTTCTGGCTTTAGGTTCCCGCCACGAAATATGACGCGAGGCGCTGCTTGATCTGGTCGGCGATCACTTTCGCAGCGCGGTTCTCGGCGTCGCGCAATCCGCGCGCGCGCGCGAAGCGCTGCTGCTGGCCGGGTATGTCGTAGGAGACGCGCGCAAAAGTTTGCGAGGTCAGCACCGTTCTGCCGGACGCGAGATCGACCAGCGTGTAGGTCGCATCGAGACCGTAATTTTCGATGTCCGGGCGCGCGGTGTTGATGTCCACGATCACCGACAGCGTGGTCGAGGACAGTTTCACGTCGAGCTTGTGCGTCGGAGACGTGCTGCCGCTGCCGCCGGTCAATTCGAACAGCAAGTTGTTGCGCGTCTCGACCGCGATGCGCGCCAGCGGCGTGCCGTTCGGCGCAAAGATCGGCAGCACCTCGACGCCGCTCATCGCCGTGCGCATGCCGGGACCGCCCGTTGCCGAGCGCTCGCCGTAAAGCGGCTGGAAGCAACCCGCGGCCAGCCCCGCAATCGTCAGGGCAAGGCCGAGGCGTGCTATCCGCCGCGCGCTGTTTTCAAGCCACCACATTGACGATCCTCTGCGGGACGACAATGACCTTTTTGGGACTTTTGCCATCGAGCGCCCGTTTTACAGCATCGAGGGCCAGAACGGCAGCCTCAATGTCGTCTTTTCCAGCGTCCCGCGGCACGGTTATGTCGGCGCGCTTTTTACCGTTAATTTGAACGGGCAGCGTAATGGTGTTTTCGACCAGTAATTCGGGCTCGACCTGCGGCCAGGTCTCCGCCGCCACCAGGGTCTTGTAGCCGAGCGTGGCCCAGCACTCCTCGGCCAGATGAGGCATCATCGGGTGGAACAGCCGCACCAGAATGCCCGCGGCCTCGACAATCGCCCAGGCGAGATCGGGCGGCGTCTTCTCCGATTCGATGTTTCCGATGGCGTCGCCGAGTGCTTTGGCGAACTCATAGATGTGCGCGATGCAGACATTGAAGTGCAGCTTGGCGATGTCTTCCGACACATAAGCGAGCGCGCTGTGCGCAGCCTTGCGAACGGCAATCGCCTCCGCGGAAAATTCTACCGGGCGTTTTGCGGGAGCCGATTTTGCAATCTCCGCCGCTTCATGGGCGAGACGCCAGAGCCGCTGCGTGAAGCGCCAGGCGCCCTGCACGCCTTGCTCGGTCCAGTTCACGTCGCGGTCGGGCGGCGAGTCGGAGAGCATGAACCATCGCGCGGTGTCGGCGCCGTAAGTGCCGATGATGTCGTCGGGGTCGACGGTGTTGCGCTTCGACTTCGACATCTTTTCGATTGAGCCGATTTCGACTTTCTCGCCGGTGGCGATCAGCGTCGCGCGCCGATTGTCGTCAGCGCCTTCGACTTTCACTTCCGAAGGCATCGCCCATTCGCCGGACTTGGTGCGATAGGTTTCGTGCACCACCATGCCTTGCGTGAACAATCCGGCGAACGGCTCGTCGATGCCGGCGTGGCCGGCTTTTTTCATCGCGCGGGTAAAGAATCGCGAGTAGAGCAAATGCAAGATCGCGTGCTCGATGCCGCCGATGTACTGATCGACCGGGAGCCACGCATCCACCATCTTGCGGTCGGTCGGCGCGGTCGTGATCCACGGATCGGTGAATCGCGCGAAGTACCAAGATGAATCCACGAACGTGTCCATCGTGTCGGTCTCGCGCCGCGCCGCGCCCGCGCACTTCGGGCATTTGACGTTCTTCCAGGTGGGATGGCGGTCGAGCGGATTGCCCGGCTTGTCGAAGGTGACATCTTCGGGAAGTTCGACCGGCAAATCTTTTTCCGGCACCGGCACCACGCCACACTTGGCGCAATGAATGATCGGGATCGGGCAGCCCCAGTATCGCTGGCGCGAAATGCCCCAGTCGCGCAGGCGGTAATTGATCTGCCGTTTGCCAACGGCGGAATTGCCGCGTGTCTCTTTTTCGAGACGCTTGGCGACTTCTTCCTTGGCTTCCTCAATCGACATGCCATCGAGGAAGCGTGAATTGATCATGCGCCCGTCGCCGTCATAAGCGGTGGTGGTGATGATGAAGGTCGCAGGGTCCTGTCCCGGCGGGCAAACCACAGGCGTCGCGCCAAGGCCGTATTTGTTGACGAAGTCGAGGTCGCGTTGGTCGTGCGCCGGACAGCCGAAAATCGCGCCGGTGCCGTAATCCATCAAAATAAAATTAGCGACGTAAACGGGCAGCTTCCACGATGGATCGAACGGATGCACGGCACGGATGCCGGTGTCGAAGCCGAGTTTCTCGGCCTTCTCGATGGCTTCCTGCGCGGTGCCGATTTTCTTGCACTCGGCGATGAAGGCCGCGAGCTTCGGGTTTTTCGCCGCCGCCGCCGTTGCAAGCGGATGATCGGGTGAGAGCGCCATGAACTTCGCGCCGAATAAAGTGTCCGGCCGCGTGGTGAAAATTTCGAGTTCGCTTTCTCCGCCCGGCGTCGTCTTGGCATCGAGTGCGAAGCGCACCAGCAAGCCTTCCGACTTGCCGATCCAGTTGCGCTGCATCAGCCGTACTTTTTCCGGCCAGCGATCCAGTTTGTCGAGCGCGGTGAGCAGGTCTTCGGAATAATTACTGATCTTGAAGAACCACTGCGTCAGCTCGCGCTGCTCCACGGGCGCGCCCGAGCGCCAGCCCATGCCGTCGATCACCTGCTCGTTGGCGAGCACGGTCTGATCGACTGGGTCCCAGTTCACTTTCGATTGCTTGCGCTCGACCAGTCCGACTTTGAGAAAGTCGAGAAACATTTTTTGCTGGTGCTTGTAATAAGCCGGGTCGCAGGTCGCGAGTTCGCGGCTCCAGTCGAGCGAGAGGCCCATCGACTTGAGCTGTG
>CAMDSH010000026.1 GCA_945907045.1 Rhizobium sp. Q54 | reverse complement strand
GCTCGGCGGCGCTCATATCACCATGGACCTCGCGCGCGGGTTGAATGCCCGCATTTCCGACGCCGAGCGAATCAAGACGTTCTATGGCAGTGTGCTGTCAGGCGGTACGGACGAGCGTGACATGATCACCGTGCCCCCCGTCGGGGACGACGAGCGGGAACCGCCACAATTCGTATCAAGGGAAAACCTCGTGCGCATCATCAAGCCGCGCGTGGAAGAGATTCTGGAAATGGTGCGCGACCGGCTCAATCAATCGCCGTTCGCTGCCGATCCGCGCGCGCGCGTGGTGATCACCGGCGGCGCGTGCCAGCTCACCGGGTTGCCGGATCTGGCCGCGCGCATCCTCGGGCGCACGGTGCGCGTCGGGCGTCCGCTCGGCGTTGCTGGCCTCCCCGATGCGGCGAAGGGACCGGCTTTTGCGGTCGCGGCGGGCCTCTTGGTTTACCCGCAGGCGGCACATCTCGAACACTTCGAACCGCGGCGAACGCGGCAACTCATGACAGGGACGGGCGGCTATATCGCTCGGGTCGGACGATGGCTTCGCGAGAGCTTCTGACCCTTCACCAGAACCCCGCCGCGGCCGGTGGCGCAACCGGCCGGAACGGGCGTTCTCGCCCGCGTATTTCAATGAGGCAACCATGACGATCAACCTGAAGATCCCCGACATCCGCGAGCTCAAACCCCGGATCACCGTGTTCGGAGTCGGCGGTGCCGGCGGCAACGCGGTCAACAACATGATCTCGGCCGGGCTGCAGGGCGTCGACTTCGTCGTCGCCAACACCGACGCGCAAGCGCTCACCATGTCGAAGGCTGAGCGCATCGTGCAGATGGGTGTGCAGGTCACGGAAGGGTTGGGGGCAGGCTCGCAGCCGGAAATCGGCCGCGCCGCCGCCGAGGAGGTGATCGACGAAATCCGCGATCATCTGTCGGGCGCGCACATGGTGTTCGTCACCGCCGGCATGGGCGGCGGCACCGGCACGGGGGCCGCGCCGATCGTCGCGAAGGTCGCCAAGGAGCTGGGGCTGCTCACGGTCGGCGTCGTCACCAAGCCGTTCCAGTTCGAAGGCGCGCGCCGCATGCGCTTTGCCGAAGCCGGCATCGCCGAACTGGCCAAGCACGTCGATACGCTGCTGGTGATCCCGAACCAGAACCTGTTTCGCGTCGCCAACGAGAAGACCACCTTCGCCGACGCCTTCGCGATGGCCGACCAGGTGCTCTACTCGGGCGTTGCCTGCATCACCGACCTGATGGTGAAGGAAGGCCTGATCAATCTCGACTTCGCCGACGTGCGCGCGGTGATGAAGGAGATGGGCAAGGCGATGATGGGCACCGGCGAAGCGTCCGGCGAGAAGCGCGCCATGACCGCCGCCGAAACCGCCATCAACAACCAGCTGATCGACGACGCCTCGATGAAGGGCGCCAAGGGCCTGCTCATCTCGATCACCGGCGGCAAGGATCTCACGCTGTACGAAGTCGACGAAGCCGCGACCCGCATTCGCGAGGAAGTCGACGTCGACGCCAACGTCATCGTCGGCGCCACTTTCGATGAAAGCCTCGATGGCGTCATCCGCGTCTCGATCGTCGCGACCGGCATCGACCATTCCGCCGCCGCCCACCGTCCGGTGGAGACCCGTCTCGCCGAACTGGCGCAAAGGTCTCGTCACGACGCGCACCGGCAGGCCGAGCGCATCGCGCGCAGCGAGCCGCGCCATGCGCCCGCCGTCACGGCGCACTCGCAGGAAGCCATTGCACAGGCGGCACATGCTGCGGTTGCCGCCGCCATCATGTCGCCGTCGGCCAACGAGGATGTCTCGATCCGGCCGATCCCGCTCAAGCCTTCGTTGTTCGAGCCGGCGCCCGGCGAGCTTCCGCTGCCGGAGCCGAAAGCGTTCATTCCGCCGCAGCCCGAACGCGGTTTCATGCGCACGCCGCGCATGCCGCGGATCGACGAGCTTCCGCTGCCCGCGCAGAACGAAATCCGCGCCCAGCGCGGCGAACTGACCGAGGATCACCCCGAGAAGCGCCGCAAGACGCTGATGCAGCGCCTGGCCGCGGTCGGCCTCGGCCGCCGCGAACAGGAGCCGCTCCCCGAACTGCCGGAAGCCGCCATCCCGGTGCGTCCGGCGCAGCAGGCGCCGCAATTCGAGCGTCCCCGGCGGGCGACCGCGCGTAACCCGGAAGGCCGGCATCCTGAGGCCAGGCCTGCCGATCCGGTGTCGGAATACGCAAGACGGGCGGCCCCGCAGGGCCTCGATCCCAATGGCCGGACTGCCCCTGTGCATAACTCGCCGGAGGAAGACCAGCTCGATATCCCGGCCTTCCTGCGCCGCCAGGCCAACTGACGCCAGCTTCAGGCCCCCAGCCGTAAGGGCAGGGGGCCAGGCGGCTAAGAGCCGGTAAAAGCCTGCTTTTCCCAGTTTTCGACTGTCAGGGCGCTCCTCATAGGGGCGCCCTGATTGCTTTGCGCGCTAAGCTTAACGGGGCTTTCCGGAGGCCAATTGCGGCGAAAAGAGGTAACAGTCGGTAAGACAACGTGAGTTGGAGGATACCCCCGCACTGGCCTAAGTTCGCGTGGGGAAAGGGACTTTTCTTGTCCGGCGCCGATACCTCGCAAGGCAACTACGGCGCTGATTTCATGACGAAAAAAGGACCGCTCAGATCGGGGATGGGTCCGCAATGTTCGCGCTAACGGCTTGCACCAAAGTCTGGGCTGGCCGGCACGTGGCGAACGCGGAACAAGGGCAATGAAGGACGCAAGGCAAACCACGCTTCGCGACCAGACCGCGGTTTCCGGCATCGGCGTTCATTCCGGCCTGCCGGTCACGCTCACGCTGCATCCCGCCGACGCTAACACCGGCATCGTTTTCATCCGCACAGGCCAAGCTGGCGCTCCCGACCGGGAAATCCGCGCCGACTACCGTGCCGTCACCGCCACCGAATTCGCCACCGTTCTCGGCGACGCCTCCGGCCCGCTTTGCTCCACCGCCGAGCACGTGCTCGCGGCGCTGCGCGGCCTTGGCGTCGATAACGTCGTCGTCGAAATCGACGGCCCCGAAACACCGATCATGGACGGCAGCGCGGAGCCATTCATCGCTGCCATCGACAAAGTCGGCATCGTCACGCTCAACGCGGCGCGCCGCTACATCCAGGTTCTCAAGCCGGTGCGCGTCACCATGGGCGAAGCCTATGGCGAGTTGCGGCCCTTCGCGCGCGGCTTCCGCGTCGAAGCCGAGATCGAATTCGACGATCCGCTGATCGGCAACCAGTCGCTCGCCATCGATGTCGAGCCGGAGACCTTCCGCCGCGAAGTCGCCCGCGCCCGCACCTTCGGTTTCATGCGCGATGTCGCCAAGCTCTGGAGCGCCGGTTACGCGCTCGGCGCCTCTTTCGAGAATACGCTCGTCGTTACCGACAACCGGGTGCTCAATCCGGAAGGCATGCGCTTCCCCAACGAATTCGTCCGCCACAAGGTGCTCGATGCCATCGGCGATCTGGCGCTTGCCGGCGCGCCGCTGCTCGGCCTCTACCGCTCGGTGCGCGGTGGCCACAAGCTCAATCATGCGGTGCTCACGGCGCTGATGTCGGACCCGACCGCATGGACCATCGTCGAGGCAGCGCCCGCTCGCCGCGCCGTCCGCGCCGATTCCGCCGCAGCCGGTCTTGCCGGCGGCATGGTGGCCCCGGCCTACGGCCCGGAAGTCTCCTAAAACACCTGTCCGGCTGCCTGTACCCGGGCTTAACCTTTCGCCACATTCCGGGCCGATTGCTGGCTTAAGCGCTTGGCCGGCCCACGGTTTTTCGGTACCACCTGCGGGCCGGGACACGCCGTCTTGTATGCGTGTGGGGATCGGACTTAAAACGCAGCCATGACATCGACTTTACCCTCGTCAACGCGGGCCGACCGGCGGCGGGCTTGGCCCGGACGCCTGCTGGCGCTGGCGCTCATGACCGCGCTGCTGCCCGCTTGCAGCCTTTTCAACAAAGACGAGATCCTTCCCGATGAGCCCGCCGACAAGCTCTACAACGAGGGGCTTTATCTCCTTAACAACAAGAAAGAGTACAAGGACGCGGCGAAGAAGTTCGAGGAAGTCGACCGCCAGCACCCGTATTCGGAATGGGCGCGCAAGGCGTTGATTATGACCGCCTTCGCTTATTACGAGGCGAAGCAATACGACGACAGCGTCAGCGCGGCGAAACGCTACGTGACCTTGCATCCGGGCAGCCCCGACGCGGCCTACGCGCAATATCTCATCGGCTCATCATATTTCGACCAGATCCCGGACATCACCCGCGATCAGGAGCGCACCGAAAAGGCGATGGCTGCGCTGGAGGAAGTCGCGCGCAAATTCCCGACCACGGAATATGCGATGTCCTCCAAGAAAAAACTGGAGATCGCGCGCGATCAGCTAGCCGGCAAGGAGATGATGGTCGGCCGCTATTACATCCAGAAGAAAGACTACACCGGCGCCATCAACCGCTTCAAAGTCGTCGTCACCCGATACCAGACCACCCGTCATGTCGAGGAAGCTTTGATGCGGCTGACCGAAGCCTATCTGGCGCTCGGCATCATGCAGGAAGCGCAGACGGCGGCGGTCGTGCTCGGGCACAATTTCCCCGACAGTCCGTGGTATCGCGACGCCTATAACCTGGTGAAAACCGGCGTTGCGGAGCCGGTGGAGAACCGGGGCTCCTGGATCAGCAAGGCCTTCAAGAAGGTCGGCCTGGGTTAGGCCGCGCCCCTCTTGTCATGCACCGCAAAAGCGGGGCATCCAGTACCCGGCGCGATTCCTGTTAAAATCTCTCACTGCGATAATACTGGATCATCCGCCTTCGCGGATGATGACAGGCTAGGATAGTACCCATGCTCTCCCGGCTCTCGATCCGCGACATCGTCTTGATCGATCGGCTCGATATCGATTTCGCCGAGGGCCTCGCCGTGCTCACTGGCGAGACCGGTGCGGGCAAATCGATTTTGCTCGACGCGTTTGCGCTGGCTCTGGGCGCGCGCGGCGACGTGACGCTGGTGCGCCAGGGCGTCGAGCAGGGCCAGGTGATCGCCGCCTTCGATCTGCCGCGCGAGCATCCGGCCCGCGCGCTGCTCAAGGCCAACGACATCTCCGCCGACGACGAGTTGATCCTGCGCCGCATGCAATTTGGCGACGGGCGCACGCGCGCTTTCATCAACGACCAGCCGGTGAGCGTGCAGGTGCTCAGGAGTCTCGGCGCGCTGCTGGTCGAAATTCACGGCCAACATGACGACCGCGCGCTTGTCGACGCCGCGACGCACCGCCGCCTGCTCGATGCCTTCGGCACGCTGGAAAAGGATGCCGCCGAGGTCGAGAATTTATGGGAAGCGCGCCGCACCGCGCAGGAAGCCGCCGACGCGCACCGCGCCGAGGTCGAGCGCGCCAAACGCGAGGGTGAATGGCTGCGGCATTCGGTCGACGAGCTCGACAAGCTGGCGCCGCAACCAAGTGAAGAGACCGCGCTTGCCGACCGCCGCGCCATGATGATGCAGGCGGAGAAGGTTTCCGAGGATTTGCGCGAGGCCTTCGAAGTGCTGGGCGGCGCTAATTCCACGATACCCGCACTCTCTTCCTCGGTGCGCCGGCTGGAGCGGCGCGCCACGCAGGCGCCGCAACTGGTCGAGCCCGTGGTGAAATCTCTCGACGTGGCGCTCACCGCGCTGGAAGAGGCGCGCACGCATCTGGAAACCGCGCTGCGGATGGCGGATTTCGATCCGCAGGAACTCGAGCGCATCGAGGAGCGGCTGTTTGCGCTCCGCGCCGCGGCCCGCAAATTTAACGTGCCGGTGGATGAGCTCGCCGCGCTGTCGAAAAAATACGCCGCCGATCTGCTGCTGATCGATGCCGGCGAGGAACAGCTCAAGGCGCTCGACGCGGCGGCGTTGGCTGCGCAGGAAAATTATCAAAAAGCGGCTCTGGCATTGTCCGCGTCGCGGAAAAAGGCGGTGGCCAAGCTGGACAAGGCAGTGAACGCCGAATTGCCGCCGCTCAAGCTCGAACGCGCGGAATTCTCCACCGAGATGACGAGCGATCCCGCGATGGCCGGGCCGAACGGCATCGACCGCGTGGAATTCTGGGTGCGCACCAATCCCGGCACGCGTCCGGGGCCGATGATGAAAGTAGCGTCGGGCGGCGAACTGGCGCGCTTTCTGCTGGCGCTGAAAGTCGTGCTGGCCGACCGGGGTTCCGCGCCCACGCTGGTGTTCGACGAAATCGATACCGGCGTCGGCGGCGCGGTGGCGGATGCCATCGGCGTTCGTCTCGCGCGGCTGGCGGGCGGCGTGCAGGTGCTGGCCGTCACGCACGCGCCGCAGGTGGCCGCGCGCGCCAACCGGCATTACGTCATCAGCAAGGACGCGCTCGAACAGGGCAAGCGGGTCGCCACCCGCGTCGCCGAGGTGGCCGAGGAGCGCCGCCGCGAGGAGATCGCGCGCATGTTGGCCGGCGCTGAGATCACCAACGAAGCGAGAGCCGCGGCCGAGAGGCTGATCAAGTCCGGGACCGGGTGATACAATCGCCGTATGCCGCGCGTCGATACCAGCAAGACCCCCGTCGAATTCCTGACCGAGAAGCAGGCCAAGGCCGAGCATGCGCGGCTGGCTGCCGAGATTTCGGGTCACGACGCGCGCTATTACCAGCATGACGCGCCGAGCGTCTCCGACGCCGAATACGACGCGTTGCGCCGCCGCTATGAGGCGATCGAGGAGCGCTTTCCCGACCTGCGTACGCTGGAAAGCCTGTCGCTAAAAGTCGGCGCCGCGCCCACGGGAAAATTCGCCAAAGTTCGCCACACGGTGCCGATGCTCTCGCTCGCCAATGCGTTCAGCGAGGAGGACGTCACTGATTTCGTCGATCGCATCCGGCGGTTCCTGAAAATCCCCGAGGATGAGATACTCGCCATCACCGCCGAACCGAAGATCGACGGACTTTCGATGTCGCTGCGTTACGAGAGCGGCACGCTGGTGCGCGCCGCGACGCGCGGCGACGGTTCTGAGGGCGAGGACGTCACCGCCAACATCAAGACGCTCAAGAGCATTCCGCATCAGCTCAAGGGCAAGGACGTACCGGCGGTGTGCGAAATCCGCGGCGAAGTTTACATGACGAAGGCGGATTTCGTGGCGCTGAACAAACGGCAGGCGGCGGCGGACGAACAGATATTCGCCAATCCGCGCAATTCGGCGGCCGGCTCGCTGCGGCAGAAGGACCCCGGCATCACCGCTTCGCGCCCGCTCGCGTTCTTTGCCTACGCGTGGGGCGAGATGAGCGAGATGCCGGCCGAGACGCAATCCGGCATGATCGAGTGGATGGCCGCGCGCGGCTTCACGACGAACCCGCTGATGAAGACGTGCCGTTCGGTCGAGGATTTGATCCGCTATCATCGCGACATGGAAGCGCGCCGCGCCAAGCTCGATTACGACATCGACGGCGTCGTTTACAAAGTCGACCGGCTCGATCTGCAGGAGCGGCTCGGTTTCGTTTCGCGTAGCCCGCGCTGGGCCATCGCGCACAAATTCGCCGCCGAGCAGGCGACGACCATCGTGCGCGGCGTGCTCATCACGGTCGGGCGCACCGGCGTGCTCACGCCGACGGCGCAGCTCGAGCCTGTCACCGTCGGCGGCGTGGTGGTGTCGAACGCGACGCTGCACAACGAGGACTACATCAAGGGCATAGGCGGCAACGGCGAAATGCTGCGCGAGGGCCGCGACATTCGCATCGGGGACACCGTCATCATCCAGCGCGCGGGCGATGTGATCCCGCAGGTCGTCGATGTCGTGCTCGACAAGCGCCCGAAGGACGCCAAGCCTTACAAGTTTCCGAAAAAATGTCCGTGCCACTTGCATACCGATGTCGTGCGCGAAGAAGTCGCGGGCGGCGGCGAGGGCGCGCGCAACCGCTGCACCGGCGAGTTTGCGTGCCCGTACCAGAAGATCGAGCACCTCAAGCATTTCGTTTCGCGCCGCGCCTTTGACATTGAGGGCCTGGGCGAAAAACAGATCGAATTGTTCTTCGAACAAGAATGGCTAAAAGAGCCCGCCGACATCTTCACGCTCGAGGCGCGCAACAAGAAGATCAAGCTGGAGGAGCAGGAAGGTTTCGGCGAACTTTCGGTGCGCAATCTGTTCGATGCGATCGCGCAGCGCCGGAACATTTCGCTTGAGCGTTTCATCTACGCGCTCGGCGTGCGCCACATCGGCGAAACCACGGCGGTCGCGCTGGCGCGCGGTTACGGCACATGGAAGGCGTTTCACGATGCCGGATTGAAGCTTGCCAAGGGCGACGAGGAAACGCGCTCCGAGATGGATGCGCTCGACCAGATCGGCGAGACCGTGATCGACAGTCTGGCCGCCTATTTCGGCGAGAAGCACAATCTCGGCATCGTCGAGCGGCTCACGCGCGAGGTGAAAATCCGCGACGCGGAAAAGCCCGCGACCGACTCGGTCGTCGCCGGCAAGACCGTCGTCTTCACCGGCGCGCTGGAGCAGATGACGCGCGATGAGGCAAAAGCCGGCGCCGAGCGGCTGGGCGCGAAGGTCGCGGGCTCCGTTTCGAAGAAAACCGATTATGTGGTGGCGGGTCCCGGCGCGGGCTCGAAATTAAAAGACGCGCAGAAGCACGGCGTGAAGGTTCTGAGCGAAGACGACTGGTTCAAGTTGATCGGCCGCTAGTCAGCGCCGCACCAGCGCGAGGAACGCCGCCATCGTCGCGATGCCGAACGCGAGCAAAGCCAGCGCCATCGGCATCGGCGTTGCGCTTCCGACCAGCGCGTAAAGAATGAACTGCGCCGCCAGCGCGCCGATGGCCATCTGCACGAAGCCGGTGATGCCGGAGGCCGCGCCGGCCGCGTGAGGACGCACGCTCACCGCGCCTGCGATGGCGTTCGGCAGTAGCACGCCGTTGCCGAAGGAAATGATGATTTGCGGGAGGAAGATGACCGCGGGTCCGGCGTCCGGAAACATCGCGACCACAGCAACGCCAATCGCGGCGCCAACGATTTCGAACGCCGTCCCGTAGATAATCATCGCATTGACGCCGTAACGCTGAGAAAGGCGGGAGGCGGCGAAGTTGCCGGCCATGTAGCCGAGCGAGGTGATGGCGAACCACAGGCCATATTCCGCTGAGCTGCGGCCCATCTGCGTCACCACAACATGCGGGCCGCCGCCGATGAAGGTGAAAAATTGCGCTGACCCGAGCGAGGCCGCGAGCACATAGCCGTGAAAATTCCGGCTTATCAGCAGCGCGCCCCAGTCGCTCCAGAGCCGCGCCTGCGCCTTCTCCGTTGTCGGCGCGGGGGCCGTTTCCGGCAGCGTCACGTAAGCCCAGATCAGAACCACGAGGCTGAACAACGCGACGAACAGGAAGATGGCGTGCCAGCCGAACGCCGTATCGAGAATGCCGCCGATCAGCGGCGCGACCATCGGCGCCACCACCATCGCGGTCGCGACCAGCCCGAGCATTGAGGCCGCGCGGTCGCGCTCGAACAGATCGCGGATGATGGCGCGGCCGATGACCACGCCGGTCGCGGCGCCCATCGCCTGAATGATGCGCGCGATGATGAGCGCGTTGATGGATGTGGTGGCGATGGCCGCGAAGCTGGCGACGACGGCAAGGCTCAACCCGGCCAGCACTACCGGCCTGCGTCCGAAGCGGTCGGACAACGGGCCGAGCAACAATTGCGCGGTGGCGAGGCTGAGCAGAAACAGCGAAACCGTAAGCTGCACCGTGCCGCTATCGGTATCCAGCACGCGCGCGAGCTGCGGAATGGCGGGCACAAGAATGTTGAGCGCGACCGGGCCCATCGCGGTCATCGCCATCAGCAAGGCGAGCAGCCGCCAGGGTGTTGCGGATTTGGGCACGCGCGTGTCGGACATTCAGGCGCGCAACGGCTTGGTTGCGGCGTCCAGCCAGCCTTGCGTGTCCTTGTCCACCAGCGGGCGAAATTCCTTGGCGACGCGCGCGTGGTAGGCGTCGATCCACGCGATCTCTTTCGGCTCCAGCATATTCGTCTCGATCAGCCGCCGGTCGATGGGCGCAAGCGTGAGCGTCTCGAATGTGTCGAGCGGTTTCTCGGCGCCACTTGGTGCGGGGGCGGCGGTGACCAGCACGAGATTTTCGATGCGGATGCCGTAGGCGCCGGTTTTGTAATAGCCCGGCTCGTTGGAGAGGATCATGCCGCGCTTGAGCGCTGCGGTGCCGAGCTTGGAAATGCGCGCGGGGCCTTCGTGCACGCTCAGATAACTGCCGACGCCGTGACCGGTGCCGTGGTCGAAATCGAGCCCGGCTTGCCACAGCGGCATGCGCGCGAGGCTGTCGAGTTGCGAGCCTGCGGTGTTTTCCGGAAATACGGCGGTGGCAATTGCGATGTGCCCGCGCAGCACGCGGGTGAAGCGGTCGCGCACTTCAGCGCTCGGTTCGCCCACAATCACGGTGCGGGTGATGTCGGTGGTGCCGTCCTCGTATTGCCCGCCGGAGTCGATCAGAAACAGTTCGTTCATGCCGATGCGGCGGTTGGATTTCTGCGTTACGCGATAATGCACGATGGCGCCGTTCGGCCCCGATCCGGCGATGGTCGGGAAAGAAATTTCCTTCAGCACTTTCGTGTCGCGCCGGAAGGTCTCCAGCGCCGCCACCGCGTCGATTTCAGTGAGCTTGCCGTTCGGCGCTTCGCGGTCAAACCAGGCGAGAAAGCGCGTCACGGCTGCGCCGTCGCGCACATGTGCCGCGCGCGTGCCGGAAATTTCAGTCTCGTTCTTCACGGCCTTCATCAGCGAAATCGGATCGCTGCCGCGCGAGACTTTGCCGCCGTTGTGCTCGATCAGGCGCGAGAGCGCATCGGAAGCGCTGGCCTGATCGAGGCATAAGGTCTGTCCCTTGAGCTTGGCAAGATCGCGAGTCATCTCCGCCGGTTCGCGCACGTCGGCGATTTCTTCCAACGCGTGGCGCACTTTGTTGTCGAGCTTGCCCGCCGTTAAATAGAGCGAGGGGCGGCCTTCTTTTGGGACGACGGCATAGGCGAGTGGCAACGGTGTGTGCGCAACATCGGCGCCGCGGATGTTGAACGCCCAGGCGACCGCGTGCGGGTCCGACACCACCAGCGCATCGGCGCGCAGCTTGGTAATTTCATCGCGGATGCGCGCAAGTTTTTGCGCCGCGTCCTCGCCGGCGAATTTCAAATCGTGCAGCACCACCGCACCCTGTGGCGGCGCAGGCCGGTCGCGCCAGATCGCATCTATTGGATTGGAGTCCACCGTCATCAACGTGGCGCCCGCCGCCGCGCAGGCTTTCGCCAGCCGCTCGGCCTGTTCGGTTGTATGCAGCCACGGGTCGTAGCCGATCTCGGCGCCCTTCGGTGCATTCGCCTCCAGCCATTTGCTGGGCGGGTTCTCCACTAGATGTTCGATGGCGAAGATCGTCGTGTCGGCCTGCTCGCGCGCCTGCACCTGATAGCGCCCGTCCACGAACAACGCCGCACGCGCGGCGAGCACCACGGCGGTGCCGGCCGAGCCGGTGAAGCCGGTCAGCCAGGCCAGCCGCTCTTCGCTGGGCGCGACATATTCGTTCTGCTGGCGGTCGGCGCGCGGAACGATGAACCCGGAAAGCCCGCGCCGCTTCAGCTCAGCTCGCAATGCGGCGATTCGCTGCGCGCTGGCCGCGCGGTTTTGCGAATCATCGAACGTCTGAAAGCGGGCTTCGAACATGGCCAGCACTCTATGAGGGGCGGTCGGCGGCGGCAACGCAGGCATGCGCCGTTTGCGTGGCGGCTGCGCGCGCACACAGCCGCGACTTTCGAACGAGACGCGCGCAGCGTTGCGGAAAATATTTGCACTGTTGCGGCAGCGTTTTGCGCAATGAAAGACCTGTTTGATGCCGAATTGTGCACTGCATTAAATTCGCCGCATTGATGCCACCGATACGAACAGATGATTAATCGATTCATACAGTAATTACTGGTCTCCCATGCAATGTCACGACTACTTCGCAATTGCGAAGCAAAGTATATTGCGTTGCAATAGTCAGGAAGGAATCCCAGGGAGTTCTCTGTCGCTTCCGTTTCCAAGAAGGAGAAACACCATGGTTGCTGTCACTTACCGTCACGGCCTCGAAAGTCCGGCCGCTGCGTCCGCGCCGAAGGGCAAGACCTTCTTCGCCGGTGTCACCGTCGTCCTCGCCCGCGTTGTGCGCGCCTTGCAGGAGTCGCGCATGCGGCAGGCCCGGCGCGAGATCGCGCTGCATCGTCATCTGCTGCCGCGCGAGCTGCAGCATCTTGGCGACACGCTGTCGCCGCGCAACGAGGATCAATTGCCGTTCGGCCGCGGCTGAAGTCTAAATTTCTGAAGCCTCGCGTATGAACGCCCCGGACGCTCCCCGCTGTCCGGGGCGGTCGCTTTTTCAGCGCCGTAAAACGAGCGTCATCCAGCCGTCGAGCGGAATGCGGCGCTCCAGCGTCAATCCTTGCGCGCGATAGGCGGCGAGGGCGGCATTGGCGTGCGCGGGTAATAGTCCCGAAAGCACCACGTGCCCGTTTGGGCCGAGAAGGCGCGAAAGCGGCGCGGCCATCCGTTGCAATGGTCCCAGCAAAATATTGGCGAAGATCAGATCGTAGGGCGCGCGCCGTTTGACGCGCGAGCCTGAAACGCCAGCGGCGCAAATGACTTCGACGAATGCGCCGGTGTGGTTGAGCCGCATATTTTCCCGCGCGGATGCGGTGGCGCGTGGATCGATGTCGGTAGCGAGCACATGCGTGCGGAAGGTTTTTGCCGCGGCGATGGCGAGCACGCCGGAGCCGGTGCCGATGTCGAGGATTCTTTTATCCCTCCCCTTGAAAAGGGGAGGGTGGCCGCTGAAGGCGGCCGGGCGGGGATTACGCCGCCCAATGACCCCCACCCGGCTCGTTACATTCGCCGACCTCCCCCTTGCAAGGGGAGGATAAGAAAGAGTCTTCTTGCGCCATCGCTCCGAAAGCATGTCGAGCGCGAGTAGGCAGCCGCGCGTGGTGCCGTGATGGCCGGTGCCGAAAGCAAGCGCGGCTTCGATTTCGATGCCGATGCGGCTAGGCGGCACGCGCGCGCGATCGTGCGCGCCGTGCACAATGAAGCGTCCGGCTTGCACCGGCTGCAAACCCGCGAGGCTCGTGCTCACCCAGTCCTGCGGCGTGACGGTTTCGAACTCAAGCGCGCGGGCGGATTCCTCGCCGGCGGCAATCGCGACCAGCGCCCGCACGGCGGACTCATCCGGCGCCTGGCGGAAATAAATCTCGACCCGCCAGCGTGCGCCATCAACCTCGAAAGCCGCGCAGGCGACTTCGTCCGGATCGAGGCTCTCGGCCAGATACGACGCCACGCGCCGCGCGGAAGCTTCGTCCAAGCTAAGGCGGGCAAGTGTTGTGGAGGAGTCCGGCATCCAGCGAACGTGAACTAATGTTTTCGCGCGTCGACGCGGTATCCGGCGATGACGGTGTCGCCCAGCTTCTTGCACGCTTCCAGCCGGTGCAGGCCTTCCACCAGCACGAAGCGCGCGCCGTCCGGCCGCACCATGATCGGCGTCTGCTGGCCGTCTTTCAGCATGCTGGCGACGAGTTCATCGACCTTTTTCGGATCGAGCGTCGCGCGGCGCTTGACCGGCACGTAGATGTCGGCGATCGGGAAATTTTCGCGCTTCAGCATGACGCGGCTTCTTTGTTTGGTCGCATTGCCGGACGGCGAACCGGTTCCCACTTCGCCTGACAATGCTCAATGTCTAGCACACTGGCATCGACTTTGGCGCGATAAGAGCGCACGGTGCGGGCGACCGAAACGCCAGCTCAAAGCGGCCGGGCCTTCATAAAACTTTTGACCGGAACCCATCCGGGTGTCCGTTGTACTCGTACCGAAGTATTTCGGTGAGAAGGAAACGTCATGCAGTTACCTGCAATGCTCCAGGGGGATTCTCTCACGCGTCTTGTGCAGGGCGCCGCCGCTGGCGCTGTCGCAACGATGCTCATCGGCTTCAATTACGGCGGATGGACGCTCGGAAGGACGGCCGCGAAAATGTCGGAACAGAACGCCACCAACGCGGTGGTGGCGGCGCTCGCGCCGATCTGCGTCGACAGGTTCCAGCGCGCGACCCAGGCCAAGGCGACCCTGGCCGAACTCAAGCTGGTCGACTCGTGGAAACAAGACACGTTTGTCGAGAAGGGCGGCTGGGCGACGTTCGCAGGAACGGAATCGCCGAACCGCAATGTCGCGGAAGCCTGCGCCAAAATACTCAACGATCTGAAATAACCTCGCGGACGAAACGTTCAACGCCGCTCCTTGCCGGTGGCAGGGGCGGCGTTTTCGTTTGGCGGTCCGGCGTGACTGCTTTTAGCGCTTGGCTTCCCAGCGTCCGCTGCACGCGCCGGAGGCATTCTTGCCGCTCCAGCGCCCAGCGCCCTTGCCGTCGGCGAGCTTGCCTGTGCCGCTCGCTTTCATGGTGCCTTTGCCGGCGGTGAACTTCATCGCGCCGTCGGGCGATACCGTGCCGGTGAAGGTGATGTCCGAGTCGCCCTGGTAGCTGGCGGCGCCGGTGTTTGTCACCAGCACCGGATAGCGGAAGCCACGGTCGCAGCTGCCGCTTTCGGCGATAAGCACCACGCCCCATTGGCCGCCGTTGCTGTCGGCCAACGCGGGACGCGGAAGGAGGGCCGTTACGGACAGCAAGCAGGCCGTAAGGAGGAATATGCGTTTCATCATGGGGAAAAAATAGCACGGCTATCCGGTTATGACCCAGTGCGGATATTGCATTCCTAACCCGCGCAGTGGAATTTGCTACGGGAAGATGATTAGCTCAGACTAATTGCTAATGTGATCCTGTCGATGTGAAGAACCGGCGATGAGCTCAGCAACGCACCGCTTCGGCTGGTATCTCGCGGTCCTCCAGCTGTTATTCACGATGTGCTGGACGGTCTATGCGATCTATTTGCCGCGGATGGCGGCGGCGGCCGGTATAGACCCCGGCACCGTCATCCTGCTGCTGATGCTCGATCAGGCGATCTTCACGATCTGCGATTTCGCGACCGGCATCGTCGCCGACAAGGTCTCGCGCGTGGTCGGCCGGCTCGGCGTCTGGGTGGTGGCCGCCACCGCCGTATCCTGCGTGGCGTTTCTCGCTTTGCCCTTTATCGCGTCCGCCGGTGCGCCGCTCTTTATCGCCGTGACCGTGGTGTGGACGGTCACCTCGTCGGCGCTGCGCGCGCCGCCGCTGATGCTGCTCGGAAAATACGCCGCCAAGCCGTCGCTCCCTTATCTGTCGAGCCTCGCGCTGCTGGGTTACGGCATCGCCGGTGCGCTCGCGCCTTACATGGCAATCACGCTGCGCGACATCGATCCGCGCTGGCCGTTCGTTGTCGCCAGCGTTGTGCTGGTGCTCGCCACGCTCGGCATCGTCTCGGCCGAACGCAGGCTGGCGAGCGAACCTCAGCCCAAGGCTGCCAGCGCGCCGGCGCGCGCATTCGGTCCGCTCACGACGAAAGCCGCCGTCTTCGCGCTCGGCATGATCGTGCTCGCACTCGGCTATCAGATGCATTTCGCGCTCGCCAGCGCGCCGCTGTTCCTGCGCTTCGCCAAGCCCGCGGATCTGGAATGGCTGATGCCGGTGTTCTGGATCGGCTTCAAGATTTCGATGTTCCCGGCCGGCCTGATCACCAAACGCTTCGGAGGCTACGCGGTGATGGGCGCGGCCGCGCTGGTCGGCGCGCTCGCCATTATCGGCGCGCATGCCGCGCAAGGGCTGGAGCTGCTGATGCTGGCGCAGTTCGCCGCCGGCGCCGCCTGGGGCGCGATCCTGATGAGCGCTTTCACGGTGGCATTCAGCATCGGGGAAAACGGCGCGGAAGGCCGCATGTCCGGACTTTTATTCTCCGCGCTGGCGCTGGCGACGCTTGCGCGCATGGGCATGGTGGCGGGCGGTTTCGCCGCCAATCCGTCAGTCAACGCGATGCTGCAATGGACGCCCGCCGTGTGCTGGTCGCTCGCCGGCGCGGCGCTGCTGTATCTGGCGTTCGCGGGACTGCGGAACTGGGCGAGCGCAAGCCGCGCCTAATTGAACAATCCGAAGATGTCGAACAGCGGTCTCTGCTGGCTGTAACGAACCCTCGGTTCATCGTCGTCACGCCGCGCGCGAACGATTTCCGCCGCGGGTTTCTTGGCGGGCTCCGGTTTCGGTTCCGCCGCCGCCATTGTTTTTAGCGCGGCTTCGATGGCGGCATCCTCGCGGTCGCTGGCCGTGACAATGGGCGGCGCATCCATTTTGCCCGGAACCGGAACAAGGCGCGCTCTCGGCGGCGGCGTGTACGCGGCCATGCCGGGATTCGGCAGATGCGTGTCGGGGCTCATGAGATAAACGGGAAGCGCGAGCAGGGCGGCGATAGCGATCAGCCCGGCCAGATAAATGGCGAGGGAGCCGCCCAAACCTTCCATCTCGTCTGAAGCAAATTGTGCCATCGAGCGTTAATGCCGCGCGCGCGGGGTTTGTTCCCGGCGGCGTTAATCGGCGATTAACCATTCCAGCCGCTTGATGGAACTCAGGCTCCGCGCCGATTCCGGCCGCCGGTTTGCGGCCGCATGGCGCTACGGACAACTCGGAGGGTTCATGAAGATCCTGCTCGGCACCCCGGCCCACGGTGGCATGGTCTGTCTCGGCTATCACGAATCGGTTCTTCGCACGCTCGCGACCTTCCGCAACGAATTTCCCGGCATCCAGTTTGAAAATCGCAGCATCGTCTGCTCGGTGCTGCCGCTGGCGCGCAACATTCTCGCCAGCATGGTGCTGAACGATCCCTCGTTCACGCATCTGCTGTTCATCGACAGCGACATGGGATTTTCGCCCTCGCTCATCGCGAAGATGATCGCGCAGCAAAAACCCGTCGTCGGCGCTGTCTGCCCGCAGAAGAAATTCAATTACGACTGGTTCCACGCCTCGGCGAAGACGCATCCCAATCCGGCGGTCGCGCGCATTCTGGCGAACGATTATGTCGGCGGGCAGGGCGCCATCATGACGACGCCGGGCCCGGACGGAAAACGGCAAACGCAAATGGTCGAGGGCTTCGTGCGGGTCTCATACGCCGGCACGGGGATCATGCTGATCCATCGCAGCGTATTCGAAACGATGAAGGAGAAGTTCCCCGAACTCTGGGTGGCGAACCCCGGCGAGCGTCACAAGCAGTTCGGGCTTGAAGGCGGCGTGCTGCAATGCTTCGACGTCGTGCAGGGGCCGGATGGATTGTTTCCCGGCGAAGACCTCGCCTTCTGCCGCCGCTGGGTGGATGTGTGCGGCGGCGAGATATGGTCGTGCATCGACGAAGCGATCGCGCACATCGGCCAGGAAAATTTCGTCGGGCAGTATCTGCTCAAAATGCAGCTTGGTGATGCGCTCGTTCAGGAGCCGCAATCGCAAGCGGCCCGCGCGCCCGCAGTGTCGATGATGCCGGAGACTCGCCCGCCCGCGATATCCATATTGCAGACGCCGGAAGAGCCGCAACGTCCTGCTCGCCGGGCGCGGGCAAATTAGCGGGTTGCGCCGGAGCGGACCTTAGCTCTCCACTCTCACGCCCTCTCC
Organism: Rhizobium sp. Q54; assembly: GCA_945907045.1. GTDB lineage: Bacteria > Pseudomonadota > Alphaproteobacteria > Rhizobiales > Xanthobacteraceae > Pseudolabrys. The sequence goes on along the minus strand of CAMDSH010000026.1, from coordinate 34,385 downwards.
ACAAATGAATCCACCACGCGCTTTTCACCCGCGTGGTCGAAGGCAATCGTGAGCTTGTTGCCGTCCACCGCCGCCACGTTGCCGTTGCCGAATTTTTGATGGAAGACGCGGTCGCCCACGGCAAATGACGACACACCGGTGGATTTTCCCACCAGTTCGCCTTCGATGGTGACGGGGGACCTGCGCCCGCCGCCGCGCTTCGCGCTATGGCGGGCAAGGCTATCCGGTTTTTGGCCAGCTTGGCCGCCGGAGCCTTCGGCGAAGGCGGCTCCGGCCTCATCCACGCCGGGGTCGTCAAGCACGCCGTCCGGCACATAACGCGGCGCGCTGTTTTCGCCAAATCCGCCGCCTCTGCTCGCAATGTCCTGCTTGTTTCTTTGCGCGCGCTGCCAGCCGGGCGTCGTGTAGCTGGAGCCAAACGCACCCGTCTCGTCGAAGCGTGAGCCGCCGTAGCCCGCGCCGCCGAACGCGCCTTGCGCTTCCTTCACCTCGACATGCGCTTCAGGAAGCTCGTCGAGGAAGCGCGACGGCACCGTCGTCGTCCACATACCGTGGATGCGCCGGTTGGTGGCGAAATAAATCCGCGCGTGTTTGCGCGCGCGTGTGATGCCGACATGCGCGAGGCGGCGTTCCTCCTCAAGGCCCGCGCGGCCCTGATCGTCGAGCGCGCGCTGGTGCGGGAACAATCCCTCTTCCCAGCCGGTGAGGAACACCGTGTCGAATTCCAGCCCCTTGGCTGCGTGCAGCGTCATGATGGAAACCGAGTCGACGCCTTCGCCCTTGTCGGTGTCCATCACGAGCGAGATGTGTTCGAGGAAACCGGCGAGGTTTTCGAAATCCTGCATCGAGCGAACGAGTTCTTTCAGGTTCTCCAGCCGCCCGGCGGCGTCGGCGCTGCGATCCTTCTGCCACATGTCGGTGTAGCCGCTTTCGTCCAGCACGACTTCGGCCAGCTCGTTGTGGGGGAGCGTTTCGTTCAGCTTGCGCCAGCGGACGAACGAGGCGTTGAGATCGCGCAGCGCGCCGCGCGCTTTCGGTTTGAGTTCGTCGGTTTCGACGACCGCGCGGGCGGCTTCGGTCAGCGATACGCGTTTTTTCCGCGCGTGGTCGTGCAGGCATTGCAGCGACGCATCGCCGAGGCCGCGCTTCGGCACGTTGACGATGCGCTCGAAGGCAAGATCGTCGGTCGGCGAATGGATAACGCGCAGGTAAGCCAGCGCATCGCGGATTTCCGCGCGCTCATAGAAGCGAGGCCCGCCAATGACGCGATAGGGCAGTCCCAGCGTGACGAAGCGGTCTTCGAACTCGCGCATCTGAAACGAGGCGCGGACCAGAATGGCGATCTGCTCCAGCTTGTGGCCGCCGCGCTGCGCTTCCTCGATCTCGTCGCCGATCGAACGCGCTTCTTCCTCCGAGTCCCACGCGCTGGTGACCTGCACTTTTTCGCCCAGCACGTCCTCGGTGCGCAGCGTCTTGCCGAGCCGTCCCTGGTTGTGCGCGATTAGCTGCGACGCGCAGGCGAGGATGTGGCCGGTGGAGCGGTAATTGCGCTCGAGCCGCACGACCTTGGCGCCGGGGAAGTCGTGATCGAAGCGCAGGATGTTGTCGACCTCAGCGCCGCGCCAGCCGTAGATCGACTGGTCGTCGTCGCCGACGCAGCAGATGTTTTTTTGCACGCCGCCCTGGCTTTGGCCCAGCAATCGCAGCCAGAGATATTGCGCGACGTTGGTGTCCTGATACTCGTCCACCAGAATGAATTTGAACCGCTGCTGATATTGCGCCAGCACTTCCGGCTGTTCGCGGAACAGGCGGATGTTCTCCAGCAGCAGGTCGCCGAAGTCGGCGGCGTTGAGCGTTTTCAGCCGCTCCTGGAACGCGGCATAAAGTTTTCGTCCCTTGCCGTTGGCGAAGCTGGCGCCTTCGCCGGCGGGAACCTGCGTCGGCGTGAGGCCGCGGTTTTTCCACCCATCGATCAGCATCGCCAGCACGCGCGCGGGCCAGCGCTTCTCGTCGATGCCTTCGGCGTCGAGGATTTGCTTGATGAGGCGGATCTGGTCGTCGACGTCGAGGATCGTGAAGTCGGGTTTGAGGCCAACCATTTCGGCGTGGCGGCGCAGGATTTTCACGCCGATGGCGTGGAAGGTGCCGAGCCACGGCATGCCTTCGACGATCTGCCCGACCATGTGGCCGACACGTTCCTTCATCTCGCGCGCCGCCTTGTTGGTGAAGGTGACGGCGAGGATTTCCGACGGCCGCGCGCGGCCCAGACTGAGAATGTGCGCGATGCGCGTGGTGAGAACGCGGGTTTTCCCCGTGCCGGCGCCGGCCAGCACCAGCACCGCGCCGTCGAGCGCTTCCACGGCCTCGCGCTGCTCGGGATTGAGGTCATTGAGATATTGGCTGCCGCCGGTCGCCGCCGCGCGCGCGCGTTCCGCGATGCCGCCGGGGATGGGCATCACGGCCTCCGTGCGGGGCAATGAATTCGGCTTGGTCATGGATATCCGTGAATGGGCCTGCGGGGTGCGCCGCGAGGCGATTCTTTTCACTCTAAAGATGGCACTCGCGAGGCGTAAAAGGGAGGGGCGCGGCCGGTTTATCCCGCAGCCTTATTTCCCCGGCATGGCGACCCGGCGCCCGGCGGCTTCCGGGCGGGGTAGCTGCGCATGCGATGCCTTCATGCGGGCGAGGCAGCCTGCGATCTCTCTGGGAAAAGCCGCGGTCTTTTTCGAGGTCATATCGACGTGCAGCGATATGTTCTCGGACGTTGCCGACACCCAGCCCTCGCTGGCGTGGAACAGCTGCTCGAAATAATGCATCCGCTTGGCGTCGTAATCGAGCAGCTGGAACGTCACCCGCACCGGATCGCCCTCCTTGAGTTCGCGCAGGTAGCGCACGTGCACTTCCGCCGTGAAGCATGAGTGGCGTTGGGTTTTGACGTAATCGATGCCGCATCCCAAAAGCTCAAAAGCCTCGTCCACCGCGCGATCGAACAGCACGTTGTAATAGGCCATGTTGAGATGGCCGTTGTAGTCGATCCACGCCGGTTCGACCTTCATCACTGAGGAGACGAAGGGCGCGAAGAAAACCGGTTCGAGATCGATGCGGTCGAGCATGTTACTTTACGTTTTGCTTGCGCATGATCCTGTCCGAAAACGTGCCCACTTTTCGGGATCATGCGCTGATCGGATACACGGCCTTTTCGCCCGAGAGCACGCGCGCCACGTCGCTCGCGCATTTGGTCTGCAGTTCCCGCAGCGCTTCGACCGAATAAAATCCCGTGTGCGGCGTCAGGATCACGTTATCGCGCCCGATGAGGGGAGAATCCTTCGGCATCGGCTCCACCGTCACCACGTCGAGCGCGGCGCCGCCAAGATGCCCGCTGTCGAGCGCGGCGATCAGCGCCGGCTCGTCGATCAGCGGACCGCGCGCGGTGTTCACGATCAGAGCGCCCTTTTTCATCTTGGCGAAGGCAGCGGCATTGATGAGGCCGCGCGTCGCCGGCATCAAGGGCGCGTGCACGGAAACGAAGTCCGACATTGCCATCAACTGGTCGAAGCTCACGCCCTCGACGCCGGCGGCCTTGAGCACATCGGGCTTCACGAAAGGGTCGTGCGTGACGACGCGAAGGCCGAATGCTTTCGCCTTCGGCGCAACCGCGCGCGGAATGTTGCCGAAGCCGACAAGGCCGAGCACTTGCCCCTCGAGGCGGCGCAGCGGCACCACCGCCGGCATCTCCCATCGTCCCGCCTGCACCAGTTTGTTGGAGAGCGGAATCTTGCGCGCCAGAGCGAGCAGCATCGCCATGGTGTGGTCGGACACTTCGTGGATGCAGTAGTCGGGAACGTAATTGACGGCGATACCCTTTTCCTTGGCCGCCGGCAGGTCGATGTTATCGACGCCGAGACCGAACCTGCCGATCGCCTTACAGCGTGTGAGTTGGCGGATCAGATCGCCGGTGAGTTTGGCGTAAGTCACGAGGATAGCGTCGGCATCTTTCGCGACGCTCAGGATGTCGTCGGCGTTGGCGCTTTTCGACATGTGAAAAGTCGGGTTGAGCTTGGCGAGCGCCGCCTTCGCCAGATCGAGCGAAGGGAACACGGTGTCGGTGACTGCGATAATCGGGCCGGCCATTGACGCAACTCCTAGACTAAAGGGTCCGTGAAACTACGACAGGGAAAGGAGGGCCGTCCACGTTAACCAAAAATTAACCTTGTCCGTACCGGCAGGCGGTCCACGGCTATTCTGCTCAAACAGGGCGCAGGGAGAGTGGGCATGTTCGGCAAATTGTTGCGGGGGGCGGTGCTGCTCATCATCGCGGTCATGACCGCGGCCTGGGTCGTTTCACTCGGCAAGAACCATGACCCCGCGCCAGCCGTGCAGCAGTCCGTGGAAGAACGTCTCTATTCCTGACGCTACTGCCCCGTCCGCGCGTCCTCTGCTAACGTCCGCGCTCTTGCCGACGAGGAACGCCTTGGCCAAGTCTTCTAACGAGAAAAAAAGAAATCCGGGCGCGGTTCAGCAGGTCGTTACCGAGCTAGCCGCCGCCTTCGGCAACCGGCTGGTCACCTCGCAGGCGGTGCGCGAACAGCACGCCAACACCACCACCTGGATCGAGAACCAGCCGCCCGACGCCGTGGTGTTCCCGCAGGACACCGGCGAAGTGCAGCAGATCGTGCGCATCTGCGCCGCGCATCACGTGCCGGTCATCCCGTTTGGCACGGGGACATCGCTGGAAGGCCACGTCAACGCGCCGTTCGGCGGCGTGTCGGTGGATTTTCGCGATATGAATAAAGTGATCGCGGTGCACGCCGAGGACCTCGACTGTGTCATCGAGCCGGGCATCACGCGCAAGCAGTTGAACGAGCACTTGCGCGATCAGGGCCTGTTTTTTCCTATCGACCCTGGCGCCGACGCTTCGCTCGGCGGCATGGCGGCTTCACGCGCCTCCGGCACCAATGCGGTGCGTTACGGCACGATGAAGGACAACGTGCTGGCGCTCAAAGTGGTGCTGGCGGACGGCGAGGTGATGACCACGTCGCGGCGCGCGAAGAAATCCTCCGCCGGTTACGATCTCACGCGGCTGATGGTCGGCTCGGAAGGCACGCTCGGCATCATCACCGAATTGACGCTCAAGCTCTCCGGCATTCCGGAATCGATCGCCTCCGGAGTCTGCCCGTTTCCCTCGGTGGATGCGTGCTGCAACGCCGCCATCCTCACCATCCAGTCCGGCATTCCGGTGGCGCGCATCGAGTTGCTCGACGCGCTGCAGGTGAAGGCCTCCAACGCCTATTCCAAGCTCACGTTGCCGGAAGTGCCGATGCTGTTTCTGGAATTTCACGGCACCGAAGCGAGCGTCGCCGAGCAGTCGCAGCGTTTCGGCGATATCGCCAGGGAACTGGGCGGCGGGCCGTTCGACTGGGCAACCAAGGCGGAGGATCGCACCCGGCTGTGGCAGGCGCGGCACGACGCCTATTGGGCGGGGCGCAGCTTGCGGCCCGGCGCGCAGGCGATTGCCACTGATGTTTGCGTGCCGATTTCACGCCTCGCGGAATGCGTGGCCGCGACCCAGCGCGACATCGAGGAGTTCAAACTGGTGGCGCCGGTCATCGGCCATGTCGGAGACGGCAATTTCCATCTCACGCTGATGGTGGACGTGGACGATCCTGACGAGGTCAAGCGAGCGAAGAAGCTGATGGAGCGCCTGACGGAACTCGCGCTTTCCATGGACGGCACCTGCACCGGCGAGCACGGTGTCGGTCAGGGCAAAATGAAATACATGCTGGCCGAACACGGTGCGCCCGCGCTCGGCGCGATGGCCGCGGTCAAGCGCGCGCTCGATCCGAACAACATCATGAATCCGGGAAAGATCGTCCCGTTCGACTGAGCGGAGAGCCTAAGGAGCCGCCCGCGCGCCGAGGCTCTCGCGGCTGCCGCCGCGCGCGCCGCTACCGTTGCTCTGCGCGCGATAGTGATCAAGCACGAACAGGCGGATGGCTGAGGAGAGATTGCCGTGCCGGCGGTCGGTGTCGATCGAGGCCACAAGGTCCGACAAGGTCATGTTGCGCGCTTCCGCGATTTCCTTCAGGCCCTTCCAGAACGCATCTTCGAGGCTGACGCTGGTCTTGTGGCTGGCGATGACGATCGAGCGTTTGATAACCGGCGATTTCATCGGCGGTCTCCTGGTTCGATCCGGTGCTGTTCGAGGTCGCGGCGGGCTTTTTTCAGGCGCGCGTCGTCGAGTTGCTGCGCTTCCTTGGGCTGTCCGTGGGCGAGCCTGTTTTCGGCGGCGCGGGATTGCTCCTGCTGCCGCTTGGCCCGTTTGCGGACCGTCCGAAGATTGACGATGTCAGCCATGCCCCACTCGACGGTAACCGGATAAACGATAAGACGGGCTCCAAGACGGAAACCCACGCGTCAGTTTGAAATACGCACGCGACGTTGCGGCGGATGCAATTTGCTTTAAGCGGCAGCGCACTCAGATCGTTTGCATGACAATAATGCGGTGGGCGCGGCGGATAACTCAACACACGGTTAGTTGAACGCCACCGAGAACTTGCTGTGGATCGTGGAATATCTGTACCGCATCGCGGAATGTTCGATGCGGATAGCGTTGATGCCGCGATGGATATTAAGTCATTCCGGAATTTATACTTGGCCGTACTTTGAAATTACGGTCGCAAATGTTTTCGAGGCTCGCGGCGTCGAGCGAATGACATTCATCCCAAGCAAAATGTTACCGGGATACGAGCGAGGTAACCGGCAATACATTCTCGTGGGCGAATGTGAGGCCCAAAGTCTCGCCGATCATTTCACAGAAATCCTGGGGATATTTTGGGCGCGCACGCTGCGGTGGAGGCCAGCCTCAACGCGGGCGTGTCATTTTTTCCGGGCGCACCAGCCGGTCGAATTCCTCAGCCGTGACAAAGCCGAGCCGGACCGCTTCCTCGCGCAGCGTCGTTCCCTTGACGTGCGCGGTCTTGGCGACTTTCGCCGCCTTGTCGTAGCCGATTTTGGGAGCGAGCGCGGTGACCAGCATCAATGAGCGCTGCATCAGGTCGCGGATGCGCGTCTTGTCGGCGCGGATGCCGGTGACGCAATTGTCGGTGAACGAGCGCGCAGCGTCCGCGAGTAGGCCGATGGATTGCAGCATGCAATGCGCCAGCAGCGGCTTGTAGACGTTGAGTTCGAAGTGGCCCTGGCTGCCGGCGGTCATGATCGCGGTGTGATTGCCGAACACCTGGCAGCACACCATCGTGAGCGCTTCGCTTTGCGTCGGGTTGGTCTTGCCCGGCATGATCGAGGAGCCGAGTTCATTCGCCGGCAGGATCAACTCGCCGAAGCCAGAACGGGGACCGGAGCCGAGGAAGCGGATGTCGTTGGCGATCTTGAACAGCGCGGTCGCCACCGACACCAGTACGCCGTGCGCGAACACATAAGCGTCGTGTCCCGCCATCAGCTCGAACTTGTTGGGCGCGCTGACGAACGGAAGTTTCGTGATCGACGCGAGCTTCTTGGCAAAGCGTCCGGCGAATTGCTTTTTTGAATTTAGTCCGGTGCCCACCGCGGTGCCGCCCTGCGCGACAGGGTAAAGTTCCTTTAGTCCGAGCCTTACGCGCGCGATGCCAGCTTTTACCTGCGCCGCGTAGCCGGAAAATTCCTGCCCCAGCGTGAGCGGCGTTGCATCCATCGTGTGCGTACGTCCGATCTTGACGATGCGGTCGAACTGTCTGGTCTTTTTCTCCAGCGCCTTTTCCAGATGCGTGAGCGCAGGCAGCAGCCGGTGCACGATCTCCTGTGCCGCGGCGACGTGCATCGCGGTCGGGAAGCTGTCGTTCGACGACTGGCTCATGTTGACGTGATCGTTGGGGTGCACCGGCGACTTTGCGCCGAGCTGGCCGCCGAGCAACACATTGGCCCGATTGGCGATCACCTCGTTGACGTTCATGTTGGTCTGGGTGCCGGAGCCGGTCTGCCAGACCACCAGCGGAAAGTGCTCGTCCAGTTTTCCGGCGGAAATGTCGCGCGCTACGCGGATGATGACGCCGGCGCGCTTGCTATCGAGCGATCCGAGCTGGCGGTTGACGTCTGCCGCAGCCCATTTGATCGCGCCGAAGGCGTGCACGATGGCGGGCGGCATGCGCTCGGTCCCGATGCGGAAATTATGCCGCGAGCGTTCGGTCTGCGCCCCCCACAGGGCACCGGCGGGTATTTTGAGCGAGCCGAAGGCGTCGCTCTCGATGCGGGTCTTGGATTTTTTCGCGGCGCGCTTTTTGGCCATCACGCACTCCTACTCGCCAGCAATCCCGGCAATGGACCGCGGCTTACTTCTTCCGGAAGCGGTCGAGGCGCACCACTTCGGCGCCGCCCGATGGCCTGTCGCGTTCGGCAGATGGCGCGGTGGCCGCGTCGTCGTGCGGATTGGCGGGAACCGGCGTCGGGCGTGAGGCTCCCGGCTTGCGCTGCGGCTCGGCCGCGCGTTGTTTCTTTTCCGCAATTTTTTCTTCGGATTTTTCTTCCTGCACAGCCGTTAGCGTGGCGCCTTCCGGATGTTCGGCGTCCTCGGCGAATTGCAGGCCGAATTGCACCGACGGATCGAAGAATGACTTGATGGTTTCGAACGGCACGATGAGCCGCTCCGGAATGCCGCCGAACGACAGGCCGACCTCGAAGCGCTCTTCATTGACTGTGAGATCCCAGAACTGATGCTGCAGGATAATCGTCATCTCTTCCGGATACTGCGCGCGCAGCCGGTCGGAGAGTTTCACGCCATCGGCGCGGGTATCGAAGGTGATGTAAAAATTATGCTCGCCGGGCAGGCCTTTCTTGGCCGCCTCCGCGAGCACGGATCGAACCACCCCGCGCAGCGCCTGCTGGGTGAGAAGGTCGTATCGGATTGGATCAGAAGCCATCGCTCGCGCCTAAGGGGTCTCGCCGGGAGACTCATTTACACGGATGCTAGCGCGCCGGGTGCGGAAAGACACGTGAGACAGTGGGAAAGCGAAATGAAAGTGGAGGCTTCTGTTGCCAGGTGCCTCCGAACCCCGCCTAACGGAGCTTAACCCGCCAGGGCTTCACTTTGGTCTTTCAAACCGCTTACGCGGCTTGAGCAACCGGAGCATAGTTGTCGTTTGCAACTACGATTTGGCCCGATAACGGCGGAACCATGCCGAGCAAAAGTTCGCCCTTTACGCCCTCGTCGATCCTATTTCGCCCCCGCCGAAGCCCAGCACGGGCTTGGGTTTTGGTGGAGGCGCCGGGTACTGCCCCCGGGTCCGAAAGGTTTATTACGACGTCCGTTTATCGCCATATCCGGCTTGCGCCGGCAGGACGAATATAAGCGCAAAAGGTTGATTAAAAAAGGGCAGCCAATACGGCCCATTACGCAGGTAATATTCGCCTGATAACCCCGGTTACACGGGTACAAAAACGCACGGGGGAAATGCGATATTTTTGGATGGCCCGGCCGCGGACATGGGGGTAAGCCTGAAGTTATGCCCGAGAACGTGTCCGAAAATGCCGTACTGGAACCGCCAAAAGCTCCGACACTCCTTCAACTCTTCACCGTCTTCGCCACCATCTCGCTCTACGGCTTCGGCGGCGTACTGCCCTGGACCTACCGCGTGCTGGTCGAGGAGCGGCGCTGGCTGACGGCGGAAGAATTCAACGAACTTTTTTCACTCTCGCAATTTCTGCCCGGCCCGAACACCGTCAACCTGTCCATTGTCTTCGGCTCGCGCTTTCGCGGCGCGCGCGGCGCAGCCGTTACGTTCTTCGGACTGATAGGCCCGCCCGTCGTCATCATCTCGCTGCTCGGTTTTCTATACGTGAGGTATGGCGAGATCGAAATGCTGCGCGGCGCGCTCACCGGCATTGCGGCAGCGGCGGCGGGTTTGCTGATCGCGGTGACGGCGAAGATGGCGCTGCCGCTGTTCCGCCGTCCATTTGGGCCGGCGCCTTTCGTGGCCGCGGCCGGATTTATCGCGATCGGCCTCATGCGCTGGCCGTTGCCGTGGGTGCTGCTCGCGCTGGTGCCGGTGAGCCTCGCGCTCGCATGGTGGCGGGCGACACGATGACCGGCAACACAAACACGCTGACGAACCTCGCGGTGCAGTTCACGATTTTGTCGCTGTTCGCGATCGGTGGCGCCAATGCGGCGATCCCGGAGATGCATCGCCTCGCAGTCGATGTCATGGGCTGGATGGATGACAGGCAGTTCACGGACTTGTTCGCCATCGCGCAACTCGCGCCCGGACCCAACGTCATCATCGTCACGTTGATTGGATACAAAGCCGCCGGTCTTGCAGGCGCTGTGGTCGCGACCGCAGGCATGTGCGGGCCGACTTGCGTGGTCGCGTTCTGGGCCGGGCGCACCTGGGAGCGCTTCAAGCATGCCCGCTGGCGCATCATCGTTCAGGCCGGAATGGTGCCTGTGACATTGGGATTGATTGCCGCCAGCGCTTTCGTGCTGGCGCGGGCGGCCGACGGCCATAGCGTGCTGGCCTTCGCGATAACTGCGGCAACGGCGGCCATTGCCTTCACGACCCGCCTCAATCCACTATGGGCCTTCGCGCTGGCCGGTGGGCTTGGTCTCATTGGCTGGGTGTAAGGGCACCTTACGGGTTCCGGTCACGAGTTCCTGCAATGTCCGCTTTCGGCGGGTAGGCATCGTGTGCTAGGGAACAGTGGGGGCTGAGAAAAAAATAAAGAGGAGAGGGGATGTCCGGAGGGGTCAACGCCTCCCCGAACGGGGCGCGTACACGTTTCAAGATTCGTAATCCGCAGGATTTTTACGGCGGCGTCGTTCTGGTTGCATTTGCGGTCATCGCCTTGCTGGCGACGCGCGAACTGCCCGGCATGCATGGCTTTGCCTTCGGTCCCGGCACCGCGCCGCGCATGTTCGCGATGCTGCTCATGGGGATGGGCTTTCTAATCATGGCCATCGGTATTTTTACCGATGGCCCCAAGGTCGAACGCTACGCATTTCGCGGCCCGCTATTGGTGGTGGCCGCTGTGATGGTGTTTGCCGGAACGATCAGGCCGCTCGGCCTCGTCATTTCGAGCTTCGTGAGCATTCTTGTCGCCGCCGCTGCGGCCGAAGATGTGAACTGGATTGAAAGCATCATCTGGTCCGCGATCCTCACGCTGTTCTGCTCGCTGCTGTTTCCCTATGCGCTCAATCTGCCCCTTTATATCTGGCCGCGATTCTGATCGCAGGGAACGCACATGTCAGATCTCTTTGCCAATTTGTTGATGGGTTTTTCGGTTGTGATGACGCCGATCAACCTCGGACTCTGCCTGATCGGAGTGCTCGTCGGCACGCTGATCGGCGTGCTGCCCGGCATCGGCCCAGTGGCGACCATCGCCATGCTGCTCCCCATTACCTTCGGCCTGCCGCCCGTCGGCGCGCTGATCATGCTCGCCGGCATTTACTACGGCGCGCAGTACGGCGGCTCGACCACCTCGATCCTGATTAACATTCCAGGCGAGTCATCGTCCGTCGTCACCACGCTCGATGGATTCCAGATGGCGAAGCAGGGCCGCGCCGGCCCGGCGCTCGCCATCGCGGCGATCGGCTCGTTCTTCGCCGGCTGCGTCTCGACCGTGCTGGTGGCCGCGCTTGGCGCGCCGCTGACCTCGATCGCACTGCTGTTCGGCCCGGCCGAATATTTCTCGCTGATGGTGCTCGGCCTCGTATTCGCCGTCGTGCTCGCCAAGGGGTCGATCCCAAAAGCGATCGCGATGATCCTGATGGGGCTGCTGCTGTCGATGGTCGGTTCGGACCTTGAGACCGGCGCCGCGCGCATGAGCTTCGACATTCCCGAATTGTCGGATGGCATCGGCTTCGTCAACGTGGCGATGGGCGTGTTCGGCTTCGCGGAAATTCTTCGCAATCTCGAGCAGCCCGAGCAACGCTCCATCGTGCAGGCCAAGGTCACCGGCCTGATGCCGACGCGCGACGATCTCATCGTGGCGGCGCCGGCGATCGGCCGCGGCACCGTGCTGGGATCGATCCTCGGCATTCTGCCGGGCGGCGGCGCGGTTATCGCCGCGTTCGCGGCCTATACGTTCGAGAAGCGCATGGCCAAGGATCCTTCGCGCTTTGGACGCGGCGCCATTGAAGGCGTCGCGGCGCCCGAGAGCGCCAACAACGCGGCGGCGCAGACCTCGTTCATTCCGCTGCTCACGCTCGGCATCCCGCCCAACGCGGTGATGGCGCTGATGGTTGGCGCGATGACCATTCACGGCATCGTGCCCGGCCCGCAGGTGATGACCAAACAGCCGGAACTGTTCTGGGGCATGATCGCCTCGATGTGGATCGGCAACCTGATGCTGGTGATCATCAACTTGCCGCTGGTCGGCATCTGGGTGCGCCTGCTGCGGGTGCCTTACCGGCATCTGTTCCCAGCGATTCTGATTTTCTGCTGCATCGGCGTCTACTCGATCAACAACTCGCCGTTCGATGTCGTGATCACCGGCTGCTTCGCGCTGTTCGGATATTGGCTGGCCAAGCACGATTTCGAACCGGCGCCGATGCTGCTCGGCTTCGTGCTCGGGCCGCTGATGGAAGAGAACCTCCGCCGCGCCATGCTGATCGCGCGCGGCGACGCCACCGTGTTCGCAACACGGCCGTTGTCGGCGGGATTGCTCGTCGTGGCTTTCGGGCTGCTGATCATCGCCGTGCTGCCGATGATCCGCAAACGTCGCGAGGAAGTCTTCATCGAATAACGGCGGCAGATTACCGGTCAATGGAACTCGAAAGGGCGGCCTGATGGCTGCCCTTTCTGCTTTGGCACTAGGCTGGGGAGGGCGTCTTCGCTCCTCTGGCGGAGCGGCGTAAACTCCCCCATCTTTCGAGTCGATCACCCCGACAGGCGAAACGCCGATGCGCCAATACCACGAGCTGATGGAGCGGATTCTCGCCGACGGCGTCGAGAAGCGCGACCGCACGGGTACCGGCACGATCTCCGTGTTCGGCCATCAGATGCGCTTCGATCTCGCTGAAGGTTTCCCGCTCGTCACCACCAAGAAGCTGCACGTCAAATCCATCGTGCACGAACTGCTGTGGTTTCTGGCCGGCGACACCAACATCAAATATCTCAACGATCACGGCGTTCGCATCTGGGACGAATGGGCCGACGAGCGCGGCGACCTCGGGCCGGTTTACGGCCAGCAATGGCGCTCATGGCCGGCCAAGGACGGGAAGACGATCGACCAGATCGCCAACGTGGTGGACATGATCCGGCGCAATCCGGATTCGCGCCGCCTCATCGTCACGGCCTGGAATCCGGCGGACGTCGACAAGATGGCGCTGCCGCCCTGCCACTGCCTGTTCCAGTTTTATGTCGCGAATGGAAAACTCTCGTGCCAGCTCTATCAACGCTCGGCCGACGTTTTCCTCGGCGTGCCGTTCAACATCGCCTCATACGCGCTGCTCACGCTGATGGTGGCGCAGGTGACCGGCCTCAAACCCGGAGAGTTCATCCACACGTTTGGCGACGCGCATCTTTATCTCAATCATCTCGAACAGGCGCAGCTGCAGCTTTCGCGCCCGCTGCGCGCTTTGCCCGCGATGCGGCTCGATCCGGCGGCGAAGGACCTGTTCGCCTTCCGCTACGAGGACTTCGTGCTGGAAAATTACGACCCGCACCCGCACATCAAGGCAGAGGTGGCGGTTTGACCGGGAAAGGCGATGCCGGTGAACGCAAGCAAGGCATCGCCCTCGTTATCGTCGTGGCCGTAGCCGAGAACGGCGTGATCGGGCGCGACAATGAGCTGCCGTGGCATCTGCGCTCCGACATGAAACATTTTCGCGCGCTCACCATCAACAAGCCGGTGGTGATGGGGCGGAAGACTTATCTCTCCATCGGCCACGCGTTGAAAGATCGCACCAATATCGTGGTGTCGCGCGACTTGAGCCTGGTCTTGCCCGGCTGCGTGATCGCCATGAGCATCGATGCGGCGCTCGGCGCTGCCCGCGAGGATGCGCGCAAGCGCGGGGTGAACGAGATCATGGTGATCGGCGGCAACGATGTTTTTACCGCCACCATGCCGATGGCCGACCGGCTGGAAGTCACGCATGTCCACGCCTCGCCGGAAGGCGACGTGTTCTTCCCGCCGATCGATGCGAAAGTCTGGCGGGAGACCACTCGCGTGGAATACCCGAAAGGGCCGGATGACGACGCCGCCTTCGCCATTGCGGCCTATGTGCGGCGGTAAATTCCGCGCATGAAGCGCGGCATGACGGCGCGTTGTAACCGCGCCTTTGAGTCACTATAACCCCACCTGACATTGTGTTTTTGCCGGCGCATGCCGGTATTGGGAGACATTTCAATGCCGTGGAGCAATCAGGGCGGCGGTGGCCCGTGGGGATCCGGTCCGGGCGGCAAAGGCCCATGGGGTTCAGGCCCGCAATCGTCCGGTGGCCCGACGCCGCCCGACCTCGAGGAAATTCTGCGCCGGGGCCAGGACAAGCTCCGCAGCGTGCTGCCGGGCGGCAGTCTCGGCGGCAAGGGTATTGCGCTGATGGCGCTGGGCGCGCTGGCGCTCTGGGGTTTCTCCGGCTTCTTCCGGGTCGAGTCCGAAGAACTCGGCGTCGTGCTGCGCTTCGGCCAGCAGGTGCGCGAAGTGCAGCCGGGACTGAATTATCATCTGCCGTATCCGATCGAGACCGTGCTCACGCCGAAGGCGCTGCGCGTCAGCAAGATCGACATCGGCATGCGCGTGGTCGAGGACCTGCGCCGCGGCGCGACCGTTCGCGACGTGCCGGAGGAAAGCCTGATGCTCACCGGCGATGAGAACATCGTCGACGTGGACTTCTCGGTGTTGTGGAAGGTGAAGCCGACCGGGGTCGGCGAATATCTCTTCAACATTCAAAATCCCGAAGGCACCGTTAAGGCGGTGGCCGAGAGCGCCATGCGCGAGGTGATCGGGCGTTCGGAAATTCAGCCGATCCTCACCGGCGCGCGGCAGAACATCGAAACCGCCGTGCAGGATCTGATGCAAAAGACGCTCGACCATTACGGCGCGGGCATCTTCGTGCAGCAGGTGCAATTGCAGAAGGTCGATCCGCCGACGCAAGTGATCGACGCATTCCGCGACGTGCAGGCGGCGCGTGCCGACCTCGAGCGCGCGCAGAACGAAGCGCAGACTTACGCCAACCGTGTGATCCCGGAAGCGCGCGGCCGCGTCGCGCAGGTCACGCAAGCCGCCGAAGCCTACCGGCAGCAGACCGTCGCCGAAGCTACGGGTCAGACTTCGCGCTTCCTGAAGATTTATGAGGAATACCGGAAGGCGCCCGACGTCACCCGCCAGCGCATGTATTTAGAGACCATGGAGCGCGTGCTCGGCGGCACCGACAAGATTATCATCGATTCCGGCGCGCAAGGGTCGGGCGTCGTGCCGTATCTCCCGCTCAATGAGCTGGTCAAAACCCCGCAGTCGTCGGGAGGCCGGCCATGAAGCTCAACGTCGTCGGCGGAGTTTTCCTCGTCCTCGTGGTGGCGGTGCTGATCGTCGCCTACAGCTCGGTGTTCACCGTCTACCAGACGCAACAGGCGCTGGTGGTGCGGCTGGGCCAGCCGGTGCGCGTCGTGAGCGTGCCCGGATTGAACGTGAAGCTGCCGTTCGTCGATACGGTCATCGCCATCGACAAGCGCATTCTCGATCTCGAAGCGCCGGCGCAGGAAGTGATTGCTTCCGACCAGAAGCGCCTCGTGGTCGATGCCTTCGCGCGTTACCGCATTCAGGACCCGCTGCGCTTCTATCAGACGCTCGGTTCGATCCAGGGCGCCAACTCGCAGCTCGCGATTTTGCTCAACTCGGCGCTGCGCCGGGTGCTGGGCGAAGTGACGTTCAGCCACGTGGTGCGCGACCAGCGCGCCGAACTGATGGCGCGCATTCGCGGGCTGGTGGATACCGAAGCCGCCGGTTACGGCATCTCGGTCGTTGATGTGCGTATTCGCCGCGCCGACTTGCCGGAGCAGAACAGCCAGGCCGTCTATCAGCGCATGCAGACTGAGCGTCAGCGCGAGGCCGCGGAATTCCGCGCGCAGGGCGCACAGCGCGCGCAGGAAATCCGCTCGCGCGCCGACCGCGACGTGACCGTGCTGATCGCCGACGCAACCTCGAAGTCCGAACAGATCCGCGGCGAAGGCGACTCCACCCGCAATAAAATCTTCGCCGAGGCCTTCAACAGGGATCCGGACTTTTTCGGGTTCTACCGCTCGATGCAGGCGTATGAGGCGAGCATGCGGCACAATGACACCCGCCTGTTGCTCAAGCCCGACACCAGCTTCTTCCGTTATTTCAACGATCCGTTCGGCAGGCAGAAAGGCGATGCGTCGCAGGCCCGTCCGCCGGGGGCGCAGTCGCCCGCCGCGTCGCGCTGAAAATTCAGTCACGCGACGCGGGCATCCCGGTAACGCCGCATGTCGGACTTTCTGGTCGCACTCGCTCTCGTGCTGGTCATCGAAGGCTTGATGTTCGCCGCGTTTCCGGGGCCGACGAAGCGGCTGATGACTTCGGCGATGGAAACGCCGGATGGACAAATGCGCGTGATCGGCATCGTCTGCGCCATCGCCGGTGTTATTTTCGTGTGGTTGATACGCGGTTGAACATTCGCTTTCGCGGCCGAATCGGCCTCTCATTGTGGGATGCGGCCCGCCCTTGAAACCTTATGCGGACAGGGGCAGTGTCGCAGCAAAGCTTTTCCAGGAGCATTGACGCCCATGGTCGGCACCTTCGATCGTTTCGTCCGGCATGCCCGCGGGACCGCGCTGACGGCCTTGACCGTCGCCGTTATCGCCTGGCCGGGAACGGTAACTCCCGCCTTCGCGCGCGGACCCGACGGCATCGCCGATGTTTCCGAAGCGGTGATCGACGCGGTGGTCAACATCTCGACCTCGCAGAACGTCAATGTCGATGCGCGCGGCGGACAGCAATCGACGCCGCAAATGCCGCAATTGCCCCCCGGCTCGCCGCTGGAGGATTTCTTCGACGAGTTCTTCAAGAACCGCCGCGGTCCGGGTGGGCCCGGCGGACCGGGTAACAACAACGCCGATCGCGCTCCGCGCCGAGTTAATTCGCTTGGCTCCGGCTTCATCATCGATGCCGCCGGCATAGTCGTGACCAACAATCACGTCATTTCCGAAGCCGATGAAGTGCACGTCATTCTCAACGACGGCAGCCGGCTGAAAGCCGAAATCATCGGGCGCGATCAGAAGACCGATCTCGCGCTGCTGCGGGTCAAGCCGCTGAAGCCGCTCAAGGCGGTGAAGTTCGGCGATTCCGAAAAGCTGCGTCTGGGCGAATGGGTAATCGCCATCGGCAACCCGTTCAGCCTCGGCGGCACGGTGACAGCCGGCATCGTTTCGGCGCGCAACCGCGACATCAACTCCGGCCCTTACGACAATTACATCCAGACCGACGCCGCCATCAATCGCGGCAATTCCGGCGGACCGCTTTTCAACCTCAACGGTGAAGTGATCGGCGTGAACACCGCGATCATCTCCCCGTCGGGCGGCTCGATCGGCATCGGCTTCGCGGTGCCCTCCAAGACCGTGGTCTCGGTGATCGACCAGTTGCAGAAATTCGGCGAGACGCGCCGCGGCTGGCTCGGCGTGCGCATCCAGCAGGTCACCGACGAACTGGCGGAGAGCCTTAAAATCAGCCCGCCGCGCGGCGCGCTGATCGGCGGCGTCGACGACAAAGGCCCGGCCAAGCCGGCGGGCATCCAGCCCGGCGACGTGGTGGTCAAGTTCGACGGACGCGACATCAAGGAAATGCGCGATCTGCCGCGCATCGTCGCCGACACGGCGGTCGGCAAGGATGTCGAGGTCATCATCATCCGCGACGGCAAGGAAGAGAAGAAGACGGTGAAGCTTGGCCGTCTCGAGGACGGCGAGAAGCAAGCCGCGCTGGCCGCCAAGAAGGAAAAGGAAGCCGCGCCCGAAGAAAAAAGCACGGTGAAGAAAGCGCTCGGCCTCGATCTCGCGAACCTGAGCGACGAACTTCGCAAGCGCTACAACATCAAGGCCGCCGTGAAGGGCATCGTCATCACTGGCGTCGAGGCTAATTCCGTCGCGGCGGAGAAGCGGCTCGCGGCCGGCAACGTCATCGTCGAGTTGCAGCAGCAGCCGGTGACCAACGCTGCTGATTTTCAGACCCGCATCGACAAGCTGAAGAAGGAAGGCAAGAAATCAGCGGTCCTGCTGGTGTCGTCCGCCGACGGCAGCACGCAGTTCGTCGCGCTGAGCTTGCAGTAACGCGCCTAGTCGCGCGTCACAAATTCCTCGCGCTTGTAGCCCTGCGCATACAGCAGCGCAGTGAGATCGCCGTGGTCGATGCGCGCGTCCGCCATCGCGGCGACCGCCGGCTTGGCGTGATAGGCCGCGCCCAGTCCCGCCTCGGCGATCATGTCCATATCGTTGGCGCCGTCGCCCGCAACCAGCGTGTCTTCTTTTTTCAATCGCAGGCGCTCGCGCAATTCGATCAGCGCGGCGCGTTTGCTCTCGCGGCCGAAGATCGGCTCCTTCACCGCGCCGGATAACTTTTCTTCGTCGAGCAGCAGCGTGTTGGCGCGGCTCTCGTCGAAGCCGATCATGGCGGCGATGCGATCCGTGAACAGCGTGAAGCCGCCGGACACCATGCAGGTATGTGCGCCATTCGCCCGCAACGTAGCGACCAGCGTGCGCGCGCCGGGCGTCAACGTGATGCGTTTGGTGATGACTTCATCGATGCTGGAGACGGGAAGCCCCTTGAGCAGCGCGAGGCGCTCGCGCAAGGCCGGCTCGAAGGCGATCTCCCCGCGCATGGCGCGCGCGGTGATGGCGGCGATGCGCGTCTTGTGGCCGGCGAAATCGGCCAGTTCGTCGATGCATTCCTGGCCGATCATGGTGGAATCCATGTCGGCGAGAAAAAGCTTCTTGCGCCGGTTTCCGGTTCGTTGCACGACAATGTCGATTGGCTCGTTGGCGAATGTCGCGCGGAGAATATCGCTCACCCCGCGCCGGTCGCTGTCGGCGCCTGGCGTGAATACGATTTCGGCGGCAATGCCGGGGTCGAGCCAGACCGGCTCCTGCGCGGCGTACAGCACATCGCGTGCGCGCCGCAAAACGCCGGCGTCGAGCGCAGGCGCGGCGGGATTTGAGATCAGGGTTGCGACGTAGGTCATGCGATGCACGATGTTGATAGAGCGGTGCTTATTGCAGGGCCGACCGCGAGCGGCAAGTCGGCGCTGGCGCTAAAGCTCGCCGGTAAACTGCGCGGCGCGGTCATCAATGCCGACTCCATGCAGGTATACCGCGATCTGCGCGTCATCACCGCGCGTCCTTCACCGCAGGAAGAAGCGCAGGCGCCGCACATGCTCTTCGGTCATGTCGATGCGGCGGAGAATTATTCCGCGGGGAAATGGCGCCGCGACGTGGCGGCTGCCGCCGCCGAAGCGCATGCCGCCGGGCTGGTGCCGATCATCGTCGGCGGGACCGGGCTTTATTTCAAGGCGCTCACCAGCGGGCTTGCCGCCGTGCCGCCGGTGCCGGCTGAAATCCGCACGGCGATCCGGGCGCGGCTAAAAGCCGAAGGCATCGCGCCGTTATATGCCGAGTTGAAACAGCGCGATCCGCAAACCGCCGCGCGGCTGATGCCGAACGACCGCTCCCGCATCCCGCGCGCGCTGGAGGTTTTCGAGGCGACCGGGCGTTCGATTTCCGATTGGCACCGCGAGGGCATGCCGCCGCTGATCGATCCGGCCCGGACGGCGAAGGTGTTTTTGACCTGCGAGCGCGGCGAGTTGGTGAAGAGGATCAGCGAGCGCTTCGACGTCATGCTGGCGGCAGGCGCGCTCGATGAGGTGAGGGCGCTGGCGGCCCGCAAGCTCGACCCGATGCTTCCCTCGATGAAGGCGCATGGCGTGCCCTGGCTGATCCGGCATCTGGCGGGGGAGATCGCTCTGCCTGAGGCTGCCGAGGGGGCGAAGATGGACACAAGGCGCTACGCCAAGCGGCAGCTCACCTGGTTTCGCAATCAGCTGCCGGAATGGCCCTGGGTGGCGCCTGGGGAGGCCGCTGGGGCGCTTGAAGCGCAGTTTGTAGGCCTGTAATGCTCGATTTCAGGCTTGACCCACGCTTTTCCAGCCCGTATAAAGCCGCGCAATGATCGTTCGGGAGAGCCTCGTGTCGCGCAATATTATTACTCTTGTATTTGTTCGGATGCCGCTGCGGCAGCCCTGATGGGCCTGCCACGGAAGGCGTCCGGACATAGGCCCTTGCGGGCCTTTTTTATTGCCCCACGAGCATGAGAGCTGAGAGAGCAGCGGAAGGAAGGTTCAACATGTCACGCGAAATGACCGGCGCCGAAATGGTGATCGAGGCGCTCGCCGACCAGGGTGTGAAGCACATCTTCGGTTATCCCGGCGGCGCGGTGTTGCCGATCTATGACGCGATCTTCGCGCAGCAGAAGGTGCAGCACATTCTTGTGCGCCACGAACAGGGCGCGGTGCATGCGGCGGAAGGCTACGCGCGCTCGACCGGCAAGGTCGGTTGCGTGCTCGTCACGTCCGGTCCCGGCGCGACCAACGCCGTCACCGGCCTGACCGACGCGCTGATGGATTCGATTCCGATCGTCTGCATCACCGGGCAGGTTCCGACGCATCTGATCGGCAACGACGCCTTTCAGGAATGCGACACCGTCGGCATCACGCGGCCGTGCACCAAGCACAATTATCTCGTCAAGCGCATCGAGGATTTGCCGCGCGTGCTGCACGAGGCGTTTCATATTGCCTCGAGCGGGCGTCCGGGACCGGTCGTCGTCGATATCCCGAAGGACATCCAGTTCGCCAAGGGCATGTACTCGAAGCCGAAGGATTTCCAGCACAAGGGCTATCAGCCGAAGCTAAAGGGCGACATGGAGAAGATCAAGGCCGCCATCGAGCTGATGGCGCGCGCGAAGCGCCCGCTGTTCTACACAGGCGGCGGCATCATCAATTCCGGCAAAGCCGCAAGCGATTTGCTGCGCGAACTGGTCAAGCTCTCCGGTTATCCGATCACCTCGACGCTGATGGGCCTTGGTGCGTTTCCCGCCGCCGATCCGCAATGGATGGGCATGCTCGGCATGCACGGCACGCTGGAAGCCAACATGGCGATGCACGATTGCGACGTGATGATTTGCATCGGCGCGCGCTTCGACGACCGCATCACCGGACGGCTCGATGCGTTCTCGCCGGGCTCGAAGAAGATCCACGTCGATATCGACGCCTCGTCGATCAACAAGAACGTCAAGGTCGATGTCGGCATCATAGGCGACTGCGCGCACGTGCTTGAGGACATGGTGCGGCTGTGGCGCACCAGCTCGATCCATCCCGACAAGAAAGCGCTGGCCGACTGGTGGAAGCAGATCGAGAAATGGCGCGGCCGCAAGAGCCTCGCCTATCGCAGCTCCAGCGACATCATCAAGCCGCAATACGCCATCCAGCGGCTGTACGAGCTGACCAAGGACCGCGACACCTACATCACCACGGAAGTGGGCCAGCATCAGATGTGGGCGGCGCAGTTTTATCATTTCCAGGAGCCGAACCGCTGGATGACCTCCGGCGGGCTCGGGACGATGGGCTACGGTCTGCCGGCGGCGGTCGGCGTGCAGCTCGCGCATCCCAAATCGCTGGTCATCGACATCGCCGGCGAAGCATCCGTGCTGATGACAATGCAGGAAATGTCCACCGCCGCGCAGTACAAGCTGCCGATCAAGATTTTCATTCTCAACAACCAGTACATGGGGATGGTGCGGCAATGGCAGGAACTCCTGCACGGCGGGCGCTATGCCGAGAGCTATACGCATTCGCTCCCTGATTTCGTCATGCTCGCCGAAGCCTATCGCGGCTACGGCATTCGCTGCGAAAAGCCGGGCGATCTCGACCGCGCGATCAAGGAAATGATCGATGTCGACAAGCCGGTGATTTTCGACTGCATGGTCGATCAGAACGAAAACTGTTTCCCGATGATCCCGTCGGGCCGCGCGCATAACGAGATGATCCTCGGCGACGCCGCCGAGAAGCTGGAAGACGCGGTGACGGAAGAAGGCAAGGTGATGGTCTGATGAACGCTCCCTCGACTTCGCATTACCCCACCGCGCCGACCGCGCAGCTTTCGGAAGCACATACGCTCTCGGTTCTCGTCGACAACGAGCCGGGTGTGCTGGCGCGCGTCATCGGCCTGTTTTCGGGCCGCGGCTACAATATCGACTCGCTCACCGTGTCGGAGACCGAGCACCAGAAACACCTCTCACTTATCACCATCGTCACCACCGGCACGCCGATGGTGATCGAGCAGATCAAGAACCAGCTCGACCGCCTCGTTCCCATTCACCGCGTCGTTGACATGACGACCAGCGGGCGCGCCATCGAGCGCGAACTGGCGATGGTCAAGGTGAAGGGCAAGGGCGAGCACCGCGTCGAGGCCCTGCGCCTTGCGGACGCCTTCCGCGCGCGCGTGATCGACGCCACCACCGAGAGCTTCGTGTTCGAGATCACCGGGAAAAGCGACAAGATTGAGCAGTTCGTGGCGCTGATGCTGCCACTCGGGCTGGTCGAGGTTTCGCGCACAGGCATCGCGGCCATCATGCGCGGGCCGGAGGGGATGTAAGGCTTGTCCTCTTGCGCCAAGCGTCTTAGAAGCATCGCGAGAAATCAAGAAGCGGCCGGGCCGCTCACGTGGGGGATATAGAGTCATGCGTGTTTACTACGATCGCGACGCCGACCTGAACCTGATCAAGGGCAAGAAAGTCGCCGTCATCGGATACGGCAGCCAGGGCCACGCCCACGCGCTTAACTTGCGCGACAGCGGCGTGAAAGACGTCGTCGTGGCGCTGCGCAAGTCCTCGGCCGGCGTGAAGAAGGCCGAAGGCGAGAAGCTGAAAGTCATGGAAGTCACCGAGGCCGCCAAATGGGCCGACGTGATGATGATGCTCACCCCCGACGAATTGCAGGGCGACATCTACCGCGATCATCTGCAGGCCAACATGAAGCAGGGCGCGGCGCTGATGTTCGCGCACGGCCTCAACGTGCATTTCAATCTGATCGAGCCGCGCGCCGATCTCGATATTCTCATGATCGCGCCGAAGGGCCCCGGCCACACCGTGCGCTCAGAATATCAGCGCGGCGCGGGCGTGCCGTGCCTCGTCGCGATCCACAAGGACGTGTCGGGCAACGCGCACGATCTCGGACTCTCATATGCCTCGGCGATCGGCGGCGGCCGCGCCGGCATCATCGAGACGACGTTCAAGGAAGAGTGCGAGACCGATCTGTTCGGCGAGCAGACTGTGCTTTGCGGCGGCTTGGTCGAACTCATCAAGGCTGGTTACGAGACGCTGTGCGAAGCCGGCTACGCGCCGGAGATGGCGTATTTCGAATGCCTGCACGAAGTGAAGCTGATCGTCGACCTGATCTACGAAGGCGGCATCGCCAACATGAACTATTCGATCTCGAACACCGCCGAATACGGCGAATATGTCTCGGGTCCGCGCATCATCACGCCGGAGACCAAGGCCGAGATGAAACGCGTGCTCAACGACATTCAGTCCGGCAAATTCACGCGCGACTGGATGCTGGAGAACAAGGTCAACCAGACCTCGTTCAAGGCGACGCGCGCCAAGCTCGCCGAGCATTCCATCGAGCAGGTCGGCGCCAAGCTGCGCGAGATGATGCCGTGGATCAAGCAGCGCGCGCTGGTGGACAAGGCCCGGAACTGATCTCACTGCTTTAGGATTTCAGGACCAACCCGCCTCATCCTGAGGAGCCGCGCAAAGCGCGGTGTCTCGAAGGGCGGGCGGGTTCATGGTTCGAGACGCGCGGCTTTGCCGCGCTCCTCACCATGAGGCAGCGCCATTTTTTGTGGCGTTCGTCCTTATGGCAGGCGATGATCGCCGGGCGGGGGAGAACATGCCGGCAAACGTGACAGCAACAGCGCAACGGAATGCGCAGGCGACGTCGGCTGTCGCGCTCGCCGGCGTCGATGTTGCTTTTCGGCTGGCGGATGGCGGCTCTTACAAGGCTATCGAGCGCGCGACGCTGGAAGTTGCCGACGGCGAATTCGTCGCCATCGTCGGCCCGACCGGCTGCGGCAAGTCGACGCTGCTCAACATCGCCGCCGGACTGATCGGCCCGTCGGCCGGACGGGTGGATATTTTCGGCGCGCAACTCAATACGCTCAACCGGCAGGCCGGTTATCTGTTTCAGGCCGACGCGCTGTTTCCCTGGAAGACCGCGATCGAGAACGTCGCCATCGGGCTGGAGACAACCGGGACCCCGCAGCAGGAAGCGCGCGAGCGCGCGCAAGGCTGGCTTGTGCGCGTGGGCCTCGGATCCTTCGGCGACCGCTATCCGCACATGTTGTCGGGCGGGCAGCGCAAACGCGTGGGTCTTGCCCAAGTATTAATCCGCGACCCAAAAATCCTGCTGATGGACGAGCCGTTCGGTCCGCTCGACGCGCAGACGCGCCAGATCATGGGCAACCAGTTGCTCGATCTGTGGAGCGCCGACCGCAAGGCGGTGATGTTCGTCACGCACGATCTGGAAGAGGCGATCGCGCTTTCCGACCGCGTCGTCATCATGTCGGCGGGGCCGGCTGCGCGCATCATCGGCGACTGGCGAGTTCCACTCGCGCGCCCGCGCGACATCGCGGAGGTCAAACTCGACAGCGCCTTCCACGGCCTGCACCGCGAGATCTGGCAGGTGCTGAAATCCGAAGTGCTCAAGGGCTACGCGCAGACAGGGGGCGGGTAAACACTGCGTGAGCCACCTTTGCTCCATCGGTTGCGGCGGCTAGACTTGCCGCGATACTGCAAAAAAACTTTACAGGGAGGAATGCATGTTCGGACTGAAGAAACTTGGGCTGCTTGCGCTGGCAGGCGGCCTGGCTCTGGCCATCAGCGGCCACAGCGCGAGCGCGCAGGGCATATTCACGATCAGTTCCTCGTCGTTCAAGGACGGCGAATATCTGGCGAAGAAGAACGCCGGCGCCAACAAGGCGAACCCGAATTGCGTCGGCGACAACGTCTCGCCGCCGCTGTCGTGGACCAATACGCCGGCAGGCACCACCAGCTTCGCGCTGGTGATGACTGATCCGGACGGACGCGGCACCGGCGTCGATCACTGGATCGCCTACGGCATTCCGGCATCGGTGACCGGCTTTGCCGAGAACGAAGTCAGCAAGCCGTCGGACAAATATGTCGGCGGCATCGGCACGCAGAAGCAGAGCATCTATCTCGGCCCCTGCACGCCGCCGAACCAGTCGCCGCACCACTACACCTTCATCCTGATCGCGACCGATCTCGACCCGAAGGCGCTGCCGCCGGGTCTCACGCGGCTGGAACTGTTCGACAAGCTCCAGGGCCATGTGAAGGGCTCGACCGGCATCATCGGCCTGTTCAAGAATCCGATGTGATTGATCTTTGATATCCAGAGCATGATCCATTCCGGCGGAATTGGATCGTGCTCTGGAGTTTTTTGATGCAACGAGGAGACGTTTTAGGTGTCGAAGATCAAGCTCCTCGTCTTGCAGGCGCTCGTCGCCGTTGTGGCGGTCGGGCTGTGGTACGTGCTCACGACATTTCCGATTTTCGGCGTGATGGTGCTGCCGCCGTTTTTCTTTTCCAATCCGGTGGATGTGGCAGGCCGCATCGTCAAATGGTTCTACGAAGGAACGATCTGGCGGCATCTGTGGGTGACGCTGATCGAGGCGGTGCTCGCCTTCGTCATCGGTTCCGTCGGCGGCGTGCTCATCGGATTCTGGTTCGCGCGCAAGCCGGTCGTTGCCGCGGTGTTCGACCCTTACGTGAAAATGGTCAACGCGCTGCCGCGCGTGGTGCTGGCGCCGATCTTCACGCTCTGGCTGGGCCTTGGCATCTGGTCGAAGGTCGCGCTCGGCGTCACGCTGGTTTTCTTCATCGTGTTCTTCAACGTCTATCAGGGCGTAAAGGAAGTCAGCCCAACGGTGCTGGCGAATGCGCGCATGCTCGGCATGAGCGAGCGGCAATTGATGCGCCACGTCTATTGGCCCTCGGCGCTGTCGTGGATGTTCTCCTCGCTGCACACCTCGGTGGGCTTCGCGGTGGTGGGCGCGGTGGTGGGCGAATATCTGGGTTCCGCCGCCGGTCTTGGCTACATCATTCAGCAGGCCGAAGGCGTATTCGACGTCGCCGGTGTTTTCGCAGGGATGTTCGTGCTTGCAGCCTTCGTCATCGTGATCGACTTGCTGGTGTCGGCGATCGAGAAGCGCCTGCTGGTCTGGCGCCCGGAAGCGGCTGAAACGCGGGCCTAGTCACAACGGCCGCTCTGCACTATCGTCTGCGGCAAATGGCCGGGCGAACGGCCAAGCAACACAAAGGGAGGAAATCATGGCTGCACAATTCATGCGGCGCATTGTCACGACGCTGGCGGCACTCGTGCTGTCGTCGGGCCTCGCGCTCGCGCAATCCAAGGTCACCATCGCCGTCGGCGGCGCGGCTTGCCTGTGCTACCTGCCGACGATGCTGGCGGAATCTCTCGGCGAATACAAAAAGGCCGGCGTCGAAGTCGAACTGGTGGACTTCAAGGGCGGCTCGCAATCGCTCACCGCGGTGATCGGCGGCAGCGCCGACGTGGTCTCCGGTTATTTCGACCACTGCGTCAATCTAGCCGCCAAGAACCAGGCGCTGGAAGCCTTCGTGGTCTATGACCGCTATCCCGGCTTCGCGCTGGTGGTTTCGCCAAAGCACTCCGACACGATCAAGTCGATCAAGGATCTGGCCGGCAAGAAGATCGGCGTCAGCGCGCCCGGCTCATCCACCGACTTCTTCCTGAAATATATCCTGAGCAAGAACGGCGTCGATCCCAACGGTGTCGGCGTCATCGGCGTCGGCCTCGGCGCGACTTCCGTGGCTGCAATGGAGCAGGGCACCATCGAGGCCGCGATCATGCTCGATCCGTCCGTTACCGTGCTGCAGGGCCGCAACAAGGACCTGAAGATCCTCACCGACACCCGCACGCAGAAAGATACGCTGGCGGTGTTCGGCGGCGAATATCCGGGCGGCGCGCTCTACACCAAGAGCGACTGGATAGCCAAGCACCCGAAGGAGACGCAGGCGCTCACCAACGCCATCGTCGCCACGCTCAAGTGGATCCACTCGCATACGCCGGAAGAGATCATGGCGAAGATGCCGGAAAACCTTGTCGGTCCCGACAAGGCGGGGTATCTCGCCGCGCTCAAGAATACGATCCCGATGTATTCCACCACCGGGCGGATGGACCCGAAGGGCGCGCAGGCCGTGCTCGACGTGTTCAGCCAGTCCTCGCCCGAGGTAAAGAACGCCAAGATCGACCTGTCGAAGACCTACACCAACAAGTTCGTCGAACAGGCGAACCAGAAGATGGGCATGAAGCAGTAAAACGCCGGTCTCTTTTGGTTTATATCAAGCGCGGCGGGAAATTCCCCGCCGCGTTTTCTTTTCACGGACAGCGGCATGACGGCCTCCATTGCCCACTTTGACCGGCTGGAGTTGAACTTCTCGCCAAAGCCTTGGGCTTTCGCGGATGCGCGCCGCGCCGGGATCGACGCGCATTTCGCCGCGCTGAAACGCGAGAAGCCCGCGCTGTGGAACGGTCGTGTGCTGCTGCTGCATGAGCAGGCGAGCGAAGGCGGCGTGTTTCGCGGCAGTTATCTGGAAACCGATTTTGCCAGCTTTGCGGCATGGCGCGACTGGGGCCGCCCTGCCGCCGGCGTGAACGATTGTTTCGGCGCGGCGGCGGTGATGGCATCCGACGGCGCGTGTTTATTGGGCGTGATGGGCGCGCATACCATCAACGCCGGCCGTGTCTATTTTCCCTGTGGCACGCCCGACCCCAGCGACATCGTGGCAGGAAAAGTCGATCTGAATTTGAACGTGCGGCGCGAATTGAAAGAAGAAACCGGGCTCGACGCCAATGAGTTTCAGGCCGAGCCGGGATGGACGACGGTCACCATTGGCCTGCTGATCGCGCATATCAAGGTGCTGCGCGCGACGGATACCGCCGTGCATTTGCGCGAGCGTATTCTTGGCCATCTCGCGCGCGAGAAGCAGCCGGAGCTGGCCGATATCCGCATCGTGCGCGGGGCCGCCGATTTCGACGCGGCGATGCCGGATTTCGTTACCGGTTTTCTCGGCGATATTTACCGCTGAAAATTTTGTGCTAATACTGTGCGTGAATCGTCGTGTGCCAGCGAATGAGGAAGCACGATGCAGCAAGCCACCAAAGCGCTCACCTTCCAGTTTCTCGCCTGGGTTTCCGGGGCCCCGCGCACTTATTCCGATGCGATGGACGCCTGGCGCACGTCCTGTCCCCGCCTCACCATCTGGGAGGACGCCGTCCTTGCCGGGCTGGTGCAGATCGAAAACACCGGCAAGACCCGCAGCCAGTCGAGAGTGACGCTCACGCCCAAGGGCCGCGAGCTGCTCAACGGCGCGGAAGCCCGCGAGGCCGTCGGCAACTAATTGCGCCACCATTGCTGTCCTATTTTCATTCCTACTTGCAGCCCCACCCGCACTTCCGCTAGAACGTCTCCCGCTGGTTCTGCGGTTAAGGCGCGATTAATCGAATTGCGCGACCTTAGGCGCTGACGACGAGGGTTTCGAAGGCATGTCGACGCTGCATAAATCTTGCGCGATCGAACGGGCGGCCGGACGGCCGATTCCCGCTGCCGCCCTCATTCTGGGCTCGCTCCTGATCCTTACCCGCCCCTGAGGGCCGTCTGGGCATTTGTGCCTGGGCACTCAGGGGTCGAGCGGAGATCGAGAACCCCACGAGCGCCGAGAGTGGCGCAACCGAAAAAGGATCAGTCCCATGAATACCCCGACCCAGTCCGAGAAGGACCGCGTCGTCATCTTCGACACCACCTTGCGCGACGGCGAGCAATGTCCGGGCGCAACAATGACACATGAAGAGAAGATCGAAGTCGCCGAGCTGCTCGATACGATGGGCGTCGACATCATCGAGGCCGGCTTCCCGATCGCCTCGGAAGGCGATTTCGCGGCCGTCCACGAGATCGCGCAACGCTCCAAGAACGCGGTGATCTGCGGGCTTTCCCGCGCGTCATCCAAGGACATCGACCGCTGCGCCGAAGCCATCAAGCCGGCGAAGCGCAAACGCATCCACACGTTCCTGTCTACCTCGCCGGTTCACATGAAATACAAGCTCCAGAAGGAGCCGCACGAGGTCTACGAGATGGTGATCGCGCAGGTAACGCGCGCCCGCAGCCACACCGACGACGTGGAATGGTCGGCTGAGGACGGCACCCGCACCGAGCACGATTTCCTCTGCCGCTGCGTGGAAGCCGCGATCAACGCCGGGGCGACGACCATCAACATCCCCGACACGGTGGGCTACACCGTGCCGGAGGAATATTTCGCGCTGTTCGACATGGTGCGCCAGCGCGTGCCTAATTCCGACAAGGCGCGTTTCTCTGTGCATTGCCATGACGATCTCGGCATGGCGGTGGCGAATTCCGTGGCTGGCGTTCGCGCCGGCGCGCGGCAGATCGAATGCACCATCAACGGCATCGGCGAGCGGGCAGGCAACGCCGCGCTCGAAGAGGTCGTGATGGCGATGAAGGTACGCAACGACGTCATGCCGTTCTGGACCGGAATCGATTCCACCATGCTCACGCGTGCCTCGAAGCTTGTTTCCGCCGTGACGTCGTTCCCGGTGCAGTACAACAAGGCGATCGTCGGACGGAATGCTTTCGCGCACGAGAGCGGCATCCATCAGGACGGCATGCTCAAGCACACGCAGACCTACGAGATCATGACGCCGGAAAGCGTCGGCGTGAAACAGACCTCGCTGGTCATGGGCAAGCATTCCGGCCGTCATGCCTTCGTGCATAAATTGGCGGACTTGGGCTACCAGCTCGCCGACAATCAGCTCGAAGATGCATTCGGGCGTTTCAAAGCACTCGCGGACAAGAAGAAGCAAATCTACGACGAGGACATCGAAGCGCTCGTCGATGAGGAAATCGCGCACGCGCATGACCGTATCAAGGTCGTCTCCTTGACGGTGATCGCGGGCACGGTAGGTCCGCAGTCGGCGACGCTCGCGCTCGACATCGACGGCAAGCAGGTGACGACGCAAGCGACGGGCAACGGCCCGGTGGACGCCATCTTCAAGGCGATCCGCGCGCTGGTGCCACATGAGGCCAAGCTCGAATTGTTCCAGGTGCATGCGGTGACGGAAGGAACCGATGCGCAGGCGGAAGTTTCGGTGCGGCTCTCGGAAGGCGGCCGCGCGGTGACCGCCAAGGGCGCCGATCCCGATACACTGGTCGCTTCGGCCAAGGCCTATCTCGGCGCGCTCAACAAACTCACCAGCCGGCGCATGAAGGGCAAATCGGAGATGGAGCCGCGCATCCATTCGACCGACTTCGGCTGAACGAGAGTTCCATCGCAACGAAACCAAATGCCGCGTCCCGAAAGGGCGCGGCATTTTCTTTTTTGTTATCTTTCAGCGCGCGCAACGAATAGCGGAATCGTTCCGCAAAGTTCCATGCTTGCTGCGAAAATCACATTTCGTCCGCAATTAAATCTTGCTCAGGGCTAGGTTCCCCTTTAGCAGGCGCACTATCACCTGGATCAGCGGAGAGTGTGAATGTTGAGGACAGTATTCGCGAGCGCCCTCGCGCTCGCGGCGATCGGATTTTTGCCGGGTTCCACGGGAACCGCACGCGCATCGGAACCGCGTTTTCAGGCGCAAGGCGACAAGCTCACCGAAGTGAATATCGGCCGCATCAAGAATGTTCTGCGGCTCACGCCCTCGCAACAGACATACTGGGCTCCGCTGGAAGCGGCATTGCTGTCCATCGCGCGCGAACAGGCGCAGACGGAATCGGACGGACTGTTCCGGCGGATCAGCCGCCGCGTGGTGGCGATCGCGCTCACCTCCGGCGCCGTTCAGCGGATTGCGGCGGCCGCGGTGCCTCTGGTCCGCAGTCTCGATGACGAACAGCGCCACGCCGCGCTGCTGCTGGCGCAGGAGATGGGGCTTGGCCCCTTGGTGGCGGCGCTTAACTAAACAAAGCCCGCTGGAATCCGCGCCGCTCGCCCAGGCCGCGCGGCGCGTTATCCATTAACGCCGCCTCGCCGCATTATCCCTAATTTGTCTAAGCTGCTGTGCATTAACCGACAGCGCCGCGCCAACGTGCTTCTTCTGGTTTCCGCTGATGGGACGGCGGGGGCTCGAAAGGATTTGCATGTTGAAAGCCGCGTTCGCAGGCCTTGTTGCACTCACGCTTTCCCTCTCTTCCCTCTCAGTCTCCGCGCAAGACATGGGTGAGCGCCTTCGTCCGGGCGCGCAGTCCGGCGTGATGCTCACCAACGCGCACATCGCTTACTTCAAAGCCAAGTTGAATTTGACGCCGGCGCAGCAGCAGTTCTGGCCGGCGATCGACGCGGCGTTGCGCGACATCGCCCGGCAGCAGGCATCCTACGCCGCCGCCAGCGGCGCGCCGCAGCGCATGAACCGCAATGTCCTTGCCATCGCGCTGACCACCGCCGCGGTCGAGCGTTTGACGGCTGCCGCGCAGCCGCTGGTCCGCAGCCTCGACGACGGCCAGAAACTCGATGCGATGCGGATGGCGCATGAAGTCGGTCTCGCCAGCATGGTGTCGGCGCTTAACTGAAATTTAAGCGCGCTGCAGCGCACATTTCTTGCGGTTCGGCTTCACTTGCGTGAACGTCCGTACATCAAGATTGCAGCGAATTAATCTGACCAAACTTTAACTTGCGAAAAATCCGGCGTGATCTTTTATGGGAGCAACGAAACGCTCTCAAGGAGACACCCATGTGGAAATCAGTTATCGCCGGAGCCGCTGCGCTCGCGATTGCCGGCTCTTCGCTTGTCTATGCACAACAGCGCAATGCCGGCCCGGATGGTCAGCGTTGGCGTCCGACCGCCGAAGATATGAGCGCCTTCACCGACGCTCGCATCGCGGCGCTTAAGGCGGGATTGAAGCTTACCGCCGAGCAGGAAAAGCATTGGCCGGCGGTGGAAGCCGCCGTTCGCGATCTCGCCAAGCAGCGTTCGGACCGCTTCGCCGCCCGCGCCAGCGCGCCGCGCGCGAACGATCCGATCGAGCGTCTGCGCGCCCGCGCCGACGGAATGACGCAAGCCGCCGCCGGTCTCAAGAAGCTCGCCGACGCGTCTGCGCCGCTCTACCAGAGCCTCGATGAGGCGCAGAAGAACCGATTCACGGTGCTCGCCCGTATCGGCGGACGCCAGTTCGGGCATGAGCATGGCCGCCATCACGGCGGAATGCGCGGCCCTGGTCAGAACGGCCCGCGGCCGCAATAACGAGAAAGCATCAGCCGCGGCGGCTGCCGGTTGAACCTCCCCGACGACAGCCATCGCGACAAGAGAGCCGCCGGGTTCGCCCGGTGGCTTTTTCGTTGCGCGGCGGGTATTTACGCAGCCCGTCGCTGGACACTTCGGCCACCCTTTGCTAAACGAGCCGCGCTGAGCGGGGGATCTCCCGCAGCGGCGATCCGGGCGCATAGCTCAGTTGGTAGAGCAGCTGACTCTTAATCAGCGGGTCGTAGGTTCGATCCCTACTGCGCCCACCAACACAATCAACAACTTAGCTGCGATATCTCCGGAACGATCGGGGAACGTGCGACATCCGTGCGACATCGCATTCGATATTCGTGCGCACGGCGGCTTCGTGAGCCGCTATGCGGCGAATAGCTGCTCGGAGGGGTACGGATTGACGGAGATGTGCTGGTGATACGTTTTGCACCAATGGAGGTGCAAAATGATCACTGCTTTCCAGCGAGTGTTGAAGTGGCTCCAAAAAGATCGCGCGCGAGCGCGGCCGCCTGTTCACGGTCGAATTCAAGTCCGACCATTCCGTGAACCGTCTCAGCGAGCAGAGCAACTTTTGCGGCGTCGTTGGGATCTTTTCCGATCCCAAACGCGATCACTGGCCATGCAGCAAAGCTATCGTCCTCAGACATATCGCTGCTCCATTTGGCGCCTCAGCTACGAAAAGAAGTACCGCGCAGGCGCGCCGAGTTTGTGGAAAATTGAGTTTCCCACATTTCTCTGAGTCGAGAGGAAATGTCGAGGCCCTTCACAGTCCGAAGTCGCCGGCATCTTTTAGTTGTTAGGCGCCGGAGCGTTTGGCGGACTCACTTGCAGATTGATAAATTTTTGATTGGGGTAAATCTTAAGAAGCACGGCGCGCAAATCCTCGAACGCTCTTAGCGACGTGGTTATGTTTTCGTCGATTTGGGTAAAAATAGCTGTCGTGAGCGTTCTAAGTCGCTTTACAATTGCGGGGCCGAGGATCGCTTCCATTTGTGGTTCGAGAATTTGTGTGCCCATGCCGATACCCGCAGCAGTTATTCTAGGCCACGCCTGATCGAGAACCAGTGTTTCTCGTTGATCAATGAACTTGCTGACAAGCAAGTAGCGCCTTTCTTCCATTACGACGCTCTGCCACACGGTTGGATTCGTCTGTAAGACGAAAGCAAGATCGTTTCTGTTTAGACTAATTGTCATGCTGTCGAGCGGAGTCCCAATTGCCGTGTTTATCCACGCATCAGCTCGCCCCCTATATTGCTCCAAAATGTCGCGCTGAAACTGCGTTTGGCGGTCCCAAATTTCAACCAGTGTTGAGAGCGCCAGGTTGCCCGCTGTGACCTCCTTATCCACACGCTCTTTCTTGGAGCGCAAAACTGTAAATCGAAATGCAAGATAAGCACCGATAAATGTCGAAAAAAGCGAGCCGATCCAAGAGGTGATGTCGCTCTTTGTTATTTGACCAGCGACAATCAGTTTTTCCACTACCACTGAGAAAAACACTACGTTGATTGCGAAGATGATCAAGGTGACGACTATCAAGGCACGTATCCATACCGGATAGTTTTTTGGACCGGAATTCATGGCGCTGAATCCTATTGGTGCGATTAGGATAGCAAAAAAATGCCAGTTCCAGGCCGGCGAAGACCGTGCGACAAACTCCGTAAATGCGACAGAGGCGCCCGTATCGTGCGACACGCGACTTTAATGGGAACAAAGGCTTAGCGGGGAGTGGCGGCAACTCTTAATCAGCGGGTCGTAGGTTCGATCCCTACTGCGCCCACCATCCATTCCCTTGTCGCCTCAGGTTTTCCAGTCTCTGGAAAACGCGCGCGATTTCGCGCGCATTGCGGCGATCTATTGGCGGCGCATCTGTCTCAGTGAATTCAGAAAACGGTATTCATCGAATTCGTGCTTTCTGTCTCTGGCAGGCAATAACTCGTTTCCCCGCGCGGGTGAGCGTCGCAGATAGAGACTCGGTTTGAAGATAACAGAGGCCGAAATTGGCCACTAAACCCGACCAAGATTACGAGAT
>CAMDSH010000025.1 GCA_945907045.1 Rhizobium sp. Q54 | reverse complement strand
GCAAGCGCCACCTTAGCCTTGAAGGCCGGTGTGTGGTTCCGACGGGGTCGTCTTGTCATGGTCTCTCCTGATTCGCAGGGCACAGCGTGCCCGCCGTCAGGCAGAAATTCCACTTATCGTCCTGTGCAGATTCCCGGGACCGGCTCTGTGCTGATAATTTCCGCGCATCCCGCGCTTGAAAATTCCAAAGAACCCTTCCGCACTATTCGTGTTCACATCGCCCCGCGCGTATTCTTTGCGCGAGTGAGTGACGGTTTCGTGCGAGGCAAAGTGTTTGTCCGCGCCGTGATACAAGCGGCTCTCGTCCGTATGCAGGCGGCTTTCCTTGGCGACATTCGCAGCAACAATCCCCTGCACTGTGACCTGATCGGCCACGGCGACATGGAACAGGCGGGCATCACCGCCACGTTCAACGAGAGCGACGATGGCGCGCTTGCCTGACGGGCCAGTGCGGCCACGCTTGGTGAAGGGGCGACCGCTCGTCGTCTTAGTGGGACGCTTGGCTTCCGGCACGTTGCCGTAATATGTCTCGTCGGCTTCGACGATCTTGCCGGGACCGCCCATCATCGGAGAGGACAAACCGCCACGGCGCATCGCTTCCATGACGCGGTGATGCAGGAACCAAGCGGTGTTGTATTCGCAACCAAGAGTGCGCTCCAGCTGAGTAGCGGTGAAGCCCTTCTTGGACGAGGCATAGAGATGAAAGGCAGTCGCCCATGACGTGAGCGGGGCGTGTGAACGCTCCATCACGCTCTTGGTCATGACGGTGTAGTCCTTGCGGCACTCTTTCTCGGCGCAGCGATAGCGCCCCGCCTTCTTGGTGGCGTAGTGCTTGAGCGATCCGCAATGCGGGCAGTTAGGACCGGACGGCCAGCGGGCGGCTTCAAACCAGACCCGCGCCGCGTCCTCATCGTGAAAGTGCTTCTGACTGAATTTGCTCTTGGCCATAGGATCGCTCCATTTATGACCAAGATACTAGCAGAGGGGGCTTGTGGCGTCAACTACGTAATTGGGAATATATTCCACAATTCCGCCATACTCATCCTCCATTCTCACATCGTCCTTTTTGTCTCCCGCGCTGTCATGGCGCGCCGGGAGAGAAGAGGGCAGCGCACGGAAGGCCGGAGCATCGGCATCCTGCGGTGGCTAACTCGTGTGGTTACCTAAAACCACTCCACACGAGGCTGCGGGGCGTTCGGTGCTCCGGCATTCCGTGTGGCCCGCAAGGGCCTTATGCGGACAGAAGTTACAGGCGCACCCGGCGCCTTAAACAATACGGGCGGCGAAGCTTGGCTTCATGGATTGCCGGGTCAGGCCCGGCAATGACAAGATAGTCCAACATTCGTCCAGCGTGGATTTCCAATGACCCGCGAAAATATCGGCGTGATGGCGGCGGTAGCGTCAGCCGCATTGGGCGGCATCGCCAGCGGCACGACGCGCTTCGTCATCGGCGCCACCGATCCGGTGACGCTCGGCGTGTTCCGCTACGGCGTCGGATTTTTGCTGCTGCTGCCGCTCGCGCTCATGCTGAAAAGCCGCTGGCCCGCGCGCGAAGACTGGCCCGCTGTCGTCGGGCTTGGGCTGATGTTCTTCTTCGCCTTCTCGGTGATGTTCAATCTCGCTTACAGCTACACCACCGCAGCGCGCGGCGCGCTCACGCTCTCCACCATGCCGCTGATGACGATGGCCGCCGCCGCCGTGCTCGGCATCGAGCGGCTTACCGCGCGCAAAACGCTCGGCGTGCTGATCGCGTTCGCAGGCGTAGCCGGCGCATTGCTGTTCGATCTTTCCAACGCGCCTCCCGGCGCCTGGCGCGGCGAAGCGATCATGGCGGGCGCGACGTTTTTGATGTCGCTTTATAACGTCTGGTCGCGGCCCTACATCGCGCGCTCCGATCCACTGGCTTTCGTCACCGTCGGCATGGGCGCAGCGGGGCTGGGATTGTTCGTCTGGGCGCTGCTGATCGGCGGTTTCGATGCGGTGAAGGATTTCCACGCGCCGCAGTGGATCGCGGTCGGCTATCTCGGCGTCATCGGCGCGGCGCTGGTGTTTTTCCTCTGGAGCTTCGCGCTCGGCCGCACGACCCCGACCAAAACCGCGGTGACCATCACCGTCAATCCGGTGTTCGCTTCCGCCGTGGGCGCGCTGGCGATCGGCGAGGCGATTGGCATCAATCTGATCGTCGGCCTCATCGCGGTCGGTGCCGGGATATTGCTGGCGACGACTGGCGCGCCCGCGAAAGACCCACGCTAACTTTCAAATCGGAGGATCGCATGACCACGCCGCCGCCGGTTGAATACAAGGATGCTTCGCCTCAGGTGCGAGCCGTGTACGACGACATCAAGGCGTCGCGCAACGTGCCGGACGTCAACAATTTCTGGAAATATCTTGCACGCGATCCGGCAACCTTGAAACGTACATGGGAGAGCGTGAAGCAGATCATGGCGCCGGGCGCGCTCGATCCACTCACCAAGGAAATGATTTATCTCGCGGTGAGCGTGACCAACGGTTGCGCTTATTGCATCGCCAGCCACACGGCGGCGGCGCGCAAGGCGGGCATGAGCGAGGCGATGTTCGGCGAGGTGATGGCGGTCACCGGCATGGCGAACGAGACAAATCGTTTGGCTAACGGCTATCGCGTGCCGATCGATCCGGCGTTCGAAACGTGAAGAGAGTATTCGCAATACGGGGTCGCTGGTTCGCAAAAGCGCGGCTATTGGCTGTGGCGGCCGCCGGATTGCAACTGGCAGGTTGCGCCACGTTCGTTCCGTTTCAGTCCGCCGGCACAGTCCTCGTCGGCGTTGCCGACAAGCCGGAATTTTACGACGCGCGCCCGGTGGCGGCGGCCTATGCCAAATATGCGGTGATCGCAGCGCGCGCCTATGACAATCCGGGCGCGGAGAAGAATTTCGGCGAGTCGGAAGGCGAGGCGCGCAAGGCGATCGCCGGCTGGCGCATCGAAAAGAGCTGGACCAAATTTGACTGCCCGCGCGACCGCGTCTGCACATTTTATGGCGGTCTCGGCGTTCAGCTCTGGGTACAAAGGTCGCAAGGGATTTGCCGCGCCGCCGTGATCGCGTTTCGCGGCACGGATTTGACCTCGTATGATGACTGGGTTGCGAACCTCCACTGGTTTCACAGCGGGGTCGGCATCTACGATCAGTACGATCAGGCGCGCGACAATATAAGTGTGATCGTGCGCGAGGCCGAACGGCGCGGCTGCACGGGCAAGATCGTCGCGGTCGGTCATTCGCTCGGCGGCGGACTGGCGCAGCACGTCGCCTATGCGCATCCGAAAATCCGCACGGTGTATGCCTTCGATCCGTCATTCGTTGTCGGGATCGGCGATATCGCGGCGGAGCTGCTGGCGCGCAACAAGAAGGACCGCTATTTCGATTACGTCTATGAGCAGTTCGAGATATTGGCGTTTCCCCGCGCCATCGTCCGGCTGTTTCATCCTTATTCAGCCTGCAACCCGCGCATCCGCACGGTTCGTTTCAATGCGCTGTCTGGAACGGGCTTTAGCCGCCACCGTATCGAAGACCTGGCGAAGACGATGGTGCAGTTATCGCGGCAGCCCGCGCCCCCGACCCGGGAGTCAACATTCGGCGCGCCGCGCGCGGCAAAGCCGTTCAATCTGAACGCAAAGTGTCCCGCGCCAATCTAGCGCCGGCGCGTGACGCAACCCCGGCATTATGCCGGGGCCGCGCGAAGCGTTACGTCAGTTGGCGGTGCCGCCTTGCGAGCCGCTGCCTGTCGTGGTCGGCGGGGTCGGCGGCCGCATCGGCGTCACGTTGCGAATGGGCGCTGTACCGGTGGCGCCGGGGGGCGGGTTATTGACGCCGGCCGTCTGCGAGCCATCGCGGCCGCCGGAGCCGAGCAGGAAGATCACGAGCAGCGCCACTACTGCGACGCCGGCGATCCAGCCCCAGGCCATTGGCGACGACACCATGTCGAAGCGCGACAACGGGGTGTTCGGGTCGGCGAAACGGGGATCCGTCATGACAGTCCTCCATCGATCGAGTGTTCAAACGATTTGAACGCTCAACTGCTGGAGGGATAACGGCCCAAGCCGCACTTGGGTTCCACACGCCATGTTGCGATGCGAAAAATCGCCAAAACGCCGCCGTACGAGATTTTTTATTGCGCGAAGATCAGTTCGTCGCCGAAAGCCGCATGTCCTGACCGGCGGCAAGGCCCGCTTCGGTGAGGATGTAGGTGTAGCGGTCGTGCTGTTTCAGTGTCAGCCAGCTATTTTCCACCGCCTTCTTCAACCCGCGCTGGAAATCGGCGTCGCGCACGTCGGTGAAGTAGTTCCGGCGGAGCGTACCGCTAGGCCGGACGTTATGGTTCATGAATACGCGGAGGATTTGACGTCCGACTTCTTCATCGGTTGCTACGTGCGCCATGTGTGATGTCCCGTCCGTGGATCATGCGACTGAAAAAAGACGGTACACGCTTTGAATGCTGACGCAAGCATGTGCGATGAAACTGTACACTTAAAAAATAACCACGCTCCTGATCGACTTGCCTTCGTGCATCAGATCGAACGCCTTGTTGATATCGGGGAGCGGCATGGTGTGGGTGATCATCGGATCGATCTCGATCTTGCCGTCCATGTACCAGTCCACAATGGTGGGTACATCGGTGCGTCCGCGCGCGCCGCCGAACGCGGTTCCTTTCCATGTCCGGCCGGTCACGAGCTGGAACGGACGCGTCGCGATCTCCGCACCGGCGGGCGCAACGCCGATGATGATCGATTGCCCCCAGCCTCGATGACTGGCTTCCAGCGCCTGCCGCATCACCTTGACGTTGCCGGTGCAATCGAAGGTGTAGTCGGCGCCGCCGATCTGGTCCGCGCCGCTCTTGGTCATGTTGACGAGATGCGGGACGAGGTCGTTGCCCGCTTGCGTGGCGTTGACGAAATGCGTCATGCCGAAGCGCTCGCCCCATGATTTCTTGGAATCGTTGATATCGACGCCGATGATCATGCTTGCGCCGGCGAGCCGCAGTCCCTGAATGACGTTGAGCCCGATGCCGCCGAGGCCGAACACGACGCATTTGGCGCCGGTTTCCACTTTCGCCGTGTTGAGCACGGCGCCGATGCCGGTGGTGACGCCGCAGCCGATGTAGCAGACCTTGTCGAACGGCGCGTCCTCGCGAATTTTCGCCACTGCGATCTCGGGGAGCACGGTGAAATTCGCAAACGTCGATGTACCCATATAATGATGCAGCTTCTTGCCGCCGATGGAAAAGCGGGAAGTGCCGTCTGGCATCACGCCTTGGCCCTGGGTCGAGCGGATGGCGGTGCAGAGGTTTGTCTTGCGCGAGAGACATGACGGGCACTGGCGGCATTCCGGCGTGTAAAGCGGAATGACGTGATCGCCCTTCTTGATCGAAGTGACGCCGGGGCCAATGTCGACGATGACGCCCGCGCCTTCGTGGCCGAGGATGGCGGGGAACAGGCCTTCAGGGTCGGCGCCGGAGAGCGTGAACTCGTCGGTGTGACAGATACCGGTCGCCTTGATTTCGACCAGCACTTCGCCCGCTTTCGGGCCTTCAAGTTTTACCGTGGTGACTTCGAGCGGCTTGCCCGCCGCGACCGCGACTGCCGCCCGCACATCCATGCGATCAGCCTACGCGGACCGCGAGTTTCCAGCCGAAAAAGAACACGCTGAAAAACATGGCGAGGAAAATAGGCAAGCTCAGGGTTGTCGAAAACATCTCGACCCCGCGCCCGATGCCATAGGCGATGAACTCGCCGATGATGACGATAACGATGTAGACAACCATAAGTCTCATTGCGTTCCCCTGCGCCAATCCTCGCGCCCCGGCCGGACCCTAGCATTACCGCCATGCGCGGGAGAAGGGGAGCCAGCGCGCCGGGGGGATGCTATAGGGGCCTCCCGCCTGCGGTTCCCTCTCTGGCCGGTGCGAGCGAGAAGTCCATGCCTGCGAGCAATATCTTCATTGCGGTGGCGCCCGGCCTGTTCGTCTTTCTATGGAGCACCGGCTTCATCGGGGCGAAATACGGTCTGCCCTACGCCGAGCCGCTCACATTCCTCGCGGTGCGAATGGTGTTCGTCGTTCTCATTCTGGGAACGATCGCGCTCGTCACACGGGCACGCTGGCCGGACGGGCGCGAGAGCATGCACAGCGTGGTGGCGGGCTCGCTGGTGCACGGGCTTTATCTTGGTGGCGTGTTCACGGCAATCAGCCAGGGCGTGCCGGCCGGAATCTCCGCGCTGATACCGGGATTGCAGCCGATCCTCACCTCGACCATCGCCAACCGCTGGCTGGGCGAGCGCGTCACAAAGCTGCAATGGTTCGGGCTGGCGTTGGGTCTCCTCGGCGTCGCGATGGTGCTGCACGATCGCTCGCTGATCGGCGCGGGCTCGACGCTCGGCTGGATCTGTAGCTTTCTCTCGCTCATCGGTATTACGCTTGGCACGCTTTATCAAAAGCGCTATTGCGGCAAGATCGACTGGCGCAGCGGAAATCTTGTGCAATATGTCGCGGCGGGAATTCTGTTCGCGATTGGAGCGTTTTCATTCGAGACGCGCGCGGTTGTGTGGAGCGGCGAATTCGTCTTCGCGCTGAGCTGGCTGGTGCTGGTTCTCTCCATCGGTGCAATCGGTCTGATGTACTGGTTGATCCGCCGCACTGCCGCCACCAGCTTTGCAAGTTTGTTCTATCTGGTGCCATCGGTGACGGCGCTGATGGCTTTTGCGCTGTTCGGCGAGCGGCTCGACGCGCTCTCGGTCGCGGGCATGGTGGTCTGCGCGGGCGGCGTTTTCATGGTGAATCGCGGCGCAGCGGCGCCCGCGAAGTAACGCGGCGTTACTTTTCCGCTTTAGCTGTGAGCACGAGCTGCGTCTGCGTCACCATCGCAGCCAGCTTGCCGTCTCCGCGGGTGACGCGCGTCTGCCAAACCATCGTCGTTCGTCCGCGATGCAGCGCCGTGCATTCGGCGCGCGCGATGTCGCCAATCGGGATCGCCGCGAAAAAATTGGTCTTGCTCTCGACCGTGGTGGTCGCCTGACCGGGCCGCAAATTGGCGGTGGCAGCGGTGCCGCCGAGATTGTCGGCGAGCGACATCAGCGCGCCGCCGTGCAGCACGCCGTTGCGGTTGCTCAGCTGTTCGGTCACCAGCATCTCGGCGGTGAGCCGCTCCTCCGAGACGTGCGTGATCTTCATGTTCATGAATTGCGAGTAGGGCGGCTGTATCTTGGCGTCTTCGATCATTTCAGGGGCTCCAGCCAGCGCGCGGTAAGCGCGAGGTCTTGCTGCGTGAGGTTATGCCCGGCGGGGAGTGTTTCGTGAAGCAGTCTGGCGCCGGATTTTTCCAGAACGGCGGCCAGGCGCTCGCGCGCGGCGGCAGGCATCATCGGATCGGACGCGCCGGAAAGGAGTAGCACCGGCACGTCTTTGAGATTGGGCAACGCTGGCGGCTCCAACGGCAGCATGGCGCGCAGCAGCGCCGCGCCCGCGAGCGCGTCGGGCTTTGTGAGCAAAATCGACGCCGCGATATTCGCGCCGTTGGAAAATCCGAGCGCAATTGGCTTCGGCAGATCGTAAGCCTTGCGCGCAGCGGCGATGAATTCGATCAGCTCAGCCGTGCGGACTTTCAAATCCTCAAGGTCGAACACGCCCTCCGCCAGCCGGCGGAAAAAGCGCGGCATGCCGTTCTCCAGCACCTTGCCGCGCGGCGAGAGCAGGCCTGCGCCGGGCGCTATCCGCTGCGCCAGCGGAATAAGATCGTTCTCGTCGCCGCCGGTGCCGTGCAGCAGCAACAGTGTCGGCCGGTCCGGCGCGCTCGCCGGAATGAAGCGATGGATGAAACCGAGGTCTGTCATCGGGGCCAATCGAGAGGGTCAAATAATAAGGGCGCGGCTTGCACCGCGCCCCTGTTAAATCGCTGCGTGCCTTAACTCAAGCTTTCGGCTGCGGCACGATGCGGATGTAAGGCTTCGGCGATTTCCAGCCCTGCGGATAGGTCTTCTTGGCGTCCTCGTCGGACACCGAACCGGCGATGATGACATCCTCGCCTTGCTTCCACTGCGCGGGGGTCGAAACCTTGTGCTTGGCGGTGAGTTGCAGCGAGTCGATGACGCGCAGCACTTCGTCGAAGTTGCGTCCCGTGGTCATCGGATAAACGAGAATGAGCTTCACCTTCTTGTCCGGGCCGATGACGAACACGTTGCGCACGGTCTGGTTATCGGCGGCGGTGCGCTTGGTGTGATCGCCGGAAGCGGCGGCGGGAAGCATGCCGTAGGCCTTGGCGACTTTCAGCTCAGGATCGCCGATCATCGGGAAATTCGGCGCGAAGCCCTGCGTCTCCTTGATGTCGTCCGCCCATTTGGAATGCTTGTCCACCGGATCGGCGGAAAGGCCGATGATCTTGACGCCGCGCTTGTCGAATTCCGGCTTGATGCGCGCCATGTAGCCGAGTTCGGTGGTGCAGACCGGCGTGAAATCCTTCGGGTGCGAGAACAGCACCGCCCATTTGTCGCCGATCCAGTCGTGGAATTTGATTTTGCCTTCAGTCGTGTCCGCCTCGAAATCCGGGACGATGTCATTAATCGATAGCGACATAACGAACCTCCATTACCTGCCGTTTTTTCAATAATGCTGAATTCCGTGCTCTAATATAGGCACTGCGGTGGGGACGGAATAGGTGCCCGCATAAAGAGCATCATCCCATCGGCGGTTGACCTAAGGGCAGAACAAAGCTGTGGCGCGGCATGCTATCAAGAAAAGGATTTTCCGCCGCCCTCGCGAGACGTTAAGCTAAAACGCCGGTTTACGCCGCCCTGAAAGTCGGGGGGCCAAAGGACAGCCGCCCACCCGCATGTTCAAGCGTATCCTGATCGCCAATCGCGGCGAGATCGCCTGCCGGATCATCAAGACCGCGCGCCGCATGGGAATTGCGACCGTCGCGGTCTATTCCGAAGCCGACAAAGACGCGCTCCATGTCGAGATGGCGGACGAGGCCGTGCATATCGGCCCGCCGCCCGCCGCCGAAAGTTATCTGGTGATCGAGAAGATCGTCGCCGCCTGCAAGGCGTCGGGCGCGGAAGCCGTGCATCCGGGCTACGGATTTTTGTCCGAGCGCGAGGCATTCCCGAAAGCGCTGGAAGCGGCGGGCATCGTCTTCATCGGGCCTAATCCAAAAGCCATCGCGGCGATGGGCGACAAGATCGAGAGCAAGAAGGCGGCGGCGGCGGCGAAAGTCTCCACCGTGCCCGGCCATCTCGGTGTCATCGAGGACGACAAGGAGGCCGTGAAGATCGCCAACCAGATTGGCTATCCGGTGATGATCAAGGCATCGGCCGGCGGCGGCGGCAAGGGCATGCGCGTCGCGCACAGCCAGGCGGAAGTGGCGGAAGGTTTTGCCCGCGCGCGCTCGGAAGCGAAATCCTCGTTCGGTGACGACCGCGTGTTCATCGAGAAATTCATCACCGATCCGCGCCACATCGAAATTCAGGTGCTTGGCGACAAGCACGGCAACGTCATTTATCTCGGCGAGCGCGAATGCTCGATCCAGCGCCGAAATCAGAAGGTGGTGGAGGAGGCTCCAAGCCCGCTGCTCGATGAAGCAACCCGCAAGAAAATGGGCGAGCAGGCGGTCGCGCTGGCGAAAGCTGTCGGTTACGATTCCGCCGGAACGGTGGAGTTCGTCGCGGGGCAGGACAAGAGTTTCTATTTCCTCGAAATGAACACGCGCCTGCAGGTCGAGCATCCGGTGACCGAACTCGTCACCGGCATCGATCTAGTCGAGCAGATGATCCGCGTCGCGGCGGGCGAGAAGCTCAAGCTCGCGCAAGGCGACGTGAAGCTTACCGGCTCGGCGGTGGAAACTCGCGTTTACGCCGAAGACCCGTACCGCAATTTCCTGCCCTCGATCGGGCGGCTGACGCGCTACCGTCCGCCGGTCGAAAGCAGCAGCGGCGGCATTTCGGTTCG
Source organism: Rhizobium sp. Q54 (assembly GCA_945907045.1). GTDB lineage: Bacteria > Pseudomonadota > Alphaproteobacteria > Rhizobiales > Xanthobacteraceae > Pseudolabrys. The sequence continues at coordinate 42,913 of CAMDSH010000025.1, read as the reverse complement.
CAACGATACCGGCGTCTATGAAGGCGGCGAGATTTCGCTGTTCTACGATCCGATGATCGCCAAGCTGGTGACGCATGCGCCGACCCGCGCGCAGGCAATCTCGGCACAGGCCGATGCGCTCGATGCCTTCGTTATCGACGGCATTCGCCACAACATCCCGTTCCTTGCGGCGTTGATGGCGCATCCGCGCTGGCGCGCCGGAAAACTCTCGACCGGATTCATCGCCGAGGAATTCCCGAAAGGATTTCACGCCACCGCGCCGGATGGCGAGGTCGCGGATATTCTGGCGTCCGTCGCCGCCGCCATCGATCACGTGCTGGGCGAGCGCAAGCGGCGCATCTCCGGCCAGATGGACGGCCGCCTTGTGACGCGCGAGCGCCAGCGCGCGGTCTCGCTCGGCGGCAACGAGCATCCGCTGGAAGTCGTGCGCGAGAATGGCGTCATCGAAGTGCGTTTCCCCGGCAAGGGAAAAGGCGGCGTCCGCCATCTGCAATCGGACTGGAAGCCGGGCGATCCGCTCTGGTCGGGGACGATCGACAGCGCGCCGGTCGCGATACAGGTGCGCCCGCTCGCCAACGGCTTCAATCTTTCCTTCCGCGGCGTCGAGACCAAAGCCTTCGTCTACACCGAAAGCGAAGCCGCTTACGCGCGGCTGATGCCGGTGAAGAAAGCCGCCGACAGTGGCAAGCATGTGCGCTGCCCGATGCCGGGGCTGGTCGTCTCCATCGCGGTGACGCAAGGCCAGGAGATCAAGGCGGGCGAAACGCTGGCCGTGGTCGAGGCGATGAAGATGGAAAACGTGCTGCGCGCCGAGATCGACGGCACGGTGAAGAAAATTCACGTCAAACAAGGCGACAGCCTGGCTGTGGATGCCGTCATTCTCGAGTTCGCCTAAGGGTGGATCGGGATGCCGATTCCCTGCTAATCGGGCTGCATGACAGACGGCAACACCGACGATCTGCGTAGCGTGCGCCGCGTCGTCGTGCGCGGGCGCGTGCAGGGCGTCGGCTATCGCGCCTGGGCGGAATACACCGCGCTCAAGCGCGGACTTGAAGGCTGGGTGCGCAACCGCAGCGACGGTTCGGTCGAGGCGGTGTACGCGGGCCCCGCGCGAGTCATCGGCGGAATGCTGGAAGCCTGCCGGCACGGGCCGCCGGGCGCCTGGGTCGATGTGCTCGACCATCACGAATGCATCCCGGAGGAACTGACGCTGCGCCGTCCGGGCGAGCGTTTCTCCGTGCTGCCGAACGTGGATTCTTCCGTTTAAGCTTCGTTTGCCGTGAGCGCGGCTTCGGCGATTTTCGTCGCGCCGAACAACTGCTCGAACTCGCGCCGCAGCGCCATGTCCACATCCGGCATTGTTGTCGTGAGGCCGAGGTCGCTCAGGCTCGTGACGCCGTAAAGGGGGGACGATACCCCGCACGGCACGATGCCGAAAAAATGCGACAGCTCCGGATCGACGTTGAAGCTGATGCCGTGCAGCGTCACCCATTGTTTGACGCGAATGCCGAGCGCGGCGATCTTGTCCTCAAAGCCGGCGCCCTTGTCGGGACGGCGCACCCAGACGCCGATGCGATCCTCGCGCCGCTCGCCGCGCACGTTGAATTGGCCGAGCGTGCGGATGATCCATTCCTCCAGCGTCGCCACGAAACGCCGCACGTCCGGGCCACGGCGCTTGAGGTCGAGCATCACATAGGCCACGCGCTGGCCGGGGCCGTGATAGGTCATCTGCCCGCCGCGCCCGGCGGTGTGCACGGGAAAGCGCGCCTCGATCAGTTCGCCCGGCTGCGCGCTGGTGCCTGAGGTATAGAGCGGGGGATGTTCGAGCAGCCACACCAGTTCGCTTGCGTGACCTGCGGCGATGGCGGCTGAGCGCGCATCCATCTGTGCGACCGCCGCCTCATAGGGTACAAGCTTTCGTTCGATACGCCATTCCACCGGCGGCAGGTTGTCCGGCAACGGCAGCAGTGTCATCGCTTCGCGCGTGACGCTCACTTGTTCTCCGCGGAATAATGCTGGAACACGGTGCCGGAGAGGCCGTCGGCTATTTGCCGCGACGGGCCCGACACGATGATGAAGACGATGCCGTTTTCAGTCACGCAGCGCACCGCCGCGGTGTAGTCGTCGCGGGTGCCGTAGCGCGACTGTTCGGTGCGCTCCAGTCTGCCAAACCCGGCGGCCGCGATGGCGCCTTCCGCGCGGCGCAGGCAGTCCTCCTGCGGAATGGACGCCTTCTGCCAGCGCGTGGCGACCGCCGGGCCTGCGTTGGCCGCCGATACGGCTGCGATCGCCGCGAGCGCACCCAATACCGGCGCGATCAGTGTTTTTTTAGCCATCTCTTTCTCCGGGTAAAAGCGCGTTAGAAATCGTCCCTCATGATGTTCATATACTTGCTGCATTGCGGGCCGGTCGGGCCTGCGACCACGAAATAGACAATTTCCTGCTCGGCGGCACAGCGGATCAGCGCTGTATAGTCGCCGCGCTCGCCGTAGATCGAACTATTGCCCAAGACCTCGAATCGAGTGTTGAAGCTTGCATTGCGCATGCTGGCGCTGCTTCGTTTGACGCATTCATCCTGGTTGACGGTGATTTTGAGCCAGGCAGAACTCATGCTTGGCCCTGCCAATGCCGCGGTTGCTGCGGCGGCGAGAAGAAAAATACCCAGACCCACGCAAATATGTTTGTTGATCATCTTAGCCCCCTAGCTAGGCCGGTCTCCAACCGGCTTATTAAGACTTCATTCACCATACCATGGTGACCTGAGCTTCGCCCGCGTTTGGCGGGCTGGGGAGAGAACGTGGCCACCATCGACAGTGTTTCACTCGATATCACCGTGGTGCTCGGCACCACTTCCATGCCGGTGCATCAGGTGCTGCGGCTCGGCCGCGGCGCCATCATCGAGCTCGACGCCTCGGAGGACGACGCGGTCAGCATCCTCGCCAACAACCTCCCCGTGGCCAAGGGCACCGTGGTGGTCAACGGCAACCGCATTGCCGTCTCGGTCGCCGAGCTGCTGCCGCGCCCGCCGGATATGCGCTGAAACCGGCTTTTTAAGCGGCCCTTGTCCCTGTGGACCCTATTTGTTACATCCCGCCGTCTTTTGGACGCGGAACTATGGGGCCTCGTCCATCTCCTAATGCGGCCATGGCGGAATTGGTAGACGCACTAGCTTGAGGTGCTAGCGGGGCAACCCGTGGAGGTTCGAGTCCTCTTGGCCGCACCACTTTTTTGATTGCTGGCCGCGCTCAGAATTTGTCGTAGATCGCGGCCATATACTTGCGCGCCTCTTCGAGATCGGGGCCGACCACGACGAAGATGACGATTTTTTTCTCCGTCAGGCAGCGCACCTGCGCGGTGTAGTCACCTTCCTCGCCGAACACCGACTGATTGACGACCTCATAGTTCTTGATGAGCTTGGCGTCCTTCATCACCGTCTCGGCGCGGGCGATGCACTCTTTCTGCTCCAGAGTTGAGGACGACCAGTTCGTGGTCATCGCCGGCGCGGCCTTGGAGTCGCAGACCTCGGCGCGTTTGACGCAGTCAGCGCCGCCGGCCTTGGTGCATTCGTTGATCGCAGCCGTTACCGCGGCATCCTTGGTCGCGCGGCTGGCCCAGCCCCAGGCACCGCAGGCTTTCCGGTCGTCGATGGAGAAGGCGGCGCAATTGCCGCTCAGCGCGACGACGATCTTGCAATTTTTGCCCTTGTGATCGCGGCACTCTTTCAGCGCGCGTTCGCGCGCCGCGGCTTCGGTGTCGTAGTTGTAGGAGAAGCCGTAACCGCCGCAATCGGCGATGGCGAGCGCGCCGTCGGCTTTGACCGCCGTGACGGCGCCGGTCAGCGCAGCGAGGGCCAGGGTGAAGAAGAAGGTGATGCGCAAGCCGTTAAGCATGGCTGCGCGCGTGTGGAATGTCATGATGTTGAACATGATGTGCCTGCCGCGCGTTCAGAATTTGTCGAAGATGTTGCGCATGTGGCGCTTGGCTTCGTCGAGCGCCGGCCCGGCGACGACGAAGATCACGACGCCCTTGTCGGTGACGCAGCGCACCACGGCGGTGTAGGCATCGACCTGCCCGAACACCGATTGCCCGACGATATCGAAATTGCGGCTGAGGCCCGCGTCCCGCACCACGCGTTCGGCGCGTTGCATGCACTCTTTCTGTTCGAGCGTGGTCGCCGACCAGTTGGACGACATCGACGGCCCGGCGAGCGCCGTCTGGCAGGTCAAAATGAGTGTGAGAATTCCAAACCCGGCGCCAATGCCCGCGCCCTTAGCGAATGGTCCTGTCATGCGATGCGCGCCCCCACGCTGCCAACCCGGCTGCAATTACGATGTCATATTCAAGGGCGTCTGAAAAGCGGGTGGGTGGGCCGCATCGGCGGCGCGCAGATCAAGCGATTTAGCGGGGGAAGAAGCCCAAACGAAAATCCGTGCGCCTGGAATGCTTGCGCGTACCTGCGGTTGCTGCTGGTTCGTGCTTGCCCGATTTCTTGCGGGAATGTTTGTCCCCCAGGCGGCCGGTATTGATGGCGGAAATGCTGGCGGGCGGGGGATTATTATTGTCCATCATGATGGGCGGCGGACTGTCGTTATTGGTGTTGGCGATGCGCGGCCAGCCCTGTTTGGCGGGGCCGGACGAGACGGGAAGATTGCGCGCCCCGCTGTTGCCGGGGACCACCTGCACGATGCGATAGCCGCGTTGCTTGAGTTCTTTCAGCAGCGCGGGAAGCATCAGCGCGGTCGCGGGCTGGACGTCGTGCAGCAGCAGGATGCCACGCCCTTTGCTGTCCAACCTGGTGAGCGCGCGGCGCATCGATTCCTTTGCCGTGATGTTTTTATACCAATCGTCGGCGACGAAATCGGTGCTCCAGGTAATGATGCTGCGCGAGGCGAGATAATCCTCCACCGGCTTCACCCGTAGCAGGCCCGGAATCCGGAAATACGGCGCGACCGCCGTCGGGTCGCCGAGCGCGGCCGTCACCGAGGCGATGCCGTCGGTGATTTCGCGCTCCGCCCGTTCCGGCGACATGCGATCGAAAGTGAGGGGATGATTTTGGCTATGCGTGCCGATGGTATGTCCGGCGTTGTAGATCTGCCGCACCATGTCGGGAAACGCATTGGCCTGCCGTCCGACCAGAAAATAAACCGCCTTCACGCATTCGGCGGCGAGCGCCTCCAGCACCTGCGTGCTGTAAGGCGGCAGCGGGCCGTCATCGAAGGTGAGCACCACTTCGCGGTCGGCGAGCGGCAGCGTGCGGGAATACTGCATGTTACCGACGCGCGAAAGTTCGCCGGGGCTGAGCGTCATCACGCGGCTGGTGCCGAGCGCGCGCGGATTGCCGGGGCACGCGGCCGCAACGGCTTGCGCCGTCCCGCCGATGAGGGCGAGGCAACAGGTGAGAGCAGCAACGTTACGCATAACGAAAAGACGCCTCGGTTTTTATTGGCCGCGAACGCGCATGCGCGCCCGCAACGGCAACCCGCTTAGGGTTCCTGTGAAACTACCCCCGAACGATCCGATTTAATGAAAATCCGAAGCACAATATTAATGGCGGCATTAACCATCCGCGCCCGGCCACGCGCCGTTTTGCGGCGGCTTTCGGTTTTTTTCCGTTGCTCGATTGCTGCGATTAACTAACGCAAAAGTCCGCGCGCTCCGGCGGGCACGACGTGCACGATCTTGTAGCCGCGCCGTTTTAGCTCGCGCAGGAAGTCCGGCAGCATCGCCGCGGTCTGCGCCTTGGTGTCGTGGAACAGCAAAATGCCGCGGTTGAACTGTTCGACGCGCGACATCACCAGATTGAACTGCTGCGACGGCGACATCGGGTCCCAGTCGCTGGCCCAGAAGTCAGCTCCGAAAACCACGATCCCGCGCTGCGCCAGCCGGTCGAGCAGCGCTGGCGAAGAAGCAAAGCCGGGAAAGCGAAAAAACGGCGTCGCCGGAGCGGTGCGGCGCTGGCCGTAGACCGCGTAATCGTCTTCCGCAAAGCCCTGATTGATCTCTTCTTCCGCCGCCGCGATCGATATGCGGTTGAGTATTTTGTGCGAATAAGTGTGGTGCGCGACGGTGTGGCCGTCGGCCAGAATCCGGCGGGCGAGTTCCGGGTGTTTCTCGGCGTGCATACCGAGCATGAAGAAGCTGGCGCGCACGCACTCTTTCGCGAGCGCATCGAGAACCGCCGGTGTCGTCTCCGGCCACGGCCCGTCGTCGAAAGTGAGCACGATCTCTTTCGGCCCGAGGGGGAGCGTTGCGGGAAAATGCTTGCGGCCCACGCGCGGGGTCGTGGCCGCGCTCACCTCCAGCACGCGTTCGGTGCCGAGCGCCTGCGGATTGCCGGGGCAGGGCGCCGCCGCCGCCGCGAGCGGAAACAGCAGCAGCGCTGACAGCGTGGCAAGGTTGCGAATCATATTCCCGCTCGATTTCTCCGGTGCCCGCCGTTGTAACGAAGGGCGAACCGGCGGCAAGCCCCGATTTGCGGCAAGGTTTATGGCTTGCTGATTGCCACCTTTAAGGGTGGGGCGTACAAGCCGATCAAGGTTGCAACGGCTCTCCAAATCGCCACGGCGGCGAGACATCCCATGGCCGACGACATCAATACGATACCGGCTTCGGCTTCCGCGCAGACGCTGCGCGGGGACGACGGGGCGGTGCGCCCCGAGTTCGTCGAGGCGGTCGCGTCCGCCATCGGCAATAACGATGCGTCCGCCCTGCGCGCTTTGGTCGGCGATCTGCATGAAGCCGACACCGGCGACCTGCTTGAGGCGCTCGATCCGGATCAACGGCCGCGCCTGATCGATCTGCTGGGCCGTGACTTCGACTTCAGCGCGCTTGCCGAGGTTGGCAATAAAGTACGCGACGAAATTCTCGAAGAGCTGCCTCCGCGCACGGTGGCCGAGGGCGTGCGCGACCTCGACTCCGACGACGCCGTCGCCATCCTCGAAGACCTGCCGGCGCAGGAGCAGAAGGAAATTCTCGATCAGCTGCCGGCGCTCGAGCGCGTCGTGCTCGCGCGCAGTCTGGACTATCCCGAATTTTCCGCCGGCCGGCGGATGCAGACCGAATTCATCGCGGTGCCGCCCGATTGGAACGTCGGTCAGGCGATCGACTACATGCGCGAGACCGCCGATCTGCCGGAGCGGTTCTACGAAGTTTACGTGGTCGACGATAAACAGCGCTTTCTCGGCGCGGTCGCGCTCGACCAGCTGTTGCGCAGCAAACGCCCGGTGCCGGTCGCACAACTGATGGACGAAGAACGGCGGCGCGTGGTTGCGACCGAGGACCAGGAGCAGGTGGCGCGGCTGTTCGAGCGCTACAACCTCGTCTCCGCGCCGGTGGTCGATGCCAATGACCGGCTGGTCGGCGTCATTACCTTCGACGATGTCGTCGACGTCATCGAGGAAGAAGCGGAAGAGGACATCAAGGCGCTGGGCGGCGTGAAGGACGAGGAATTGTCCGACACGGTGTGGACCATCGCCAAGAGCCGGTTCAACTGGCTGCTCGTCAATCTTGCGACGGCGTTCCTGGCGTCTTCCGTGCTGGGCCTGTTCGAGGGCCAGTTGCAGAAGATGGTGGCGCTGGCCGTGCTCGCGCCCATTGTGGCGAGCCAGGGCGGAAACGCAGCGACGCAGACCATGACGGTCGCGGTGCGCGCGCTTGCGACCAGCGAATTGAACGATGCCAACGCCTGGCGCGTGATCGTGCGCGAACTGCTGGTCGGCCTGCTCAACGGGTTGGCGTTTGCCGTCATCACGGGCGTCGCGGCTTACGTGTGGTTCAAGGTGCCGGATCTCGGCGTAGTGATCGCCCTCGCCATTGTCTGCAACATGCTGGCCGCGGCGCTCGGCGGCATTATGATCCCGCTGGTGCTCCACCGTTTCCGCGCCGATCCGGCGGTGTCCTCCGGGGTGTTCGTCACCACCGTGACCGACGTGGTGGGTTTTTTCAGCTTCCTCGGCATTGCGACGTTGTGGTTTGGCCTGCGCTAGAGCGCTTTGTCATACGCGGTAACGAAGCGTTCACCTTATTTTCTGACCTCGCATTAACCGTGACTGCCTAGCCTGTTGAGCGGAATTGTTGAGTAGCGGGCGGTCTCGTGGAAATTGAAATCAATGCCGCGGCGGCGGGCGAAAAGCCTGTGCGCGCGTGGTTCGCATGGTGGCGTTGGCCGCAGGCTGGCGATGCAAAACCGCGCGAACGCGCACACCGCCGTTTGAGCACCACACGGTTTATCGTGATTGCCGCGCTGCTGGGCGTGAGCTTCACATTGCTGTGCGCCGGCATCGGCTACCGGCTGGCGGACCAGAGCGACGAGAGCCGCGCCGCCGAGCAACGCGCCGCCTTGCGCGGCGGGGTGCAGGAATTCCGCGCGCTTTTCGGTGACCGGCAAGAGCCCGATCCGCGCCTCGTCCGCATGCTTGAACAAAGCACCGGCCTGAAAGACCTGAAATTCGAAATCGAGCCGGCAAGCAATTCGCGCGAGTTGCAGCCTGTGCTGGACGCGCAGGGCCGCATCGCCGGGTTTCTCACCTGGGAGCCGGACTGGCCGATGACGGCGACGGTCGGCCGCATGCTGCCGCTGCTGGCCGTCACGGCGTTCTGCCTGATTGGTTTTGCCGGCTTTTCTCTGCTGCAATTGCGCCGCGCCCGCGCCGAACTTGCCGAGAGCGAAGAGCAGGCGAGGCGCACCGCCGAGGAAGACGCGCTGACGGGCCTGCCCAATCGCCGCAAAATGTTGCTGCTGCTGAATGAAGCCATGGCCGCGCGCATCGGGGGAAAGCCGCTGACTTTTGCGCTGTTCGAATTATCCGGCCTGCACGACATTGACGAGGAAATCGGCATGATCCGCCGTGAGGAATTTCTCGCGGACGCGGTCATGAGCACGAAGGAATTTCTGCCGGCAAACGCCACGCTCGGCCGCATGGGGACCACGGAGTTCGCGGTCTTCTATGACGGCGACGCAGACGCACGCATTATGTTGCGCTCGATGATCCGCGCCATCGGCGGCTTGCGCCGCAGCGATACCGAGGTGCGGATCGGCGCGCATGCCGGTTACGCGCTCACGCCGCGCGATGCTACGGGCAGCGACGAACTGGTGCGGCGCGCCCGTCTTGCGCTGCGCGCCGCGGGTGAAAAGGGTTCGGGCTCCATCGTCGCTTTCGAGCTTTCCATCGATACGCTCTCGAAGGACCAAAATTTCATTCGCCGCGAATTGCCGCGCGCGGTCGCCGCCGAGGCGATGGAATTGCATTACCAGCCGATCGTGACCTCGCAGGGCGGGCGCATTGTCGGCGTCGAAGCCTTGCTGCGCTGGACTCATGTGGACCGCGGGGCGATTCCGCCGGCGACGTTCATTCCGGTGGCCGAGCAGATGGGGCTGATGGACAAGCTTGGCGCTTTCGTCCTGCGCCGCGCGCTGACCGAGGCCAAGCTCTGGCCCAATCTCTATGTGGCGGTCAATCTCTCGCCGCTGCAGGTGCGCGGCCGCGCCATCGTCGATCTGGTGCGCTCGGCGCTGCACGATAGCGGCGTTGCGCCGAACCGGCTGATCCTGGAAGTGACCGAGGGCGTGTTGATCGACAATCCGGATGAGATGGTCAAACGCATCGAGGAACTGCGCAAGCTCGGCGTTCGCATCGCGCTTGACGATTTCGGCTCCGGTTATTCCAATCTCGGTTATCTGCAACGCTTCCCGTTCGACAAGCTCAAGATCGACAAGAGCTTCGTCTCCGCGCTGGGCCGCTCCTCCAACGGCGGCGTGATCATCCAGGCGATCGTGGCGCTCGGCCGCGCGCTCGGCGTCACGGTGCTGGTGGAAGGCGTCGAGACGGAAGAGCAGCGCGTGCTGCTGCGGCTGGCCGGCTGCGACGAGATGCAAGGCTTCCTGTTCGCGCGCGCGGTGCCCGCCGCCGCCATCGGACGCCTGCTGGCGAAGTCGAAGACGGCTCCTGTGCAGGATACCGCCGCCATCGCCTGAGGCGTTCCGTCCGGCCTGACAGCGCGGCCTGCAGCCTATACATTTGGCGGCTGAAGGAGCCGCCGATGATCCCGAATGCCTGGAGCGGGTTCGATTTCGGCCTTGGTGCCGACATCGAGATGCTGCGCAAGAGCGTGAGCGGCTTCGCGAAGGACCGCATCGCGCCGCGCGCCGACGAGATCGATCGCTCCAATACGTTTCCGCGCGACCTGTGGCCGGAGATGGGCGCGCTCGGCCTGCATGGCCTCACGGTGGAAGAAGAATGGGGCGGGGCGGGGCTTGGTTATCTCGCGCATTGCGTCGCGATGGAGGAAGTATCGCGCGCGTCCGGCTCCGTCGGTCTCTCCTATGGCGCGCATTCGAATTTGTGCGTCAATCAGCTTCGCCGCAACGGCACCGACGAGCAGCGCCGCCGCTATCTGCCGAAACTGATTTCCGGCGAGCACGTCGGCGCGCTGGCGATGTCCGAACCGGGCGCCGGGTCCGATGTCGTTTCCATGCGCACGCGCGCCGATAAAAAGGGCGACCGCTACATTCTCAACGGTTCGAAGATGTGGATCACCAACGGCCCGGTCGCCGACACGCTGGTGGTTTACGCCAAGACCGACCGCACCGCGGGCGCGCGCGGCATCACCGCGTTTATCATCGAAAAGGGCTTCAAGGGTTTCAAGGCGGCACAGAAACTCGACAAGCTGGGCATGCGCGGCTCCGACACCAGCGAGCTTGTGTTCGAGGATTGCGAAGTGCCGGACGCGAATGTGCTCGGTGCCGTCGGCAACGGCGTCAACGTGCTGATGTCGGGCCTCGATTATGAGCGCGTGGTGCTCGCCGCCGGTCCGCTCGGCCTGATGCAGGCGTGCATGGACGTGGTGATCCCGTATGTGCACGACCGCCAGCAGTTCGGACAGGCGATCGGCAACTTTCAGCTCGTGCAGGCCAAGCTTGCCGACATGTACGTCACCATGAATGCCGCCAAGTCGTATGTGTACGCTGTGGCGCGCGCTTGCGACGATGGCCGCACCACGCGCGAGGACGCCGCCGGCGCGATCCTCTACGCCGCCGAGCGCGCGACCTGGATGGCGCTGGAAGCGATCCAGTGCCTCGGCGGCAACGGCTATATCAACGACTTTCCGTGCGGCCGCCTGCTGCGCGACGCCAAACTCTACGAGATCGGCGCAGGCACCTCGGAAATTCGCCGCATGCTGATCGGCCGGGAAATTTTTGAGAAGACGCGGTGAGGGGATCGCGATGAACCCGCGCACATGGCTGTTGGTTGCAATTATCGCCGCCGCGCCCATCGCCGCCATCGCCGCGCCGGACGATCACGATCCGGCCGATGCCCCCGCGCTGCGCGAATGCATCAGGAGCAAAGGCGGCAGCAAGGCGGGCGATCGGACCTGCGTCGAGCTGATCGCGAAAACCTGCATGGCCGCGGTCGGCAACGATTACGATTCAACCGTGCGCGATTGCAATCGCCGCTCGGAAGTCGCCTGGGACGTCATCCTGAATTCGGAATACACCGCGCTGCGCGAGAAACTGCCGCCCGGGCAGTTTGCCACGCTGCGCGACCAGCAACGCGCCTGGATCAAGGCGAAAGACGCCAAGTGCAATGCGATCTACACGAAATTCCAGGGCACGATGGCCCATCCAATGATGGCCGTATGCTTCAACGGCGAGGTCGCGCAGCGCGCGCTGTATCTGATGCGCTACCCCTCGCGTTAACTTTTTTCCTCCGCGAATCATGTAGTGCAATGGCCTAGTCACCATTTTGGGGAACCGGGCCATGATGCGGGTGCGCCTTAAAGCCGACGGCAGGATCGTCGAAATTCTGGACGACGGCAGCGAGCGGACGGTCGATCACAAAAATCCGGCAGCTTTCGCCCGCCACGTGCGCCAGCGCACACAGCTCACGCAGGCGGCGTTCGCGAAAAGCATCGAAGTGCCGATTGAAACCGTGCGCAACTGGGAGCAGGGCAAGCGCGCACCGCGCGGTCCTGCGCGCGCGCTGCTCAAGCTGATCAACAGCGCGCCGGATGTTGCCTTCGCGGCGTTGGGTGGCAAAAGACGCTAAGTCTTAAACCGCTACCGGCTTCGGCGGCGAATAGCGCGCCAGCCGCATCAGCAGCGCCATCACGAACAGCGTCGTGATATAGACGATCATCTGCATCTCGGTCGGGCGCGCGGTGTAGCCGACGAGAATGTGCAGCAGTTTCCCGGTCAGGCTGCCTTCCGACAGGAACGCGGACGTGTCCCACAATATGCCGTCGAGCGCGGTGACGATCCCGCCGGCGTTGAGGAACTGCACCGCCTGCGCCGCCATGCCGGCGGCAAGCAGCGCGATCAACAGGCTGGTCACCGAGAAAATGTGCCGTGACGGTATCGCCAGCAATCCGTAATAAGTGAGCGCCGTGAAGGCCGCGCCGGCGGCGACGCCCAGCGCGCTGCCGAGCAATAGCGCTGACCCGCTCGTGCCGGAGGCGAAAATTCCGTAGAGGAACAGCACGACTTCCGAGCCTTCGCGCAGCACCGCAAGGCCGATGACGATGGCCAGCGCCGTGAGCGGGCGCGCGCCTTCGCTCACAGCCGTGCCCAGTTCGCGCATTTGCATCGCGATCTCGCGGCCGTGCCGCGCCATCCAGGCGTTGTGCCACATCAGCATCACCACGGCGGTGCCGAGCACGCAGGCGTTGAACAGTTCCTGTCCCGATCCTTCGAACGCGTCGGAGATCGCGCCGGCAAAAGCCGCCACCACGGCGGCGCCGACGATGCCCGCTACAATGCCGATCGTGATCCAGCGTCCGCGCCCGATGACGCCGCGCGTTGCCGCCATCACGATGCCGATGATCAAGCCGGCTTCGATGACTTCGCGAAAAACGATGAGCAGGGCGCCGAGCATGGATTACTCCGCGATGACCACGCCCTTGGCGGTGGCCTCGTGAAATTCGCCGATGAATTCGTAGCGGCCGGGCTTGAGCGGCCCGATGCGGACCGTCGCCTTCGACTTGCCGGGGATGACCTTCTCCACCTTCATCGGGTGGCTCTCGAATTCTTCCGGCGTCACATCGTCGTTGATGACGGTGATGGTGACGCGTTTGTTGGCCGGCACCTTCACCTCGGAGGGGGTGAAACGGTGATCCTTGATGATGATGACGATGTCGTCATTCGAACTGGCGCCGCCAACAGGCGCACTGACGGCAAAAGCCGCAAGCATGAAGGACAGCAACAAAATGCGCATACCGGCTTTCCTGATTGTCTTGTGTACTCAGAAAAGCATTAAAAACCATTGATGCAATAGTATTTTTCCAGACTTGAATTATTCCAATGTAAGAACATCTGCCAACAGCTTGGCGCTGCACATAACGGTGCCGCGCTACTTCGCGATTATTTGCGTGATCTTTATGCGGGACCGCGAAACGCGGCTACCGGATGAGCCGGTTGGCAGGGCCATGCTGACCGGGCATTCTCCCGCCGCATGCCCTTCCGTCATGTCCCCATTCAGGAGTTCCCTTATGTCCGCTGCCGACGCTCACGTCATCGAAGCCAACGGCGCCCGCATTCCCATCGTCGGTCTTGGCACCATGACGCTGAAGGACAATGTCTGCGTGCAGGCGACGCAGGACGCACTGCGGATCGGCTACACCCATCTCGACACGGCGGCGTTCTACGGCAACGAAAAGGAAGTGGGCGAGGGCTTTGCAGCTTCGGGCAAGAAGCGCGATCAGGTTTTCATCTGCACCAAGGTGCGGCAGAACGATCTGATGCCGGATGATTTCGCCCGCGTCCTTGACCAGAGCCTTGCGAACCTGAAAATTCCGCAGGTCGATCTGCTGCTGATCCACTGGAACAACAAAGACATTCCGCTCAAATTAAGCGTCGGCGCGCTCAACAAGGCCAAGCGCGACGGCAAGACCAAACATATCGGCGTCGCGAACTTCACCACCGCGCTGCTCGATGAAGCATGGTCGGTCACGTCCGAGCCGCTGGTGTGCAACCAGATCGAAGTGCACCCCTTCATCAATCAGGACAAGGTGATCGCTGCGTCCAAAAAGAAGGGCATGGCGGTGGTCGCCTATTGCCCGATCGCGCGCGGCAAGGCGCCGGGCAACGACGTGCTGGAGCGCATCGGCAAGGCGCACGGCAAGACATCGGCGCAGGTATCGCTGCGTTATCTCGCGCAGCTCGGGATCGCCGCCATTCCGCGCACCGCGACGCCCGCGCATTTGCAGGCCAATCTCGATATTTTCAATTTCAAGCTGACCGACGCCGAAATGGCCGAGTTGAAGAAACTCAACGCCACCAACATGCGCGTCGTCAATCCGCCACACGCGCCGGTGTGGGATACCTGATGCAAGTTATCGAGGCTAACGGCGCGCATATCCCGATTATCGGTCTCGGGACCTGGGATTTGCGCGGACGCGACTGCGCGCGGCTGACCGAGCAGGCCATCGGCATCGGCTATCGCCACATCGACACCGCGCAGATGTACGGCAACGAGGCGGCGGTCGGCGACGGCGTGCGCGCTTCCGGGCGGCGTGACGAGGTGATGGTCACCACCAAGGTCCAGCCGGAAAACCTTAGCCCGGAAAAACTCGAGCGCTCGGTGAAGGAAAGCCTTTCTCAACTCCGGTTGTCCGAGATCGACCTGCTGCTGATCCACTGGCCGAACCCGCGCGTGCCGCTCGCCGAAACCATCGGCGCGCTCTGCAAGGTCAAGCGCGCGGGCATGGCGCGCCATATCGGCGTGTCGAATTTCACCGTCGCATTGCTCGATCAGGCGGTAAAGCTTTCGACCGAGCCGCTGGTCTGCAATCAGATCGAGTGCCATCCCTATCTCAATCAGGACAAGGTGATCGCGGCGTGCTCGCGCCACGGCATGGCGGTGACCGCCTACAGCCCGGTTGCCAAAGGCGGTGCTACCGATGACGCGGTGCTCTCGCGCATCGGCAAAGCGTACGGCAAGACCGCGGCGCAGGTCTGCCTGCGCTGGCTCACGCAGCAGGACATTATTGTCATTCCGCGCACCAGCCGCATCGAGCGCCTGTCGGAGAATTTCGCCATTTTCGATTTTGAATTGTCGGCGGCGGAGATGAAGGAAATCGCGGGGCTGGCGCGCAAGGGCGGCCGCATCGTCGACTGGAACTGGTCGCCGAAGTGGGATTCGTGAGTACTGAAACAAGTTCGCAATGCGCGCTCGTTCTGTTTTCCGGCGGACAGGATTCCACCGTTTGCCTCGCCTGGGCGCTGCAGCGTTTCGCTCATGTCGAAACCGTTGGCTTCGATTACGGCCAGCGCCACGTGGTTGAGCTGTCGATGCGCGCGCGCATACGCGAGCGCATGGCAGCGATGAAGAGTGAATGGAAGGCGCGCCTCGGCGAAGATCACACCGTCAAGCTCGACGCGCTCGCTGCGATGTCCGAAACCGCACTGACGCGCGATATGGCGATTGAGATCGCCTGCAACGGCCTGCCCACCACATTCGTGCCCGGCCGCAATCTCGTCTTCCTAACCTTTGCCGGAGCGCTGGCTTACCGGCGCGGCGCGGGGCATCTGGCCGCCGGCATGTGCGAGACGGATTATTCCGGTTACCCCGATTGCCGCGACGCCACCATCAAGGCTATGCAGACGGCGCTCACTTTGGGCATGGACCGCGAGCTGTCGATCCATACGCCACTGATGTGGATCGACAAGGCCGCGACCTTCGCGCTGGCGGCCGAACTCGGCGGCGAGGAATTCCTCGATCTGGTGATCGAGGAGACGCATAGTTGCTATCTGGGAGACCGGACCAAGCGTCACGATTGGGGTTATGGTTGCGGCAAATGCCCGGCGTGCGAGTTGCGGGCAAAAGGTTTTGCGAAATTTATGACTGAGAGAAGCAAGCGATGACGAACGACAAGCGGCGCAAAATCGAAGGCTGGGTTTTCCTGATCCTGTTCTGCCTCACCATTCCGGTGGCGAACTGGATGATCGGGCATGTGGGAACGCTATGCGTGCCGAATGGCCCGTGCCTCATTCCGGTCGCGCCGCATCTGATGGCGCCGTCCGGCGTGCTGATGATCGGCGTCGCGCTGGTGCTGCGCGATCTGGTGCAGCGCCGCCTCGGCATCGGCTTCGGGGTGGGGGCGGTCATTGCCGGCGCCGCGATTTCCGCCGCCGTCGCGCCGCCGTCGCTGGTGATCGCGTCGGCCTGCGCGTTTCTTCTTTCCGAATTCGCTGATTTGGCAGTCTACACGCCGCTCGCTCGCCGCCAGCTTATCGTTGCCGTGGTGGCGTCGAGTGTCGTTGGGCTGGTGATCGATTCCATCGTCTTTTTGTGGCTGGCTTTCGGCTCGCTGGAATTTCTGCTCGGCCAGGTCGTCGGAAAATCCTGGATGGTATTGCTGTCGATCCCGTTCGTTGCGCTGCTGCGCCGCCGCGACGAGCGGCTCGGACTTAAACCGGCTTGATGGGGACTTTCGATGAAGGACGCGCTCAAGACGCTGCAACAGGTCACCACCGGCACCATCACGACGATGTTGCTGAAAAAAGGCATCCGCCGCTGCTGGATGACGGGCGCGATGCCCTTTGCGGGCGGCGGCAAGCGCGTGGTTGGTCCCGCCTTCACGCTGCGTTTCGTGCCGGTGCGCGAGGACCTTGCGACGCCTGAGAGCTGGTCGAAGCCGATCTCGACGCGCGGCGCCATCGAAGACATGCCGGAAGGCGTCGTCGTCGTGGCGGACGCGATGGGCGTTACCTCCGCCGGAATTTTCGGCGACATCCTGTGCATGCGGATGGTCAAGCGCGGCGTGACGGCCCTAATCACGGACGGCGCGATGCGCGACAAGCATGGCATCCTCGGCACGGGACTGCCGATCTGGTGCGCGGGCGTGGCAGCGCCGGCGTCGGTCAATCAGCTCACGTTTGTGGGCTGGAACGAACCCATTGGCTGCGGCGGGAGCGCGATATTCCCCGGCGACATCATCGTTGCCGACGATGACGGCGCGGTGGTGATCCCGAAGGACCTCGCCGATTTCGTCGCCAACGAGGGCGCCGAGCATGAGCGGATGGAAAGCTGGCTGGTGCAGGAGGTGGAGAAGGGCGCGAAGCTGCCCGGCCTCTATCCGCCGAACGAGGAAAACAAGAAGCGCTACGAAGAGTGGAAGAAGAAAAATTGACGCGGAGCTTTTGAGGATCGCGACAGATGTTTTTCTTTCTCTCAAAAACCGCCGCCTTTCTCGCGCTGCCGTCCAATCTGTTCATCGCCGCCGGGATCGCGGGTTTGGTGCTGTGGCTTACGCGTTTCAAGCGCACGGGCCGCGCGCTGGCGGCGGCGAGCCTCATTCTGTTGGCTCTCGCCGGATTTTCTCCGTTAGGCGGTTTTTTGTCGGCAACGCTGGAAGACCGCTTTCCGCCATGGGACTCAGCGCGCGGTGCGCCAACAGGCATCATCGTACTCGGCGGTGCGATATCGCCAGAGCTATCGCAAGCGCGCGGCGAGGCCGTGCTGACGAGTTCAGCCGAACGCATCACCGCGGCCGGGAAACTGGCGCAGCAATATCCTTCGGCGCGCGTTATCTACACCGGCGGAAACGGCAGCCTGATCCCCGGCGGCCCGGCGGAGACCGATTTCGTGCTGCCGGTGTTCGAAAAACTCAATGTAGCGCGTGAACGCGTCCTGCTCGAAGGAAAGTCGCGCAACACCGCCGAGAACGCGGCCTTCACCAGGGAATTGCTGAATCCAAAACCGGGCGAACGCTGGCTGCTCGTTACGTCAGCGAGCCACATGCCGCGCGCCATCGGCAGCTTCCGCCGCGCGGGCTTCGCCGTCGAGGCTTATCCGGTGGATCGGCGTGCCGAACGCGGGGCGGACATGTTTCGTTTCTCCCATACCTTGTCGGGCGGTCTGTTGCGCACCGATCAGGCGATGCGCGAATGGATCGGCCTCCTTGCTTATTGGATCAGTGGCCGCAGCAGCGAATTGTTTCCCGCTCCGAACTAACCCGTGTACTCAAACTCCTCCCGCCAAACGAATCGCCGCGCGCATCCACAGTGCGCGCCCGTCAAGATTGTGACTGCGTTGCGCCGCCGGTAATGTTTTCCCGGTCCGGGCGATTCGTGTTGAAGCCCGCGTACTCGGACAATCACCTCTAACGAACCTTCGGGGGGAGGATCGTCCGATGTCACTCGATATGCAGACTATTCGTGCCGCCATGTCTTCGGCTGCGGTGTCTCCGGCCGCCGATTTTCGCGCCGCCGACCGCGACAACGGCGAACAGGCCAGCTTCGTTGAAACCATCATAACGATCGTGGCGGCGGGCGTCGCCGTTGTGGTCGTCGCGGTCATGGCCGTGCTGATGGGCCTCGCCTAGCGGCGCTTGCGCGGCTTGCGCTGCTCCGGCTCGAACGCCTTGCGCGAGTCGGATGAAAACTGCCGGCGGTACATCACCGCCACCACGCCCGTGGTGGTCGCGACCAGCAGCAGCGGCCCGAGGAACCAGCCGAGATAGCCGAGCGCGAAGAAAAACGCGCGCTGCCCGCGATTGAAATGGCGGCCCGCGTCCTCGCACACTTTCGCCGTCCGATGCGCCAGCTCCTGCGCGGCGCGGGTATTCTTCTCGCGCGGTTCCGGCGCCGCGCCGATCATGATCGCAACGTAATTGTACAGCCGGTACGACCACGCGAACTTGAAGAACGCATAGGCGAAGATGATGGCAAGGCCCAGCATCTTGGCTTCCCATTGCGCGCGCGTTGGCGAAGCGCCGAAAGGCAACACCGACACCAGCGTGATCATTTCCTCGCTGGATCGCAAAAGGGTGAGCGCGCCGCCGACCGCGATCAAACTCGTGGAAGCGAAAAACGCCGTGCCGTTCTGCAGCGATGCCGTCACCTGCCCATCCACCATGCGCATGTCGCGTGCCAGCATGCGCTGCATCCACATGTCGCGATACTGGTGCATCAGCGCGTTCAGGCTGCTGCGGCCATGCGCGGTCTTTTCCACCGCGATGGAGTAGGCGATCCACGCGCCGATGAAATAAACCAGTGCCAGCAGGTCGGGGGTGGTCATGGCCTGAATGTTGCGCTCCCGTGTGACCCGCATGGTGCCACCGGGACGCGGGCGCGGGCAATGCGCTTGTTTCGGCGCTCTTGAGCGAAGCGGCTCGCTCTGCCACGATCCCGCCGCCCCGGAGACAGAAAAAGCATGCCGCAGAAAATCACCACCAGTTACAAAACTCTGGTCGAGGACGCCGAACGCGAGATCGAGACGATAAAGGTCGAGGACGCGATCAAGCTGCATGGCCGCGACGATGTCGTGTTCGTCGACATTCGCGATCCTCGCGAATTGCAGCGCGACGGCAAGGTGCCGGGTGCATTTCACTGCACGCGTGGGATGCTGGAATTCTGGATCGATCCGGACAGCCCGTATCACAAGCCTACGTTCGCGCAGGACAAGAAATTCCTGTTCTTCTGCGCCGGCGGTTTGCGCTCGGCGCTTGCGGCGCAAACGGCGCATCGCATGGGGCTCAAGCCGGTGGCGCACATTCAGGGCGGTTTCGGTGCCTGGAAAAAAGCTCAGGGGCCGGTCATCGCCCCGGAAGCTCCTCCGGAAAAGAAATCTTAAAGCAGCGCGCAACACATGACCCTCAAGCTCGTCATCGGAAACAAGAACTATTCCTCATGGTCGATGCGGCCTTGGATCGCCATGAAAGTGGCGGGCATTGCTTTCGACGAGGAAGTCATTTCGCTCAATGCGCCCGACTTCAAGGAGCGCCTGCTGAAGATTTCCGGCACGGGCAAAGTCCCGGCGCTCGCCGATGGCAACGTGCACGTCTGGGAGTCGCTGGCGATTCTGGAATACCTCGCCGACAAGTTTCCGGAAGCGGACCTTTGGCCGAAGGACGCTGCTGCGCGCGCGCATGCCCGCGCGGTGTCGTCGGAAATGCACGCCGGATTCATCCCGGTGCGGCGGCATTATCCGATGAACATGTGGCGGCCGGTAAAATCGCGCGAACCGACGCCGGAAGCCGCCGTCAACATCAAGCGCATCGATACGCTCTGGAGCGATTGCCGCGCTCGTTTTGGCAAAGGCGGGCCGTTTCTGTTCGGCGCGTTCTGCGCGGCGGACGCGATGTATGCGCCGGTGGTCTCGCGCTTTCATACTTATGCGATTGAGGTGAGCAAGCCTTCGCGCGCCTACATGGACGCGATGATGGCGCTGCCGGCATGGCAGGAATGGACCGCCGCCGCGCTGAAAGAAACGTGGGTGCTGCCCGAGGACGAGCCGGACTGGCCGACGGTGCTGCGCGTGTGATCGAGCACAAAAAAAGCCCGGCGCGAAGCCGGGCTTTTCTTTTACGCCACCACTCTACGAGCGGTACGCTACGCGCATGTGAACGCACATGTGACGTCGCCTGACGCCGTGAAAATTACTGGCCGCGCGCCACATCCTTCAGCCCGCCAACGGCGTTCTGAAACTTGCCGGCGGCCTTCTGCGCCTTGCCTTCAGCTTCGAGCTTGGCATCGCCCGTCACCTTGCCGGCGACTTCCTTGGCTTTGCCCTTGGCCTGCTCGAACGAACCCTGAATGCGATCCTTGTCGACTGACATTTCTAAACCTCTTGCTGTGTGGACGTTCACACAGACAACGGTTCGGGGCGAGAAATGTTCCGCGTTACCAGGGGCGTTCAACGGAATTGGTGACATGCTCGCGGTCTGGCGCCGTCATGCAAACGCCGATGCACAGATATGAAAGTTCCGGGTGCGGGTTGTGTCCGCGATGGAACTTCGCGATCGGTTCGGAATAGCAGTCGCCCGCCTTCGCCTTGATCAGCGTGCCTTCCTGAAAATGCGCTTCGAAGATGCCCTGCAACGCGATGAAAAAAGTCGCGCCGTTGTGGCAATGCCAGTTGGTGTAGCCGCCGGGCGCGATCTCGGCGTTGTAGATCTGCACCTTCGCCTGCGGGTCTTTCGGCAGCGAGGCGTAAAGCTGATCGAACAGCATGTTGCGGTGAAACTGGAATTGCTGGCCCGGTTTCACAAGGCCGTGGAGCTGGAGCTTGAGTTCTTTGTAATCGCCGGCTGCGCGCGCGGTCATCGTCTTTCTCCCGGTCAATTTCACCGGGAGCTTAGGGCCTGCGCCGCCAGTCGTACAGGCAACACGAAAGGCGGCCGCAAGGACCGCCTTTCGCAAGTCTGTGGCGTTGCGCGTTACGCTTCGAGGATGGCGACGATCTCGAGCGTGCGCGGATTGACGACGATGATCTGGCCGCCGACGAGGAAGAATTCGTATCCACGCCAGTCAGGATAGACCTCATAGACCGTCACCGGCAGCGGGTAGAAGTGCACGGTGCGCGGCACCCGCGTGCCGATGGAGATCGAAAAGTTGACGTTCGTCACCGGACGCGCGTTCGTGTGCTTGATCGAGGCGCTGATCTTGCTGCGCTGTTCGGTCGACAGGTTCACCGAGCCGGACGCTGCAGCCGTGCCTTGTCCGGTCGTCGCGCCTTGCTTGGCCGGAGCCTGCGCGGTGTCCGGCTTGGCGTCGTTGGTCTTTACGTCGGCCTTGGTGTCCGGGGTCATAGTGTTCGGGGTCTTGGTCGCCGCGGGCGAAGCCGGAGTTTCGGCGGCCTTCGGCTTGCCTGCGGGCGAATCCATTTTCGGCGCAGCCTGGCCGGTGGTCTCGCTTTGCGCCTTGCCGGCGGCGGCATTGCCGTTATGCGCCGGGCCCTTGTTCTCGATACCCTTCGCAGCCGGAGCGATTTTTTCCGGCGGCGCATTCTGTTGCGCGGCAGGAGCGGGCGCGGCGCGCTCGCTCTTGTTGTCTTGTGTCATTTTGTCTTGCGCCATTTTGTTTTGCGCCGAGGCAAAACCGGCGCTGGCGAGCAGGGTGACTGCCGCCGCTGTGGTCAAAAGTTTGTTCCTCATGGAAGGCTCCTTGGGCCAACCCCCTCGCAACCTGTGCGGAGAGAACGCGATTGAATGTTTTGCGTTCCGTACGCGCGACAATTCGTCCGGCTTTGCCGGGAACGGGGAACTGTACGCATGCGTCCGCAACGGGCTTTGAGGCCCGCTGCGGGATTAATTAAATGAGCCGGCGAGAAAGTTAGCGCGCGCCGGTCGTGGCCTTGTTCGGATTCATGATGCAGGTCGCGCCCGGGCTCTTGAGCTGCTGCTGGCACTGCTGCAATGACGCGAAGGTACATTTCGGCGGTGAGCCGGCCTGGCCCTGTTCGCAGAACGCCGCGTCTTGCATCGCCGTTCCGGCCTTCATGCCGGGATTGGACGAGGTTGGCGAATTCTGCGCGCTGGCGAAGCCGATGCCGGCGGCGAGAGCGGCGGCAACCGTAAGGGCGGTAAGGGTCTTCATTGGGGTTCCTCCAATTGGTTTTGAAAGCCGCGTTGCGGCGTCATTCCAACGTGCGAGTGCGAGCCGGCGTTCCCGGAATTCCGCTTCACGCGATAAAAAATTTTCGCTTGGCCCTCCCGGCGTGAAAAGAATGTCCCGGCAGGACGGCCATTGCGTTCGAAATGCGGTCAAGGCACCCTTCCGGCACAAGGGGCGGGGCCATTTGACGATTCTCGGCAGCAGCATCGACACCGGCGGGCCGGAGTTCCGCGCCAATGCCGAGCGCATGCGCGCGCTGGCCGCCGAATTGCACAAACGCCGCGCCGAAGCCGCATTGGGCGGGCCGGAAAAATCGCGCGAGCGCCATGTCGGGCGCGGCAAGCTGCTGCCGCGCGACCGCGTGATGAATTTGATCGATCCCGGATCGCCGTTTCTGGAACTCTCAGCTCTCGCAGCCAACGGCATGTACGACGATGCCATTCACGGCGCGGGGCTGATTACCGGCATCGGCCGCATCGAGGGCCGCGAATGCATGGTGGTGTGCAACGACTCCACCATCAAGGGCGGCACCTAT
This sequence comes from Rhizobium sp. Q54, assembly GCA_945907045.1. Taxonomy (GTDB): domain Bacteria; phylum Pseudomonadota; class Alphaproteobacteria; order Rhizobiales; family Xanthobacteraceae; genus Pseudolabrys. The sequence goes on along the minus strand of CAMDSH010000025.1, from coordinate 20,048 downwards.
TATCCGATGACGGTGAAAAAACACATCCGCGCGCAGGAGATCGCGCGCGAGAACCGGCTGCCGTGCGTTTATCTCGTCGATAGCGGCGGCGCGAACCTGCCGCACCAGACGGAAGTGTTTCCCGACCGCGATCATTTCGGACGTATTTTTTACAATCAGGCGAATATGTCCGCGCTCGGCATTCCGCAGATAGCCGTGGTGATGGGTTCCTGCACTGCGGGCGGCGCATACGTTCCCGCGATGTCGGACGAAACGATCATCGTCAAAGGGCAGGGCACGATCTTTCTCGGCGGCCCGCCGCTGGTGAAGGCCGCGACCGGCGAGGTGGTCAGCGCTGAGGATCTGGGCGGCGCTGACGTGCACACGCGCAAATCCGGCGTCGCCGATCACATGGCGAACGACGATCATCATGCCTTGAGCATCGCGAGGCGTATCGTTGCGAATTTGAACACGAAGAAAAACGTCGACATTCCGCTGCACGCGTCACGCGATCCGAAATTTGCCATCGATGAACTCGATGGCATCGTGCCGGTGGACCTGAAAAAACAATACGACGTGCGCGAGGTGATCGCACGGCTGGTGGACGCTTCGGAATTCGACGAGTTCAAGCAGCTTTACGGCACCACGCTGATCGCGGGCTTCGCGCGCATCCACGGCATTCCGGTCGGCATCCTCGGCAACAACGGCATTCTGTTTTCCGAGAGCGCGCTCAAAGCCGCGCACTTCGTCGAACTGTGCTGCCAGCGCCGCGTGCCGCTGTTGTTCCTGCAGAACATCGTCGGCTTCATGGTCGGGCGCGATTACGAGGCGGGCGGCATCGCGAAAGACGGCGCGAAACTTGTCACTGCCGTCGCCTGTGCGCAGGTGCCGAAAATCACGCTCATTCTCGGCGGCTCCTATGGCGCCGGAAATTACGGCATGTGCGGGCGCGCCTACGGGCCGCGTTTTCTGTTCACCTGGCCGAACGCGCGCATCTCGGTGATGGGTGGCGAGCAGGCCGCGAGCGTGCTCGCCACCGTCAAGCGCGATAACATCGAGGCCGGCGGCGCTAAATGGACGAAGACCGAGGAAGAGGAATTCAAGCAGCCGCTGCGAGAACAGTTCGAGCGCGAAGGCAATCCTTACTTTGCCACCGCGCGGCTGTGGGACGACGGCATCATCGCGCCGAATGAGACGCGGCGCGTGCTGGCGCTGGCTTTTTCCGCAGCGCTCAACGCGCCGGTGCCGGAGACGAAGTTCGGCGTGTTCAGGATGTGACGAAAAAGGAACCGCAGATGATGACTTCTTTCCGCGCCGCCACTTTCGGATTTTTTGCCACCTGTCTCATCGCGCTTCCCGCCCGTGCGGCGTTCGAGTTTCAGCCCGGCCAGTGGCAGGAAACCGAAACCGGCGAGGAGAACGGCAAGCCGGTGCCGCCGGAGACGACATCGAGTTGCATGACTCCGGAGGAGGCGAAGGACCCCGTGAAGGGCCTCGCGCTCGACAAGGACGCCAAGGGGCAGTGCAAGACCGTCGAGGTGAAGGACACCGGCAACGGCATGTCGATCCGCATGGTGTGCGGCAACCCGAAGGAATTCGCGATGGACATGTCGGCGGTGTTCACCTTCATCTCGCCGCAGCGCTACACCGGCGTGATGAAGTCTTCTGTCACGATGGGCGGCAAGACCACCACGTCGAACAAGACGATCGACGCAAGGCGCATCGGGGAATGCAAGAAGTAGCCGCATGACTTTCAAAACCGCCCTCATCGTCGGCACAGGCTCCGGCCTCTCGGCGTCGCTGGCGCGATTGTTCGCGAAAGAAAAGATGCAGGTCGCGCTCGCCGCGCGCGAGACGGATAAACTCGCCAAGCTCGTGCAGGAAACCGGCGCCAAGGCATTCGCCTGCGATGCGACCAAGCGCGATCAGGTCGATAAACTGTTTGCCGATGTCGAGGCGGCCTGTGGCGCGCCCGATGCGGTCGTTTACAACGCCAGTTACCGCACGCGCGGGCCGCTGATCGATCTCGATCCCGCCGAGGTGGAAAAATCCATCTCAGTGTCGGCCTTCGGCGGGTTTCTCGTCGCGCAAGCGGCGGTGCGGCGCATGCTGCCGCGCCAGCACGGCGCGATTTTATTCACTGGCGCGTCCGCCAGCGTGAAGGGCTACGCGCAGTCGGCGCCGTTCGCGATGGGTAAATTCGCGCTGCGCGGACTCGCGCAAAGCATGGCGCGCGAGCTTGCGCCGCAGGGCATCCACGTCGTGCATTTTGTGATCGATGGCGGCATCCGCAGCCCGCGCCGTGCCGAGCCTCCTTCCAGCCCGGATTCGCTGCTCGATCCCGACGCCATCGCGGCGACGTATCTGAGCGTGCTGCAACAGCCGCGCAATGCGTGGACGAGCGAGATCGAGCTGCGGCCCTGGGTGGAGAAATTCTAGCGGGCTGCTCTGTCACGTGCCTGTGACCGCGCGATTCACCTCTCGTTTACTCGGTCGGCCTAGCCTTCCCGCGGGGACCTCAAAAACATGATTTCGGTCGTTAACGGCTTCGTCTGCATGAGTTCGTGCGACGTAGCGAAAGCCAAAAAGGGCGAAAACCCCAGCAAGCCGCCGGGCCAGCTCGACGGCGCGGCGAACGCCGATCCTTCCAAATCCGGCGCGAAGGCAGACGATCCGGCCGTCATCTTCAGCGGCTCGCTGCAGGATGCGTTGACGGCGAACCCGGTTGCGCCCGCCAGTGCTCCTGCGATCCCCGTGGCCGCTACGCCGCAGCCGACCTTCAGCCTGCTGGTCTAGCGCTCGCAGATTAGAAAAACTTCATTCAGCGGCGCTTGCGTGCCGCCTCTTGCGGGTTCAGATTTGCGCCTAAGGCGGCCTCCAGCACGAGTACATCCATGATCGTTCCAGCAAAGCTCATGCAGCGTATTGCGATGGCCACGCTGGCGTTCGCATTCTCGACAGCCGCGCTCGCGCAATCCGCGCCGCCGGCGCCCGCGAAACCGCCGGAAGTGCCGCGCGCCTACATTCCCGGCCTCGAGCAATTCATGGGATGGATCCAGACCCATCACGCCAAGCTCTGGCTGGCGGCGCGCGAGCGCAACTGGGAGCTTGCCGCTTATCAGCTCGGCGAACTCAAGGAGGTGATGGGCGACACGCAGGAATTGATCCCGAATTACAAGAGCCTTCCTATTGGCGAGATGATCGACGCCGTCATCACCGGGCCGATCACCGATCTGGAAGCCGCCACCGAAGCGCGCGATCTGAAAAAATTCATCGCCGGCTACGACAAGCTCACGGAGAACTGCAATTCCTGCCACAGCGCGGCGAGCCGCGGCTTCATCGTCATCCGCCGCCCCACGGCTTCGGCGTTCAGCAATCAGGATTTCGCGCCCGCGCGTAAATGACGAGATAACGCCCCTGCGCTGTGCGTTTCGTGCTATAAAGCTTCACGAATCCATCAGGCAATAGGGTGCGTTCGGCTCTGCTTAACAGCGGAGCGGACTTCCTTTGCCGCCAGGGAGCACTTCCATAAATGCATAAATTCCATATCGGGCAGACCGTGCGCTACAACGCCTCGTTCGGGCGCGGCGGGCCGAGCGGCTTCTACAAGATCATCAAGCAGATGCCCTCGGAGACCGAGGACCGGCAATACCGCATCAAGAGCGCGGGCGAGGCGCACGAGCGCGTGGTGAACGAGAGCCAGCTCAGTCACGATTAACGCGGATTTTACGCAGTTTCCTGCCAATCGCGAACATGCCGCGGACGCCTGTCCGGCATTATGCCGCTGCGCTATCATTCTCCCGTCAACGGTTGCGGCTTTCACAAGCAGCCTGACAGGGAGAGAACCGATGAAAACAAAATTATTGATGGGCGCCGTGCTGGCGCTAGCTTTCGGCGCAGGGCTGGCGACGCAGAACGCCGTCATCGCGCAATCGCCGATCAGCGCCAAGACCGTGATGCAGGATCCGCTCAAGGGCGGCATCTACGAGGAAGTCATCATGCAGATCGTCGAGATCGCGCCCGGCGGCGTGGTGCCGTGGCACATTCATCCCGACGGCCACGAGATCACCTACATGCTCGACGGCCAGATCGCGCTCGAAGTGGACGTCGAGGGCAAGAAATCGCCGAAGGGCGGCGAGGGCTTTCACATTCAGGCTAACGTCCCGCACACCGCCAAGAACGAAGGCACGGTTCCGGCGCGGCTGCTCGTGGTGCGGCTCAAGCCGAAGGATAAGCCGATCATGACGCCGGTTACGCGCTAATATTTTTATCGCAACGGCTTCGGCGCGCTTCGGCGCGCCGTTTCGTTTGGCGCGGCTAGGCCAGCGAGATGACGACGTTGCCGGTCGTGCCTTTTTCCACGGCCTCGTGCGCGGCGGCGGCATCGGCAAGTTTGAATTGCGGGAAAACGCGGTTGATGAGCTTGCCGCCTTCCAGCGCGCGCGTGATGCCGGTGATGGTGCGCTCGCGCTCCTGCGTGTCGAGTTCATAAACCAGAAAAAATTGCAGCTTGATCGCGTTCACCAGGCAAAATCCGGCCGGGATCGTCGCTTCGCCTGCGCCCGTGCCGTAGATAATGACGCTGCCTTTCGGGCGCAGCACGCCGGAAATGAGTTTGGCGTTGGCGGCGATGTCCATTTCGATGATCGCGTCCGCGCCCGCCTTGTTGGTTATTTCCATAACGCGCTCGCCGACGTTCTCGCGCTTGTAGTCGATGGCGTGATCGGCGCCGGCCTCGCGCGCCAGTGTCGCTTTCTCGCCGGATGAGATGGTGGTGATGATGTTCGCGCCGCGCGCCTTGGCGAACTGGATGACGTATTGGCTCACCGCGCCAGCGCCGCCCGATACCAGCAGCGTCATGCCTTTGGTGACGCCGGCAAGCTCGACCGCGTGATAGGCTGTCATCGCCGGAATGCCGAGACACGCGCCTTCTTCGAAACTGATGTTGTCGGGCAGCCGCACGGCCTGCGGGGAGGGGAGCACGATGTGCTCCGCCGCCGTGCCGAACGGGCGCTTCCATTGCCCGTTCCAGATCCACACCCGTTCGCCCATGCGCGATTTCGCAACGCCATCGCCGATAGCATCGATCACGCCCGCGCCATCGCTGTGCGGGATCACGCGCGCCGCCACCATTTTGCGCGAACCCGCGCGGGTCTTCACATCGGACGGATTGACGCCGGAGGTGTGCAGCCTGACGCGCACTTCGCCGGGGCCCGGTTTTGGCGTGTCGACGTCGCCGATAACCAGCACGTCGCGGGCGGACCCGTTTTTCTCATAGTAAGCGGCGCGCATCGGGCAACTCCCGTCCTGTGGAAGCCGCGAGCTTACGGCTTTTCACGCAAGGCGGCGATGCTAAAGAGGTGGCGGTTGCGATAAGGATGGGCGAGAAGTGGGCGAGCGCGTCGACGTTGGCGAGATCGAGAAGAATTTCCGCGCGGCGGTCAACATGACAGCGGCGGAGATCGCGGCTTGGCTCAAGACCGAGCGCAGCAAGTCGGTCGGCTTCATGCGTCCGGGCGAAAAAGAGTCCGTCGGCCGCCAGTCGGGGCGGCGCATCGTTGCGATTTTGCAGAAGCCGAAGACAGCGCGCACCGCCGCCGACCTCGCGCACATGCGCAAGGTGACCGGCTACGTGCGCCGGCACCTCGCCCAGCGTCCGGGCGAGGACATCATGCACACGCGCTGGCGTTATTCGCTGATGAACTGGGGTCACGACCCCATGAGAGACTAGCGCGCGCTGCGCCTAGCCGGTGGTGAGCTTGTTCCACTCGCCGCGGGCGCGGATGGTCAGGCGCTCCCACTTGCGGCCGACGATTTCCCAGTTGACCAGCGGGCGCTCGGCGGTTGCCGAGGTGGCCGAGCCGCTCGTGACCGCCAGCGCGTTGTGCGAGTCATAAATGTACGCGCCGCCGATTGTGAGAATGACACCTAATATGATCCCTAAAAGGGTTCGCATTTCCCGTCTCCCGTTCGATTTTTCATGCTGTGACCGCGGATATTCGCGTTGTGCAGCGCTGTAACCGGCACATATTTGCGTTGTGCAGCGTGTATTGAACGCAGGTATAGGGGCTAGGTTCCACCTGCCCGGGCACCTATATAATGGATGGATCGCGTCGGCGGACGCTACTAAGCCACTGTAAACGCTGGAAAATGGGCATCAGAATTTTCCCCGCAGGCGAAAATTCGATGCTATAATTATCCCATGAGCAGGACAGCCGCCAAAAGCATGCGCAGACCCGCGAAATCCTCGCGCGGATCGGCGAAAAAGACCGCGAAAAGCCCGAAAGCGGCCCGACGCGCGGCTCCGGCTGCCAAAAATGCGCGCGCATCGCGTCCAAACGGGAAATCCTCGTCCCGTAAAATCGTCGGCGTACCCGCTCCCGTCGGAAAATTGACCCGCAACATGGACTCCATCCATACGCCGCGGATCGCCAGCCCGGCGGTTCAGCCGTTGTCGGCGCACGAAATTCAGCTCAAAACCCACAAGTATGAGGTCGGGCAGACGGTTTATTACACCTCGCCGACCTTCGGGCGCGCGGCTGCCAGCGGCAGCTACACGGTGGTCAAGCAGTTGCCCTCGGAAGGCGACGATTATCAGTACCGCATCAAGAGCTCCGGCGAGGCCTTCGAGCGCGTCGCCAAAGAAAGCCAGCTCGACAACGTCTGATATTCCCAGGAGCCTGCGCGGCTCCCGGATTTCCAATTTCATTTCGACTATCATGCGGGGATAAACGCGCCGCACACGAGGGATAGCCATGCCGATCTACATCACCCAGGGCCGTTATACCCGCGAAGCCATCAAGGGCATGATCGTCAAGCCGGAAGACCGCGCCGACGCGATCTCGCGCGCGATGGCGAAAGCCGGAGGCCGGCTGATCGGCTATTACTTCACGTTTGGTGAATATGATTTTCTGACCATCTGCGAAGCGCCGGGTGATATCCAGATGATCGCGACGCTGCTGGCCGCCGCGAGCGGGGGCGGCGTCACGGATTTGCGCACCACTGTGGCGATGACCTCGACCGACGCCACCGGGGCATTCGCCGCGGCGCGCGATCTTGTCCCTGGGTTCAAATCGGCGGGCGGTGTGTAGGCCTGTCTTCGCGCTTGCGTCGATGCGCCTCGCAGGAAATGATTGCCTGGGGGCCTGCCGAAAGTTAGCTATCGACCGGAATAAAAGGCACGCGTCAGGCGTTGGCCGTGCTCATAACAACGCACCGAGGGAGTTCGCACATGGTTTCCGTTTCGCGCTTTTTCGCCGCCGCTTTATCGCTGGTGGCGCTGCTGCTCGCCGCGCCGCAAGCTTCGGCGCAAAGTTATCCCAACCGCAACGTCCGCATCATCGTGCCGTTCGGCGCGGGCGGCCCGGCTGACGTTTATGCGCGCGTACTGGCGCAATATTTGTCGGAGTCGCTCAAGCAATCGTTCGTGGTCGAAAACCGGCCTGGCGCAGGCTCGATTATCGGCACCGACGCGGTCGCGAAATCCGATCCTGACGGCTACACGCTGCTGCTGATGTCGAACACCCACACGACGAATGAATCGCTGATCCCGAACAAGCCGTTCGTGCTGATGCGCGACTTCGCGCCGGTGGCGACGATCAATTATTCCGATCTGTTGATGGTCATCCATCCGGGAGTGCCGGCGAAGGACTTGAAGGAATTCATCGCGCTGGCGAAGAAGGATCCCGGCAAGCTTAATTACGCATCGTCGGGGCCGGGCACGCCGTATCACATGGCTGGCGAATTGTTCAAAGCGATGAGCGGCACCGATATCGTTCACGTTCCGCACAAGGGTTCCGGCGAAGCGCGCAACAGCGTGCTCGGCGGCCATGTGCAGATGATGTTCGACGCCATCACCACGATGTCGGAGAACGCGAAAGCCGGTCAGGTGAGGGCGCTCGCCACCACCGGCACCAAGCGCTCCTCGATCATGCCTGACGTGCCGACCGTCGCCGAAGCGGGCGTGCCGGGTTACGAAGCAACGATCTGGCTCGGCATCATGGCACCTGCGAAGACGCCGAAGGATGTCATCACGCTGCTCAACACCGAGATCAACAAGATCATCAACAAGCCTGAGGTGCGCGACTCCTGGGCCAAGCAGGGCGCGGTTCCGATGGTGATGACGGTGGATCAGTTCGACGCCTATCTCAAAAAAGACGTCGAGAAATGGGCCAATGTGGTGAAGGTCACCGGCGCCAAGGCTCAATAAAGATTTTTTAGGAGACGGATGCAGAGTCTCGACGCGGCCACGCTGTTCGACCTCGGGCCGGGAGCCTTCGCGCTCCCGGTCTGGGCGGCTGGCGCATTGGCCGCGCTGTTCGCTTTCCTGTGCGTTGTCGCATTCCGGCGTCCTGCCCCATTAGGGATCGCCGGCACGCTGGCCCGCAGCGCCGCCGTTCTCATCGGCGCACTTCTGGTGATGAGTTTCCTCGACCATTCGGCCTTGCAACAACGTTCCGCCGAGCGCCTCGCGCTGGATGCGCGCAGCGCCGAGCTGACGGCTCGCTCACTCATTCCGGGTTCGCCGCTTGCGTGTCTGGATGCGGGTGCGGGAGAAGCAATCGAAAGTGCCTGCGAGAAGGCGATATTCGCGAAGCCGGAAACAGCTGCGGCGGCGGTCGGCTATATCACGGCGCGGCTCGCACTGCTCGCCGACGGGCTCGACTTCGCGGTACGCGCGGATCGCGGTTATGAGGGCGCGCTTAATGGTTTGCGCCGCGCCATCGAACTCGACCGCTACGGCATCGCCGCGCATGTGCTGGCGACCCGCGATGGCTGCGTTGCGGACGATTGTGCTGCATTTGCGCTGATGCGCGATGCGAGCACCCTCAAGGCTAATCTCAAAGCGCGCGCGTTCGACACTTACGTTGCCCGTTATGCGTCCTCCTGGAGCGAACCTGCGCCCGCTCCGGTGGTAGAGAAGAATCCGCCTGTGGCGGTAGCGCCTGCTGCTGCGGGGCCGGTTGCGGTTGCGCCGCCATTGCCCGCGGTGGCACCGTCCGCGCGCGTCGATTTCCCCTCGGCGGCCTCGATCCCGCCGGTGAGCATCATGAATGCCGAACCGAAGCTGCCGTCCGCGCCCGGACCCGCCTCTGGTGATGACGCCGCGGAACCGCCTGCGGCTGCCGCCGCCGCACCCGCCAAAAAGCCGCCGGTGCCGCCGCGCCGTCCACAGAACCAAGCGGCCGCGCCGCCGGCGCGCTAGTATCCGCCGCTCAACTTAGCGGCCGGTGACATGTTCAAATCCGTCCTCATCGCCAATCGCGGCGAAATCGCCTGCCGCGTCGCTCGCACCGCGAAGCGGCTGGGCCTGCGCACCATCGCGGTCTATTCGGAAGCCGACGCAGGCGCGCTGCATGTGCGCGTTTGCGATGAAGCGCATCTGATCGGGCCCGCGCCCGCCGCGCAGAGTTACCTCGTCATCGGCAACATCATCATGGCCGCAAAAAAATCCGGCGCGGAGTGCGTACATCCGGGTTACGGATTTTTGTCGGAGAACGCGAAATTCGCGGAAAGCTGCGCGCAGGCGGGGATAACTTTTGTCGGGCCGCCGCCGGCTGCGATCCGCGCCATGGGTCTGAAAGACCGCGCCAAGGCGCTGATGGAGAAGGCGGGCGTGCCGGTGGTGCCGGGTTATCACGGCGACATGCAGGACGCGAAATTCCTCAAGCAGAAAGCCTACGAGATCGGCTATCCACTGCTGATCAAGGCGGTGGCGGGAGGCGGCGGCAAAGGCATGCGCCGCGTCGGCAAGCACGCCGAGTTCGACGCATCGCTTGAGGCTGCACGGCGCGAGACGAAATCCGCTTTCGGCGACGAGCGCGTATTGATCGAGAAATACATCACCGCGCCGCGTCATGTGGAGATACAGATTTTCGCCGACACTCACGGCAATGCGATACATCTGCATGAGCGCGATTGCTCACTTCAGCGCCGGCACCAGAAAGTGATCGAGGAAGCGCCCGCGCCGGGCATGAGCGCGGCTCTGCGCGCTGAAATGGGTGCCGCCGCCGTCGCCGCCGCCAAGGCTGCGAACTATGCGGGTGCCGGCACCATCGAATTCATCGCCGATGGCGCAAGCGGGCTCAAATCCGGCGGCTTCTGGTTCATGGAAATGAACACGCGGCTGCAGGTAGAGCATCCGGTGACGGAAGCGATCACCGGCCTCGATCTGGTCGAATGGCAATTCCGCATCGCCGCCGGGGAAAAGCTCCCGCTCACGCAAGACAAGGTGCCGCTCAACGGCCATGCGGTGGAAGCGCGCGTTTATGCCGAAGACCCCGAGCACGGGTTTCTGCCGGCCGCCGGTAAGCTTGCCGCGCTTGATTTGCCGGTAGGCGAAGGCATCCGCGTCGATACCGGCGTGGAAACGGGGGCGGAGGTCACGCCGTTCTACGATCCGTTAATTGCGAAAGTGATCGCGCATGGCAAAACGCGAGATGAAGCGCTTGCGCGTCTGGGCGATGCGCTGGATCGCACCGTCGCGCTCGGCCCGCGCACCAATATCGCGTTTCTGGCTGCGCTCACCCGCGCGGAAAAATTCCGTGCCGGCGATTTCGACACCGGGTTCATCGACCGCAATCTCGAAGCACTCGGCGCCGTGCCGCAGCCGCTGGACAAGGCGGCCGTTGCGCTCGGCGCGGCAAGGCTGTTTGCACGCGATGCGGCGCGGATCGCATCGGTGACCGAACCGGAGCCTGACGCAGTTCCATCGCCGTGGGATGCTGGCGATGGCTTTCAGCTTTCCGGCGCGCGTGCGCTGTCGCTACCCGTTATGGCGGACGGCGAAATTGTCACGGCGCGCGCGACATATGGCAAAAACGGACCCGCCGTGAGCATCGATGGCATTTCCGCCGCCAATGCGCTTGCCGTCGAGACGCCGGACACCGTTTTCGTCTGGCACAAGGGGCGGCAGACCAAGGTTTCGCGGCTGGATTTTTCCTTGCTCGATGCCGGGGATTCAGGCGGCGGCGGAACCGTGCGCGCGCCGATGCACGGCAAAGTCCTGGCGATTCTTGTGGAAGACGGCCAGCGCGTGACGAAAGGTCAGCGTGTGGCCATTATCGAAGCCATGAAGATGGAGCATTCTCTCACGGCGCCGGTCGAAGGCGTCGTCTCCGGCATCGCCGTGGCCGAGAACGGCCAGGCCGCCGAAGGCGCGCGGATCATGACTATCGAACCGGACAAGAAACCTCAGGACTGAAATGCCGCTGCATCTCCTCAAGCTTTCCGTCGGCACCGACTCGGTGCAGGACCTGGAAGACTGGATCAAGCTGAAGATGAAGGCGCAGAAAAAGCGCGGCAAGAAGCCCGAGCGCATTCATACAACGCGCATGGTGCCGAAGCGCGCGGACGAACTGCTCGACGGCGGCTCGATTTTTTGGGTGATCAAGGGCGAGATCATGTGCCGGGAGAAAATTCTCGACATCCGCCCGTTCGTTGACAAGGAAGGCATTGGCCGCTGCCGTCTGGTCCTCGACCCCAAATGCATACTGGTCGAGCCGCGCCCGTTCCGCGCCTTTCAGGGCTGGCGCTATCTCAATGCGAAGGACGCCCCGCGCGATCTCTCGCGTGCCGCGCCCGGCGCCGCCAAGATGCCGGAACCGCTGCGGCGTGAATTGCGCGAGCTGGGGCTGCTTTAGGCGGCGAGCGTTTTATCGAGCGCGGCCATCGCCCGGCGCAGCGCGGCAAAACAATCCGCATCCACCTGAGTGCCGATCATCTCTGACATGATCGCCAATGCTTTCGACACCGGCATGGCCTTGCGATAGGGCCGGTCGGCGGTGAGCGCGTCGAAAATATCCGCCGTGGTGATGATGCGCGTTTCCAGCACGATCTGATCGTCCTTGAGCCCGCGCGGATAGCCCTTGCCGTCGAGCCGCTCATGGTGCGCGGCGGCGATGGGCGCCAGATCGCGAAACGCCGTGATGCGCGAGAGGATTTGTTCCGAATAAGCCGCGTGCATCTGCACAGCCGCCCATTCGTCCGGATCGAGCTTGCCGGGCTTGTCGAGAACGCAATTACTCACTCCAAGCTTGCCAATGTCGTGCAGCAGCGCCGCGCGCTTGAGCCAGCGGCGGCGCTCAGCTGAAAATTCCATCTTCTCTGCGATCATGTCCGTGAACAGCGTGACGCGTTCGCTATGGCCGCTGGTGTAGGGGCTTTTGGAGTCGACCACTTTCGCAAAGGCCGCCGCGATATCGTCGAGAAAATCTTCATCGACGGTTTTTGTCTCCTGCGCGGGCTCGAGTGCGTAAAGCTCCTCTTGCAGGTTGTCCGAGCGCAGCGTGTCCCAGAACTTCTGCCGCGATGCGACGCGCTCGAAAGCCTCAACGACCTTCGGATCGAACCAGACGCCGGAGCGGTGCGAGATTTCACGCCGCGCGGCTTCGACGCCGCTGCTGGTGTGAAATACGTCGATCACCTGCGCCATGAGCGCTATGCGCGAATAAACCGGGATATCCTCTCCGCGCGCGCGGGTGGGGAGGCCGTTGCCGTCCCAATGCTCGTCGAGATTTTGAATTCCCTGCGCGACCGCTTCGGAAAAATGCATCATGCGCGCGATCTCCGCGCCACGGTGGCAGCGCGTCTCGACCAGTTCCTGCGGCGCGGTGCCGATCGTCTGACACACATTGATGATGCTGCGCACGCGCTCGGCAAACCCTGCTTTCAGCCCGGTGTGGCTGAGCACGAAACGCAGCGCCTGCGGCAGGCTGCCATCGACTTCCTTGAAGTCGCGTTTGAAGGTGAGATCGTCGGTGAGATAAAGCTGGCAGATGCGCGCGGCGTTGCTGCTGCAGCCGAGGTCCTTGAGCAGCAGCGTGTAATACAGCTCCCAGATTTCCGGCTCGCTCAGGCCGATCTCGCGGCCGATGTGAATCCCGATCCAGCAGCAGCGCACGCAATGTCCCGCCGGCTGGCCTTCCACCAGATCGAGCGCATAACTGAGCGCGCCGAGCAGTTCGGCCAGACGAATTTCCTGCATGTTTTCGTCGCGGATTGCGGTCACGGGAAAGCTTTCCAACGGGGGAAATGGAGCGCCGAGGTAACCACGGCTCTGCTTAATGCTTGGTGTAACCGGAACGGTAAGCGGGTAGCAGCGCCACACGGGCGTGCGGCATCACACGCCGATATTGTCGATCAGCCGGGTCTTGCCGATCCTGGCCGCGACCAGCAATCGCACCGGGCCGTCTTTGCGTGACGCAATCGGCGCAAGCGTTTCGGCGTGACGGGCTTCGAAATAGTCGAGCGTGAAACCGGAAAGATCGATTTGCCGCCGTCCAACGTCCAGCACGTCCTCGATCTTCTCGTCTTTCTTGATGCGCTCGGCGCTCGCCTTCAGCACGCGATGCAGCAACGGCGCGTTCGCGCGCTCGCCAGCCGAGAGATAGACATTGCGCGAGGAGAGGGCGAGGCCGTCTTTCTCGCGCAGCGTCGGCACGCCGATCACCTTCACAGCCAAATCGAGATCCTTGGCCATCTGCGTGACGACACGCAACTGCTGGTAGTCCTTTTGCCCGAACATCGCGAAGTCCGGCCGGCATTGCGTGAACAGCTTGGCCACCACGGTCGCGACACCGCCAAAAAAATGCGGGCGGAATTTATCTTCCAGCCCCGCTTTCGCTGGGCCCTCCGGCGCGATGCGAGTGGCGAAGCCTTCCGGGTACATCACCTGCGCGGAGGGCGCCCAGACGAGTTCCACCTTGGCGTCGTTAAGCGCCTTGATGTCAGAGCCCCAAGTGCGCGGATAAGTTCCAAAGTCCTCGTGCGGCGCGAACTGAGCCGGATTAACGAATATCGACACCACCACGCGTTCTGCGCGGCGGCGGGCCTGCCGCACCAGCTCAAGATGCCCGGCATGCAGCGCACCCATCGTGGGTACCAACGCAATCGTCTCGCGTTTTTTACGGAAAAGTTCCACGGCGCGGCGCAGCGCCGGAACCGTTCGCATTACCCGTAATCGTCGCGCCATTTTGCGATGTTCCTGCCGGCGGCAATATTCTTGTCCGGGGATTGTCGCAAAACCCCGCTATTACCTAGCAAAGCGGGGGCTTGCCTGCCACGCCAGGATTCATGATTAAACCCGCTTAACCTTGACCAACCGCCCGTAAAACATAGAGAATTACCGCTTGGAAGGTTAAGCGGGCATGTCGCTCAACACGCTCAACGAAAAACAACTGTCGGCTCACGTCGTCGTGCTCGGCAACGAGAAGGGCGGCTCGGGCAAATCGACCACCGCGCTCCACATCGCCGTGGCGCTGATGAAGGCCGGACAGCGCGTCGCGACGATCGATCTCGACGGCCGGCAAAAAAGCTTCACCCATTACATCGAGAACCGCCGCGCATGGGGCGAACGCGCGCGCGTCAAGCTCGAACTCCCGACGCATTACTGCGTGACGCGCGGCGAAAGCTCTTCGCTCGACGCGAACGAAGCAAAAGAATTCGCCGCGTTCTCCGCCGCGATCGCCGCGGTCGAGCACTCGCACGATGTCGTCGTGATCGACACGCCCGGCAACGACACTTATTTGATGCGGCTCGCGCATTCGATGGCCGACACGCTGGTCACGCCGCTCAACGACAGCTTTCTCGATTTCGACGTGCTCGGCCACATCGACGCGACCAATTTCACGGTGACGCGCGAGAGCCATTATTCCGAAATGGTGCGCGAAGCGCGCCGTCAGCGCCGTCTGGTCGACGGTTGCCTGACCGATTGGGTGGTGGTGCGCAATCGTCTGGCGACGCTCACTTCACGAAATAAAAAGCTGGTCGGCGAGGGGCTGACCGAACTCTCCAAGCGCATGGGCTTCCGCTCGGTCGATGGGTTCGCCGAGCGCGTGGTCTATCGCGAATTCTTCCCGCGCGGCCTCACCGCGCTGGACGATCTCGACGAAACCGTGCTCGGCACGCAGCCGAATTTGTCGCACGTCACGGCGCGCGAGGAAGTCATCGCGCTTCTCAATACGCTCAATCTGCCGCTCTCCGAGACCGGCAAACGAAGGGCTGCTGCCCGCGCCGAATGGTATTCGGTGATGGACCAGCCGCTGCAGGTCCACGACGTCATCGCCTGACGCCGGTTGCGTCTTTATCCCCATTGCGCCGCGCACAAGCCGCAGCCACGTTATAGTGGGCGGATAACCGCTGCCTGAAGGGGCTTCGATGACCAAAGACCGGGAAACACCGGCGCCCACCACCAAACGCGACGCGCAAGTGACGCGCCCCGAAGTCGCCGCGTTCCTGGAGCGCGTGCGCTCGCTCCCCCCTGCGACGGCGAGCGGCCAGCGCGGGCGGCTGGTTTTCGCGCTCGACGCCACCATGAGCCGGCAACCGACCTGGGACAGCGCCTGCGTGCTGCAGGCCGAGATGTTCCGCGAGGCCGCCGCCGCCGGCGGGCTCGACATTCAGTTGCTGTATTTTCGCGGGCTAAACGAATGCCGCGCCTCGGGCTGGGTCTCGCAGAGCGAAAAGCTCGCAGAATTGATGTCGCGCATCGATTGCCGCGGCGGCCACACGCAGATCGGCAAGGTCTTGAGCCACGCCCAGAACGAGAGCGCCAAGCAAAAAGTGCAGGCGCTGGTTTTCGTCGGCGATGCGATGGAAGAACCGATCGACGATCTATGCGCGGCGGCGGGGAAACTGGGCCTGCTCGGCATCCCGGTCTTTATGTTCCAGGAAGGCGGCGACGACGTTGCAGAAAATGCTTATCGTGAGATTGCTCGCCTTACCAAGGGCGCCTATTGCCGCTTCGACACCGGCGCGGCGCAT
This sequence comes from Rhizobium sp. Q54, assembly GCA_945907045.1. GTDB lineage: Bacteria > Pseudomonadota > Alphaproteobacteria > Rhizobiales > Xanthobacteraceae > Pseudolabrys. The sequence continues at coordinate 4,307 of CAMDSH010000025.1, read as the reverse complement.
GAACTCGGCGAACTGTTGCGCGCGGTCGCGGCCTATGCCGCTGGCGGCATGAAGGCGCTCAAGAATCTCTCCGGACGCCAGGGCAGCGCGGCGCAAAAGCTGCTCGCGCAGTTGAGATAGACCATGGCCACTCTCGTCATCGGTGCGCTGGTCCTGCTGTTCGGCCTGTGGGTGCTTGGTAAACTCTCCAAGGCCAATCCGAAAATCGTTGCGCGCATTTTGAAAGCCAGCGGCGGGCTGCTTGCCATCGGCGCTGCGGCGTTTCTTTTTATGCGGGGGCAGATCGGGCTTGCAGTGCCGCTGGGAGCTGCGGGTCTTGGCCTGCTGGGATGGCTTCCCTTTGGACCCGCGGGCTTTGGCCCGCGCACGCAGAAAAGCACGGGGCAGGTATCGCGCGTGCGCTCGGCCTTCGTCGAAATGGAACTGGACCACGATACCGGCGCCATGCACGGTCGCATTCTGGCGGGCCGTTACGAGGGCATGGTGCTCGACGCCATCGACGTGCAAACGCTGGCGCGCCTGCTCTCCGAGATCGACGAGGAAAGCCGCGCGCTACTGGTGGCGTATCTTGACCGCCGGGATCCCGCCTGGAGTGAACACGCGCAAGGTGACGCGGCAGCGGGGCGGGCTGCTGCGAGCAGCGGCAAAATGACGGAACAGGAAGCCTATCAGCTCCTTGGCATTGAGCCGGGGGCGACGCCCGAGGACATCTCCCGCGCTCACCGGAGCCTGATGAAGAAACTGCACCCCGATCAAGGGGGGTCGACCTATCTCGCGGCTCGTGTCAACGAAGCCAAAGAGGTTCTTCTTCGCCGCCATCGCTGAGGTACTCCAAAAATGACCATCAGCGGCTCCTGAGTTCTGTTAGATGCCCTTACGTAGTTTTCTTGGCTGCCTCTAATTCTTTAGAGGCATGCACACGATATTGCTGTGCTTGAGTTGCTTGCAGGCAGCTTCCGCCTGGGTTTCGGTTAGCCCGCCGAAACGGGCGCGGTAGAGAGTCTTCGTGCCTTTCGCCACCGTCTCGGTGAAAGGCTCAGCCTCGCCGAGAAGACTTTTCGCGCTGCTGCGCGCCTGATCGAGGCGCTGCTTGGCCTCAGATTCATTTTCCAAGGCGCCAACCTGAATCATCCAGCCGCCGCGCGTGCGCGAAGCCGCAGCCGGTGCCGTTGGTGCAGCCGCGGCAACGGCGGCTGGCGCCGGCATGTTGTCGGAAGCCGACGCGATATGGATCGGCAGCACGCCGAGCACGCCCGGCCGCGCGCCGGCAGGCGGGGGCGGAAGGCTGTCGGGTTTCGGTTCGAATTTGGCGTCGGATTTGTATTCCGGTCTGGGCGCGGGGAGCGTGACCTTATTGGACGTGGCGGAGTCGTGCGGGCTGGGCAATTGCGCCAGCGCGGCGGTCTTTGTGCTGGTGGTCGTCACGGTGACGGTCTTGACCAGATTTGGCTTGATCGGGTCGGTCGAGCCGACTTTCACGGCGGCTAGGGATTTTACAGGCGCAACGCTCTGCGTCGTATTTGGCTCGGCTTGAGTAGTCCGCGGCGGCTCCGTCACCTGGCTGGTGCGCGGCGCTTCAGCCGGTGCTGGCGGCTCCACGGCCTCAAGGACGGCCGGAACGGTGCGTTTGACCGTGGCGCGGCCGAGATATTCCTCGATCAGCGAAACCATGCGGACATCGCGCGCGCGCGCGGTTTTGCCGCCGAACACCGCCGCCACGATGTGACGCTTGCCGCGCCGCACCGAGCTGACGAGGTTGAATCCGGAGGAGTGCGTGTAGCCGGTCTTGATGCCGTCGACGCCTTCGATGCTGCCGAGCAGCATGTTGTGGTTGCGCATCGACTTGCCGCGGTACTGGAAGGCGAGGGTGGAGAAGTAGCGGTAGTAGCGCGGGAAGCGATCCTGAATGGCGCGCCCGAGCAGCGCCTGATCGCGCGCGGTGGTCACCTGCTGGTCGTCCGGCAGCCCTGAGGCGTTGCGATAGAGCGTATTCTTCATGCCGAGCGAGCGCGCCTTGCGCGTCATCGCCTTGGCGAATTCGTCTTCGTCGCCGGCAACCGCTTCGGCGATTACCACCGCAACGTCGTTAGCTGATTTTGTCACGATCGCCTTGATGGCCGTCTCCACCGCGATGGTCTCGCCCGGCTTGAGCGCGAGCTTGGAAGGCGCCATCGATGCGGCGTGCGGAGAAACTTTCAGTTCGCTGTTGAGCTTGAGCTTGCCGGTTTCCAGCCGCTCGAACAGCAAATACAGCGTCATGATTTTGGCGAGCGAGGCGGGGTGACGCTGGCTGTCGGGATTGGTCGATTGCAGCACCGCGCCGGAATTGGCGTCCACCACGATGGATGCGTAAGAGGGCTGGTAGTCGGGACGATAGCGGGGCCGCGCTTCGGCGGCAGCGCTCGCGAGCGCGCTTGCAGCTGCGATGGTGGCGAGACTCAAAGCCCCCCAGCCGAGCCCGCGCCGGACACGCACGCGTAACATCGCTTCCCCGCACACATTGGGCAGCTCGACGGAGCTGCCTGCTCCCCAAAACTTCTACCCGAGGAGAACTTCGCGGAGGGGATTTTCACGGCTTCCGTACAAGGGAAATCGGCATCCGCTACTCAGCTACGCCCACCATCGGACAACCGTCTCGGCGACGGCATAAACCCCGACCGTAGGTTAGCGCGGTTGCCAAAAAGTTAAGCAAATGCTTGGTTTTTTTAACAAATATCGCACTGCAACATATTCGTTGACTTTATGGTGCAGTGCGATATAAAGGTTACTGTTCCCGGATGTGAATGCCGGGTCGATGCGAACAGTCTAAGTGCCTCCGCGCCGCGGTGGCCGGGAAGGGATCAAAATGGTCAAGAATTTCGAAGATATGCAACTGGCCGGCAAAGAGAGCGCCGACATCGCCATGAAATCGTTCGGTGCGGTTTCCAAGGCCTCGCAAGCGATTGCGACCGAAGTGGCCGACTACTCGAAGAAGGCGTTTGAGGACGGCAGCGCCGCTCTCGAGAAGCTCTTCGGCGTGAAGTCACTCGACAAGGCGATCGAAGTGCAGACCGACTTCGCCAAGACCGCCTACGAAGGCTTTGTCGCCGAGGCGACCAAGATCGGCGAGCTTTATGCCGATCTCGCCAAGGAAAGCTACAAGCCGTTCGAGACGATGATCGCGAAGGCTAAGTAAGCTTCGCTTTAGTCGCGTTGCGTCAGAAAAAATAAAGCCCGGCTGGTTAGGCCGGGCTTTTTGCTTGCGGCTGGGCGCCTTTGAATTATTTGGCGACGCGCAGCTTGGTGAGGTTGGTGCCGATCGTGTTGAACACGCTGGCAATGCCGCTCGACGATGTCACCAGGAAGAACTTGTCCGTTCCGCTGGCGCAGTTTTGCAGCAGGGTCGAGGTCGGATCGCCGTTGGTGTTCACGTGAATGGTATAGATCGTGACGCCGGTGGCTTTGATGTTAGCGCAAGTGCCAGCCCCGCTCTTGGATGAGTCGTACATGCGCTTGTCGACCGAACTCTGGCTCGTCGACCAGCGATTTTCCGTATTCAAGCCGTCCGACATCAGGATGATAATGTCCTGATATTTGTAGTTCGCATCCTTTGCGGGAACGGTGAACGGTCCGCCGCCGACCAAGGAGAGCCAGCCCCAAACCAGTCCGATCGGCTGATTGGTATTGCCATTCGGATACATCTGGTCCACGAGGCTGTTCATATTGGTCCAGTTGTTATTCAAGCCCATCATCGCCACCGGGCAATAATCGTATTGCTCGGCGGGATAGAGCGTCGAAGTCGCGGAATCGGCAAGGCTCGCGTCGGCAGGGTTCGCCGCCGTCACGGTCTGATCGTAGTTCTGATCGCGATCGGTGATGCAGCCGTTCCACGTATTGTGGTTGTCCGGAACCCACGTCGTCGTGGTCGAGCATTTCTTCGTGCTCTTGCCACTCTTGCCGGTCTTTGTTGTCGTGCAAGTCGTGGTGGACGTGTCGTGGCCGTTGTCGTCATTCCAATCTGACCAATCGATCCAGTTGCCGGCGTAATTGGACGAACCGACGTTGACGTCCTTGCTGAAGGGGATGATGGACACATAAACGTCGGCGGAAGTGGCCGCGGCATTTTTGAGCTGCGTGAGCAGAGTCTTGGTCGCGCTCTTGAGCGCGGTCATCTTGCCGGAGTCGGCCATCGAACCGGTGTTGTCGAGTGCGAGCGCAACGCGCAGCCGCGTCGAGCCCCAGGCGGTGGTCGATGACGCGTTGATGTTGAGCTGCTTGTAGCCGAGCAGGCCCATGAAGTTGGTATCCATGGTCGCGCTGCTATTGAG
>CAMDSH010000024.1 GCA_945907045.1 Rhizobium sp. Q54 | reverse complement strand
GATTCGCAGGGCACAGCGTGCCCGCCGTCAGGCAGAAATTCCACTTATCGTCCTGTGCAGATTCCCGGGACCGGCTCTTTCCTCGCCAACGCCTACGTGGATCTAGGAACCTGGTACTCGCTCACGCCCTTCGTCGGCGCCGGCATCGGTTTCTCGCGCAACACCATTCACAGCTTCATGGACATCAACACGCCCAACGCGGGCGTCGCATTCGGCGACACGGCGTCGAAGTGGAATTTCGCCTGGGCGCTGCACGCGGGCCTTGGCTACAAGGTCACGAAAAACTTCACCGTCGAACTGGCCTATCGCTACGTCAGCCTGGGCGATGCCTTGTCCGGCGACATCCAGACCTATACAGGGGTCAACAACGTCTACAATCCGATGGAGTTTCACAAACTCACGTCGCACGACTTGAAACTCGGCCTGAGATTCAATCTCGACGGGTTCGCCGAGACGTTCTCGCCCCGTCCGCAATATTATCCGCAGCCGGTCTACCAGCAGCCGTATCAGCCGCAGTACCAGCCGCATTACCAGCAGCAGTATCAGCCGCAATATCAGCCGCAGTACCAGCAGCCGGCTTACACGCCGCCGCCCGTCTACGCGCCGCCTCCGGCCGTTCGCAGCCGGGGCTGATTGCGCGCCTTCACCCGTTAACAATCGTGGTGAATTTATATGGTTAATCCAGCCTTAACCTTCATCCGGCATGGTCTGGCGAATGGGTAGTGCGGCTTGAGTGCCGCCGCTGTGGCGTCATCGAAGGATAGTTGTCATGGGTTGCTTGAAGAAGTTTGGTGCGGCCAGCGCTCTGGCGGTTTTGTTCGCAGTGAGCGCTCAGGCGGCCGACGTGCCGCGAATGCCGCCGATGCCGGCGCCTCCGCCGCTCCTTGAAAAATCGCCGCTGCTCATCGATGAATTTTCCTCCGGCTGGTATCTGCGCGGCGATGTCGGCTATCGCATCAACAAGGTCGGCAGCGGCGTGAATGACACCGGCGCCAATCCCGCCGAGAGCAAGATCGACAAGTCGGCCATGTTCGGCTTCGGCATTGGCTACAAAGCCAAGTGGTTCCGCACCGACATCACCGGCGACTATGGCACCCGCGCCAAATATAGCGGCCTCACCGGCGGCGTCATGACGCAATCAGCGCGCGTCGACGGTTTCAGCTTGCTGCTCAACGGCTATCTCGATCTCGGCACCTGGGCTGGATTGACGCCTTACATCGGCGCCGGTTTCGGCGGCTCATATTTGAGCACCGCCGATTACATCAGCGTGCCGGCGCTCGCGGCTTCGCCTGCAATTCCGAGCAAGTGGACGATGTCCTGGGCCTACATGGCCGGCGTGAGCTATATGTTTCATCCGAATTTCCTGATCGATGTCGGCTATCGCCACATCAAGCTCGGCAACGCGATCAGCGGGCCGGACACCAACCGGCTCACCATCAAGGACATTTCCGCCGACGAGATCCGCCTCGGCGTGCGTTATTTGCTGGACTGACAAGCCCATAATTAGCGCCAATGCCCGCCTATTGAGGCGGGCATAATCTTTTCTCCCGCTTGACGGCGGGCCTCTCCTTCCTTATCCCCGGCGATGGGACACCCTTCCCCACCGAAGGGCGACTATCTGGAAGGATAGACGATGACGAATCCGAAGCCCGGCGTGCGGCCGGCCGTTCCGCACTTCTCGTCCGGCCCGTGCGCCAAGCGCCCCGGCTGGAGCCTGCAAACCCTCACAGACGCCGTTCTCGGACGCTCGCACCGATCGAAGATCGGCAAGGCGAAGCTCAAGCGCGCCATCGATCTCACGCGCGAAGTGCTCGAAGTCCCCGCCAATTATCGCATCGGCATCGTGCCGGCTTCCGACACCGGCGCGGTCGAACTGGCGCTGTGGTCGCTGCTTGGGCAGCGCCCCGTCACCATGCTGGCGTGGGAATCCTTCGGCGAAGGCTGGGTGAGCGACGTCGCCAAGGAACTTAAATTAAAAGACGTCACGACGATCAAATCGCCCTACGGCGAATTGCCCGATCTCTCCAAAGTCGATAGCGCCACCGACATCGTGTTCACCTGGAACGGCACCACTTCGGGCGTGCGCGTGCCGGACGCAAATTGGATCGCCGCCGACCGCAAGGGATTGACCATCTGCGACGCCACTTCGGCGGCGTTCGCGCAAAATCTCGATTTCACCAAGCTCGATGTCGTCACTTTCTCCTGGCAGAAGGCAATGGGCGGCGAGGCTGCGCACGGCATGCTGATCCTTTCGCCGCGCGCGGTGGAACGGCTGGAAACTCACAAGCCGGCCTGGCCGTTGCCGAAAATTTTTCGTCTCACCAAAGGCGGCAAGATCAACGAGGGCGTGTTCGAGGGCGAGACGCTCAATACGCCGTCGATGTTGTGCGTCGAGGATTACATCGACACCCTGCAATGGGGAAAATCCGCGGGCGGGCTCAAGGGCCTGCGCGCGCGGGCGGACGGCAACGCGAAAGTCATCGCCGATTGGGTTGTGCGCACGCCGTGGATTGAAAATCTGGCATCGGCCCCCGCCACGCGCTCCAACACATCGGTCTGCCTGCGGCTCGCGGACCCTGAGGTGAGCAAGCTTCCCCCTGAGCAGCAACTGGCTTTCGTCAAGAAGCTGGAGTCTGTGCTGGAGAAGGAAGGCGTTGCTTTCGATGTCGCCAATCACCGCGACGCGCCGCCGAGCCTTCGCATCTGGTGCGGCTGCACGGTGGAGCGGTCTGATTTGGAAGCGCTCACGCCCTGGCTCGACTGGGCCTTTGCCGAAACCAAAGCCGCGCTGCGGCAAGCGGCGTGACTTTCTGACCCTCCCCTGGAGGGGGAGGGTCGACGCCCGAAGGGCGGCGGGGTGGGGTGCTCTAGCTCAACAACAGAACCTCATTTCGCATTTGATTTTCACCTCACCCCGGCCTTGCGGCCGACCCTCCCCCTCCAGGGGAGGGTGAAGGAAAAAAAAGATGCCCAAAGTTCTCATCTCCGATGCGCTCTCGCCCGCCGCCGTTCAAATTTTCAAGGACCGCGGCATCGAGGTCGATTTCCAGCCGAACCTCGGCAAGGACAAGGAGAAGCTCGCCGAGATCATCGGCAATTACGACGGCCTCGCGATCCGCTCCGCCACCAAGGTCTCGGCGAAGATTCTGGAGAAGGCCAAGAACCTGAAGGTCATCGGCCGCGCCGGAATCGGCGTCGATAACGTGGATATTCCGGCGGCGACGCAGCGCGGCGTCATCGTGATGAACACGCCGTTCGGAAACTCCATCACCACCGCCGAGCATGCGATTACGCTGATGCTGGCGCTGGCGCGGCAGATTCCTGCCGCCGATATTTCCACGCAGGCGGGCAAGTGGGAGAAAAACCGCTTCATGGGCGTCGAGATCACCGGCAAGACGCTGGGCGTCATCGGCTGCGGCAATATCGGCTCGATCGTCGCCGACCGTGCGCAAGGGTTGAAGATGAAGGTGATCGCGTTCGATCCGTTCCTCTCGCCGGAGCGGGCCCTCGATCTCGGCGTCGAGAAGGTCGAGCTTGACGATCTTTTCAGGCGCGCCGACTTCATCACGCTGCACACGCCGCTCACCGAGAAGACCAAAAACGTCATCGACGCGAAAGCGATCTCAAAAATGAAAGCGGGCGTGCGCATCATCAACTGCGCGCGCGGCGGGCTGGTGGACGAGCAGGCGCTGCGCGCCGCGCTCGATGCCGGCAAGGTCGCGGGCGCGGCGTTCGATGTGTTCACCACGGAACCTGCGACGGAAAATCCACTGTTCCAGCATCCCAATGTGGTGTGCACGCCGCATCTCGGCGCCGCCACGACGGAAGCGCAGGAGAATGTCGCGCTGCAGATCGCCGAGCAGATGTCCGACTATCTGTTGCGCGGCGCGATTTCCAACGCGGTGAACTTTCCGTCCATCACCGCGGAAGAGGCGCCCAAGCTCAAGCCGTTCATCGCGCTGGCCGACAAGCTCGGTTCTTTCGCCGGGCAATTGACCGAGAGCGGCATTACAAAGGTCTGCGTCACTTATGAGGGGCCGGTCGCCGCGATGAAAATCAAGGCGCTCACGTCCTCGGCGCTCGCCGGTTTGCTGCGGCCGATGCTGGGCGAGGTCAATGTCGTCTCCGCCCCGGTCATCGCCAAGGAGCGCAGCATGGTGGTGGAAGAGACGACGCGCGAAGCGGAAGGCGACTACGAGAGCCTGATCACGCTCACGGTGACGAGCGAAAATCAGGAGCGCTCGGTCTCCGGCACGGTTTACGCCGATGGCCGCCCGCGCCTCGTCAACATCAAGGGCATCCGCATGGACGCCGAATTCGGTCCCTCGATGATCTACGTCACCAACGTCGACAAGCCCGGCTTCGTCGGCTCGTTCGCCAGTATCCTCGGCGCGGCCGGCATCAACATCGCGACCTTCCATCTCGGCCGCCATGCGCGCGGCGGCGACGCCATCGCGCTGGTGGAGGTCGATGGAACGGTGCCGCCGGAGGTTCTGTCGAAGGTGCAGGACCTGCCCGCCGTGCGTCAGGCCAAGCCGCTGCGGTTCTGAGTAATTGTACGATAATGTCGTTGTTCTGTCGTTGTTCAGAAAATGATTGACATGCCATCCATGGCTCCATAGTGTTCGGAACAACGCCTGAACAACGGAGAAAGCCATGGATAAGCGGTTTGTTGCCTCACTGAGCCGCTCCCAGGGGCGCAGTGCTTGGGCCGTAATTTTTCGGCATCCCGCACGGATAGACCCGAATACCGGAAAAACGGGATTGCGGGTTCGCCAGGGACTTGGCACCGAGAACGAATCCGATGCCGCTAATCTTAGAGATCAGCTGAACCAACTACTTGCCGATGATTTTTTTTGGAACTTGTCCGCCAAGAGCGAAGCTGAAACACGCTTTCTGCCTCGGGTGGTGGAGATATTTTTTCACGGCATGACACCGGAGGAAAACGATTTTGGATTAATTCGCGAGTCCATCATTGAGCTACCACGTTCGAAAGACTCTGATTATAGGCGCGCACTGCTTTTAGGTACGACGGGTGCTGGCAAGACGACATTGTTGAGGCAGTTGATAGGGACCGATCCAAAGTCGGAGAAATTTCCGTCAACTTCCACGGCAAAAACCACTGTACACGAAACTGAAGTCATCCTTGATCGCGGGCCGTTCAGGGCCGCTGTCACCTTTTTTCCGGTAGACGAGGTCCGAGAACACATTAACGAATGTGTTTCCGAGGCGATCCTCTCGGCGTATCGCGGTGACGGGGACCCGGAAGTTTTGCGGAAGCTTTTAGTGCACGTCAATCAGCGGTTCCGCTTCAATTACGTTTTGGGCAATGGCCCGCAAGTGCCTTCACATGATGACGATGAGGATACGGATGACAACGATACACTTGAGGTTCTCGATAGGAGCGCGGCTGAACAGGCTATTGACCTTGATGCCACTAACGTCCTGCTCTCGAAGTGTGTTTCCGCAGTACGAGCCACAGCAAAAAGACATGGCGATAAACTGAAAACAGAGTTGGGCGCAACCGACGAGAAAGATCAACGCGTTATCGACGAATTATTTGAGGAGGAACTCGATCGGAGACTGCGGGAAGACGACGAGTTTCATCAAATCACTGACGACCTGATGGGCGAAATAGAGTTGCGCTTTTCTATGTTGGATGAGGCTGGGACACTTCGCCGTAACAAACAAGGATGGCCTCAGTCGTGGTCATGGCAGACAGATGATCGGGCAGCTTTCATCAAAACGGTGACGCGTTTCTCTGGCAATCATGCTCAACGCTTTGGAAGATTGCTAACCCCACTAGTAAACGGCGTACGTGTAGCGGGCCCTTTTATGCCTCAGTGGAACGAAGGTCAGCAGCCAAAGCTTGTTTTGCTAGATGGCGAAGGTCTCGGACACACTCCAAAATCTGCAGCGGCAATATCAAGTTCCTTGATCAAGCGTATCGATTCGGTAGATGCAGTCGTTCTTGTCGATGATGCGACAATTCCTATGCAGGCCGCACCAGTAGCAGCCATGAAGGAAATGATTACATCCGGCGGCGCTGCGAAGCTCTTACTCGTATTTACGCATTTTGACGAAGTCAAAGGCGACAACTTGCCAAACGCAGCGGCCAAAGAGCAACACGTGCTGGCTTCTGCAGAAAATGTTCTCGCTTCAATAGGCGAGGAACTTGGGCCTTTTGCGGAGAGAGCTCTAAGGGGCCGACTGAAAGATGGCTGCTTCTTCATAGGTGGAATAGACAAATCACTCGAAGCACCAACGAAATCACAGAAGCGTACGATCGTTCAACTTCAGACATTACTTGGCGCCTTAGACAAAATCGTCGAACGCCCAGCCCCGATACAATCGGCCCCAATTTACGAGCGCATGAATTTGGTGCTCGCCGCGAAAAGCGCAGCAGAGGGTTTCCACGACGCATGGTGGCCCCGCCTCGGCCTTGGGGTTAACCCGGGAGCAACTAAGGAACATTGGAAGCGGGTTTGGGCGCTAAGCCGGCGACTCTGTACACCTGGCGGAGCCGACGAATACGACAGTCTAAAGCCAGTTGCGGATCTCCGGCAGCAGCTCAAGACACGACTGTACGTGCTGTTACAGAATCCTGTGCGCTGGAATCCAGTTGAGCCAACTGACGATGCACACAAACAACAGGTATTTGATGAACTTGCTGAGGCGCTTTCGGATAAGATTCAAGACCTCGCAACGCGACGTGTGCGTGCGGAACGAATGCCTGAATGGCAGAACGCGTTCAATCAGTCTGGCCGCGGTTCAAGTTACATTCGCGCATCGATCATCGGCGAAAGGATTCTTGATCGTGCCGCACCAGTACCAGATGTGGTCCCTTCGCTAGATCGGAATTCATTTCTTCACGACATAGCAGCGGTGGTGGAGAACGTCTGCCGGGAAAAGGGGGCAAGCCTAAACTAGACACGTAGCCGCGATTGGCGACGCCATCGCGCTGGTGGAGGTCGATGGAACGGTGCCGCCGGAGGTTTTGGCGAAGGTGCAGGACCTGCCCGCCGTGCGTCAGGCCAAGCCGCTGCGGTTCTAAAAAACAGGCGCTCAATCAGAGGTTTACCCGTACCGCGCGAAAGGCACAGCGGGGCGTTTCGCTGCCTTGCCTCTGCCGATTTCATCCTTTATCCGGATGAGGCCCTGGCTGGCGGGCAAAAGGCGTATGGCCGCGAGGCCGGCTTGCCGGGGAAGGGGTCCTGATGGCGAACGTGGTCGTGGTTGGGTCTCAATGGGGCGACGAGGGCAAGGGCAAGATCGTCGACTGGCTCTCCGAGCAGGCCGACATCATCGTCCGCTTCCAGGGCGGCCATAACGCCGGACACACGCTGGTCATCGACGGCGTCACCTACAAATTATCGCTGCTGCCATCCGGCGTCGTGCGCGGCGGCAAGCTCTCGGTCATCGGCAACGGCGTGGTGGTGGACCCGCATGCGCTGATCAAGGAGATCGCGCAGCTCAAGACGCAGGGCGTTACGGTCACGCCGGACAACCTGCGCATCGCGGAGAACGCGACGTTGATCCTGCCGCTGCATCAGGAACTCGACGTGCTGCGCGAGGGTGAAAATTCCGCCTCGCGCATCGGCACCACCAAGCGCGGCATCGGCCCGGCTTACGAGGATAAAGTCGGGCGGCGCGCGATCCGTTTCATGGACCTTGCCGATTTGCCGGCGCTCAATCACAAGATCGAGCGGCTGCTGTTGCATCACAACGCGTTGCGGCGCGGCTCGGGCCTTACCGAATTCAAGGCGAAGGCGATTTACGACGATCTCGCCAAGCTCGCGCCGCAGGTTTTGCCTTACATGGATTCGGTCTGGTCGCTGCTCGACGGCAAACGGCGAGAGGGAAAACGTATTTTGTTTGAAGGCGCTCAAGGCGCGTTGCTCGACATCGACCACGGCACTTATCCCTATGTCACGTCTTCCAACACGGTGGCGGCGCAGGCGGCGACCGGATCGGGGATGGGACCCAACGCGATCGATTACGTGCTCGGCATCTGCAAGGCCTATACGACGCGCGTGGGTGAGGGGCCATTCCCGACCGATCAGATGAACAACACCATCGGCAAGATGCTGGGCGAGCGCGGCCGCGAATTCGGCACGGTGACGGGGCGTCCGCGCCGCTGCGGCTGGTTTGACGCGGTGCTGGTGCGGCAGACCGTGCGCACCAGCGGCATCGACGGGCTCGCGCTTACCAAGCTCGATATCCTCGACGATTTGCCTGAAATCAAGGTCTGCGTGGGCTATCGTCTGGACGGCCGCGAGATCGATTATTTGCCCGCCGGGGAGCGCGCCCAGGCGGCAGTCGAGCCGATTTATGAGACGATGGCGGGCTGGAAAGAGCCGACCGCGCGCGCGCGCTCGTGGGCGCAACTGCCGGCGCAGGCGGTCAAATATGTCCGCCGCGTCGAGGAGCTTGTCGGGTGCCCGGTCGCCTTGCTCTCCACCAGCCCGGAGCGCGAAGATACAATACTGATGAAGAACCCGTTCGAGAGCTGACCGCCGAAACGATAAGAAACGACGAGAAACAGAAGTCTCAAGAACTCAGAAGTACAATGGCCGATTATTACCCATTGATCGCGCGCGCCGTGGCCGGTCTCGAAAAGAACACCGGCGACGTCCGCCGTGCGCTGTATGAGCGCGCGCGCACCGCGCTGGTCGCGCAGTTGCGCAGCACCGAACCGCCGTTGAGTGAAACCGACATCACGCGCGAGCGCCTCGCGCTGGAAAACGCCATCCGCAGCGTCGAGGCGGACGCGGCGCGTCAGCCTCGCGGTGCGTCCTATCTCGACATCGGCGGCGCCGATCGCGGGGACAACGTCGATGCGCCGTCGCCTGATTTCACCGCCAGCCGCATGGGCGGCGATCTGCCCTCGCTCAGCGACCAGGGCCTGAAAGGTTTCCGCGACACCGTCAACGAAGCCGAGAATCTCGGCGGAGCGGCTGCGAAAGCGGGACAATACGCGCGCGACACTTACGACGCGGTGCCGCCTTCCGATTACGACCGTGTCGAGCCGCGTATCGACTCTCGCAGCGAGCCGCGCTTTCAGCCGCCGCCGGAGCCTTACGCCGCGCCTCACAATGAACCGCATCTGGAGCCGCGCAGCGACGAGCGGTTCGGAGAGCGTTTCGAGCCGCGGCCGGAAACGCAATTTGAGACGCGGTTCGAACAGAGATACGAGGAGCGTTTCGGCGAGGGCCGGGACGGGCAGCCCGGCGAGCGGATGCATCCGGAAGACTACCGCCAGATTCCCGCCGACTCCGAACTCACGCGCGCGATGGAGCCGGTCGAATTGTCCGACATGCAGCCTGTGCCGCGCGCGGGGCCATCGCCGTCGGCGCTCGACGAACTGGAGGAAAACTTCAAGGTTCCGAAGCGCTCCTATCGCCGCCCGATCAGGATCGCCGTGCTGGCGATGGCCGCCATCTGCGTCATCGCCTTTGCGTATTGGCAGCGCAGCAACTTGATGTTGGCCTATAGTTTCTTCACCCGCAGCCAGCCCGCCACGGTTTCGCGCGATGCGGCGGCGCCCCCGACGGCGCGCCCGAAAATCGCCGACCGCGTTGGCGGCGCGCCGGCGCCAACGACGCAGCCCGGCAGCGCACCGGCCGCGACTGTCGCGCAGAAGGTCGTGCTGTACGAAGAAGACGCCGCCGATCCGCAAGGCAAGCGCTTCGTCGGCTCCGCGATCTGGCGCACCGAAACGGTTTCGCCCGGCCCCGGCCTTGCGCCCGAACTCGCCATCCGCGCCGACGTGGAAATTCCCGAGCGCAAGGTGAAGATGACGTGGTCGCTTCGCCGCAACACCGACAAGGCGCTGCCCGCCAGTCACACCATCGAAATTCTGTTCACGCTGCCGGCGGACTTCGACGAAGGCGGCATCGCCAACGTGCCGGGCGTGCTGATGAAGCAGGCGGAGCAGACGCGCGGCGTGCCGCTCGCCGGCCTTGCCGTGAAGGTGACCAACAACTTCTTCCTCGTCGGCCTGTCCGCCGCGGAAGCCGATCTGGTGCGCAATCTGCAATTGCTCAGAGAGCGCAGCTGGTTCGACATCCCGGTCGTTTATAACAACGGCCGCCGCGGGATCATCGCGGTGGAAAAAGGCGCGCCGGGAGATCGCGTGTTCGAAGAAGCGCTACGCACCTGGCAGCAGTAAAGCGGCGCAAGGCGCTGCGGGGGGATGCCGTTGACACACGGCATTTCGGGGGAACGGCATGAATCGGCGGATTTTATTTATCGCGTGCACGGGCGCGTTGCTGGCGGCTGGCGTGGTTACGGCGCTCGCGCAGGCGGGCAGCACCGGCGGCGCGATCGGCAAGCAGAACAAATCGGCGGTTGGCGCGGATGACGCCGCGCCGCGCGCTCAACCACCTGCGCGGCCCGCGCGTCCGGCCAGGCCGAGAGCCGAGCCGGGTGCGGATGCTCAGCCCGGCGCGATGGGCCCGAACGCCGCCTCGCTCGACGGCCACTGGACCGTCAATGTGAGTTGCGCCGATGGCACGGCGGTGTGGAGCTTCGACATCCAGGGCGATTCCGATTCCCATTTTACCGGCGTCTATGACGGCGGCGGAAAAATCACTGGCGGCGAAATCAGCGGCAACAGCGTCACCATCCTGACGCAGTATTACGGCCAGCGCGCCTGGTACGGCACCCTTTCGCGCTCCGGCAAGTCGATGAAGATTCAGGGCACGGTGACCGGCGGCGGCGTGAGCACCGCCTGGACCGGCAATTGCAAATTCGTCGCGACGAAGGGCTAGGCGGCCTGGTGGTGTTTCGCCGCCACGTTTTTCACCGGCTCAATGTGATGTTCGGACGCCGTTTCCGTGCGGTTGCGGCCGAGATCCTTGGCGCGATAAAGCGCGATGTCGGCGCGCCCGACCAGCTCGCTGTAATGCTCGTCCGCCTCAGGCGTGACGCTCGCAACCCCGATGCTTAGACCCGACGGGGCAACCTGATCGTGCTGGCAAAGCGCCGTGAAGCGGTAGCGGATTTTTTCCGCGATCCGTTCGGCGTCGCCGAGCGGGGCTCCGGGCAAAAGGATTGCGAATTCATCGCCGCCATAACGCGCGCCGAAATCCGTTCCGCGTCTGATGGTGCCGGTAATCGCGGCGCTGATGGTCTGCAACAGTTTGTCGCCCGCCTGATGCCCGTGAACGTCGTTATACGACTTGAACAAATCCGCATCGAGCATGATCAGGGTGACCGGCGCCTTCGCGCGCATGGCGCGCCGCCATTCGCGGTCGAGCGCCTCGTTGAAGTGCCGGCGGTTGGAGAGCGCGGTCAGTCCGTCGGTCATGGCAAGAACCGCGAGATTGGCTTCGGCGTCCCTGCGCCGTTTCAATTCGCTCGTCAGGTACAGCGCCAGAAAGACGGTCATCGCGCAAAGTGAGGCGATCATGAGCCCGATAACGACGGCATATTGACGCCAGCGCGCATAGATATCGTCGGTTGACTGGCCGACGCCGATCGCGAGCGGAAGGTTTCCGATCTGGGTGTAGACAATAAGCCGGTGCAGTCCGTCGGTCGCGGCGTAGGTTTCGAAGCGCCCGGCGCGGGAGTGCGTCAGATGCTCGAAGAGCGCGGCATGCGAGATGTTCATGCCGATGAATTCTTCTTTGTATGGCCAGCGCATCAGCACCATGCCGTCGTTACGGGACAGCGTGATGTTGCTGTGGGCGCCGAGCGAGGCGTCCTTGAACAATTGCTGGAAATAGGAAAGGCGAAGGCTGGCCATGACGACGCCGGCGAATGAACCGTCCGCGTTCGACAAGCGGCGGCTAAGCCCGATGAACCACTGCCCGCTGGCGCGTGAAATCATGGGCTTGCTGATGTACAGCCCGGCCGAGTCGCTGTCTTTATGGACCTGGAAATAGTCGCGATCCGCGAGATTTACGCGCGAGGTGTCGCCCGCCCGCGAATCCAGACTTATATCGCCAAACTTATCGATGGTGATGATCGCGCCCATGTGCCGCGCCGTCGCCGAGCGGTCAAACAAGACGAGTTTGCGCAGCTCGGGATCGAGCTTGTCGAGATCGGGATAATTCAGATTGTCGACGACGCCTTGCAGCGACAAATCCAGCGTTTCAATGTTGCGGGAAATATCGGATTCGATGGCGGCGGCGAGGCTGGCGGCGATCTCGGCCGCGCGCTCCCAGGTAGCTTGGCGTGCCTCGATCAGGACGTGCGCGCAAACCGCGCAAAATCCAAGCACGACAGCGAAAATAGGAATCAGCAAACGCTTGACCGGGCGCGAAAGCGCACTTGCAGCTGCGTCACGGCGGGCGTCTGTAATTGCCACTTTTCTCACCTTCCCCGGCGCCAGCATGCATGCCGATTATATGGCGGGGGTTAATGCTTATGCGCCGTGCGCCTTGTTGGTTGATGAGGAATTAATGAGTTCAACGCTGGCGGGAAAATTCCGCCGGAAAACGTCCGGAATGTTTCGTTCCGGCACAGGGGCCTGTTTTTAGGTCACGCAAAAAATCATGGCCGGGACTGACTGCCCGGCCATGGATAAGTTTCAGAAGATGTAGTGGCGGATTAATGCGCCGTGAGCGATTGCGGCGCGCCCGGCGTTTCAAGCGCGGTGATGCGGGTTTTCACCGCCTTCTGGATCTTCTCGAACGCGCGCACTTCGATCTGCCGCACGCGCTCGCGCGAGACGCCGAATTCTTCGGCCAGCTGCTCGAGCGTGATCGGGTCTTCGGCCAGTCGCCGCGCCTCGAAGATGCGCCGCTCGCGTTCATTGAGCACGCTCAGGGCATCGGTCAGCGCCTTGCGGCGGTTATCGAGCTGCTCGTTGTCGACGAGGATGCGCTCCTGGCTCGGGCTGTCGTCCTCGAGCCAGTCCATCCATTCGCCCGAGTCGCCGTCCTCGCGGATCGGCGCGTTGAGCGAGGTGTCGCCGCCAAGACGGCGGTTCATATCGACGACATCTTTCTCGGTGACGCCAAGGCGCTTGGCGATCAGCTTGACCTGATCGGGGCGCATGTCGCCTTCGTCGAGCGCGGAGATTTTGCTCTTCGCCTTGCGCAGGTTGAAGAACAGCTTCTTCTGGTTCGCGGTGGTGCCCATTTTCACGAGCGACCACGAACGCAGGATGTATTCCTGGATGGCGGCCTTGATCCACCACATCGCATAGGTGGCGAGGCGGAAGCCTTTTTCGGGCTCGAAGCGTTTGACGGCCTGCATCAGGCCGACGTTGCCTTCCGAAATCACCTCGGCGATCGGCAGGCCGTAGCCGCGATAGCCCATGGCGATTTTGGCGACCAGGCGCAAATGGCTGGTGACGAGCTTGTGAGCCGCATCGCGGTCGCCGTGCTCGCGCCAGCTTTTGGCCAGCATGTATTCCTGTTGCGGCTCCAACATCGGGAACCGCCGGATCTCTTCAAGATAATGAGTGAGACCGGATTCGGCCTTCAAGGCCGGCAAAGTTGCAGAACGGGCCATTACAGCGCCCTCCTTATGTTGCCCCCAGATGATCCGGCGGGCGAAAAGGCCCCGCCGCTCCCCGAGCCGACGGCGCCTATGCTGCGACCGCGAAGTCTTGATCGCAGGTGCAGCATAAAGGCAAACCGGGGCGAAAGGAAGATTTAGGCCCGTCAAGTCGGCGTGAACCGTTCGAGAGCGAAACGGAAGATCAAGCCATTGGTTTGGTTGATCTTTTGAAAGGCTCAGTCGCGAGTATCACGCGCTTTGGTCAGCGCATGACGTAAACGAGCGAGATCGGCCGGAAGTTCCGATTTGAACTCCAGCGTTTCCCCGGTGGTGGGATGTTCGAAGCCCAGTAAATAAGCATGCAAGGCCTGTCTTCCAAGGGCTTCCAGCGCGGCGCGGCCCTGCTCGCCAAGGCGGCTGGACTTGGTCTTGAAGCCGGCGCCGTAGACGGCATCGCCCAGCAGCGGGTGGCCGATATGCGCCAAATGGACGCGGATTTGATGCGTGCGGCCTGTTTCCAGCCGGCAGGCGAGCAGGCTGGCGACCGGCTTTTCATCCGGCCCGGCGTATTTTTCCAGCAGCTGCCAGTGCGTGATGGCTTCGCGTCCGCCCTCGCGCACCGCCTGCCTGTCGCGCGCGCGCGGATGCCGGTCGAGCGGCGCATCGATTGTACCCTTTGGCCGCTCCGGCGCTCCCCATGCGAACGCAAGATAACCGCGCACCAGCGGACCCGTGCGCCCGTGGTCGGCAAATTGCGCGCTCAATGCACGATGCGCGAGGTCGTTCTTCGCCACCACCATCAGCCCGGTGGTGTCCTTGTCGAGCCGGTGGACGATGCCGGGGCGCTTCACGCCGCCGATGCCGGAAAGACTGTCGCCGCAATGGGCGATCAGCGCATTCACCAGCGTGCCGGTGTGATGGCCGGCGGCGGGATGCACGACGAGGCCCCTCGGCTTGTCGATGACGATCAACTCATCGTCCTCGAACACGATATTGAGCGGGATGTCCTCGCCCAGCGGCGTGGCCGGCTCGGGCGGCGGCATGGCGACACTTATATTGTCGCCGGAATTGACGCGGTGGCCAGGATCGCGGATCGTGCACCCGTCGATGGCGATCTCGCCTGCCAGGATCAATACTTTCAGGCGCGAGCGCGATAATTCGGCGATGCGGGCGGCGAGCACGCGATCGAGCCGCTCGCCGGCTTCCTCGGCGGCGATCTTCACGGTTTCGTTCCGGCGATCCACCATGAACCTTCCTGACGGCGACAGCGAGCCATGAACGACGACGACGAAAAGCCCCTCGATCCAGCCGCCGAGCGCATCGTCGCCAAAGTGCGCTGGCTGATGCTGATTGGCGGCGGCACGATGCTGATCGGCATCGCCGCGATCTTCGCCGTCATCGGCTATCGCGTTTTCAAGGGCGAGGGAAGCGTGGCGTCGGCCGATGTCGTGGCGCAACTGCCGAAAGGTGCGCGCATCGTTTCCACCGCGGTGGCGGAGGACCGTATTGCGGTGACCATCGAGACCGGCGGGGCCATCGAAATCCGCACCTTCGACGCGAAGACATTGAAGCCCGCGGGCCGGCTGCGCTTCACAATCGAGCCTTAATTGAAACTCCCGCGGTAGCCGGTAACGGTGTTCAGGACTGTGGGCGGATGCTAATTTGCATCCCAATAGAATGGAGATCGTGGCATGGCCGCCAAAGCAACCAAGAAATCCGCGCCGGACAGTGCGCTCCCGGAACATGGGATCATTGTCGGTAAAAGCGCGAAATATGAGGTGCTCGATCTCAAATTCGGCAACCGCCACGGCCTCGTCACCGGCGCGACCGGCACCGGCAAGACCGTCACGCTGCAAGTTATGGCGGAAGGCTTCGCGCTGGCCGGCGTGCCGGTGTTCGCCGCCGACATCAAGGGCGATCTCTCCGGCATCAGCGCCGCGGGCGTCGCGACGGAGGCTTTCGTCAAGCGCGCCGAGGGAATGGGGCTCAAATATCAGCCCGACCAGTTTTCCGTCGTGTTCTGGGATGTGTTCGGCGCCGAGGGTCACCCCATTCGCGCGACCATCGCCGAGATGGGGCCGCTGCTGCTCTCGCGCCTGCTGCAGCTCAACGATACGCAGGAAGGCGTTCTCAACATCGCGTTCCGCATTGCCGACGAGCAGGGCCTGGCGTTGCTCGATCTCAAGGACCTGCGCGCTATTCTGAGCCTCGTCGCGGACAACGCCACGGAGCTGCAGAAAGAATACGGCAACGTTTCGTCGGCGACGGTCGGCACGATTCAGCGCCAGCTTCTGGTGCTGGAAAATCAGGGCGCCAAGTCGTTCTTCGGCGAGCCCGCGCTCGACATCGCGGACTTCATGCGCACGGATCGCGACGGGCGCGGCATCGTCAATATATTGTCGGCCGACAAATTGATCGCCAATCCGCGGCTCTACGCGACCTTCCTGTTGTGGATGCTGTCCGAGCTGTTCGAGAAGCTGCCGGAGGTCGGCGACGTCGACAAGCCGAAGCTGGTGTTCTTCTTCGACGAAGCGCATCTGCTGTTCAACGACGCGCCGAAACCCTTGCTCGAAAAAATCGAGCAGGTCGTGCGCCTGATCCGCTCGAAAGGCATCGGCGTCTATTTCGTCACGCAAAATCCGCTCGACGTGCCGGAGACCGTGCTCGCGCAGCTTGGCAACCGCGTGCAGCACGCGCTGCGCGCCTTCACGCCGCGCGACCAGAAGGCCGTGCGCGCGGCGGCGGATACGTTCCGCCCGAACAAGAATCTCAATACCGCGCAGGTCATTACTGAATTGGGCAAAGGCGAGGCGCTGGTGTCGTTCCTCGAAGGCAACGGCATTCCCTCGATGGTCGAGCGCACGATGATCCGCCCGCCTTCGGCGCGGCTCGGCACCGTCACTCCGGCGGAGCGGAACGCAACCATCGCCGCGAGCCCGTTCAAGGGCAAATACGACACCACCGTGGATTCGGAATCGGCTTACGAAATCCTGCAAAAGCGCGTCAACAAAACCGCAGCTCCAGGACAGCAGGAGGGCGAAGGCGGCGGCGTGTTCGGAAAAGTCGGCGATGTGTTCGGCTCGATCTTCGGCACCAACAGGGCGCGCGGGGAGCGCATGAGCACCGGCCAGCTGGTGACGCGCGAGATTACCCGCTCGGTCACCAATCGCGTCGCCGGCAAGATCGCCGCCGATCTCGGCAAATCGCTGGGCGGTTCGGTCGGCGGCACGATTGGCCGCGCCATCGTGCGCGGCGCGCTCGGCGGGATTTTGCGGCGATAGTGTTGTTACTGCGCGCGGCACGCGCACTTGTGTCCGGCGCGGATCGGGTTTATTTGCTGTGGCTCAACGCTCCCTTCGTCTAGCGGTTAGGACGCGGCCCTCTCAAGGCTGAAACAGGGGTTCAATTCCCCTAGGGAGCGCCAGCAATCTGCCCGCCGCGTAATTTTTCATCCCGCGCGGGACGCCAGCCGGGTCTTGCAAACACAAATCCGAACCGCTCGCGCCAGCCGCGCGCATCGCGCACGTCGCGCCACATATCTCTCCACTCATGCACGACGATGTTGACCGGGCCGCGCGATGTCACCGGTTTGGTCAGTCCGTAGCGGACGGGCTCGTTCGCGTCCTCCTCGACGAAGGTGCCGAAGATGCGATCCCAGATAATCAGCGCCATGCCGATATTCTTGTCGAGATATTTCGGGTTCGAGCCGTGATGCACGCGGTGGTGCGAGGGCGTGACGAAAATCCACTCCAGCGGCCCCAGCCTGGGGCAGGTGTCGTGATGCACGAAGGTGCCGAAAATCTGCGTGGCGGAGTACATCACCAGCACGTCGACGGGCTGGAACCCGAGCAGCACGATGGGCGCGAAATAGAACATGCGGTAGAGCGGCTGGAACACCGAGGCGCGAAAGCCGGTGCTGAAATTAAAATGCTCGGACGAGTGGTGCGTGACGTGCGTCGCCCAGAACAGGCGGCAGTGGTGATCGACGTAATGCAGGGCGTAATAGAAAAAATCTTCCAGCACGAACAGCGCAAGCCAGTAGAGCGCGCCCGCGGGCTCGAAATGGAACGCACGGTTTAGCCAGAACCAGCTCAGGAACCAGAGCACGACGCCGCTGAATATCAGCTCCAGCCCGCCGTTGAGCGCGGCGAGATAAATATTGGTGGCGGTGTCGGGCAGCGTGTAGGTGTCGCGCTGGTGCCATGCGCTCAGGCCCCAATGCACGGCGATGACGAACACGTAAAGCGGCGTGGTGACCAGCAGCAGAAGTTGTTCGATGAATTCAGCCGTCATTCCGCCGCCGGGCGTTTCAGGGGCAGGCTGGCTGCCGGTGCGACACGGTCCTCGGGCGCTCTTGCTCCTGCGAGGACATCGGTTGCCGCATGCAGCGCCCGCCCATCACGCTTGAAGCGGACACGCATTGCTGCAACGAGGGAAATCCGCAATAGCTGCGCGCGCCGTCGTTGCGGCACCACACGGCGGCGTCCGCGCGCGTGACTGCGCCGAGGCTGCCCGTGACGACAAGGATGCCGATGATGAGAGCCGCGCGCATGGGAATTCTCCTCCGCCTGGTCCATAGTTGACGCTTCGCCCGTCAAAAAGGCGAGCCGCCTTTCGTCTAACCTGCATGATGACCGAAATGACCGATCCCCAGCAATGGCCCAAGGAACTTCGCCTGCACAAGGGCGGCAAGACGCTGACCGTCTCCTTCGAAGGCGGCGAGACCTTCGATCTGGCGGCGGAATATCTGCGCGTCAAAAGCCCGAGCGCCGAGGTGCAGGGCCATTCGCCGGACGAGCGCAAAACCGTTCCCGGCAAGAAGAACGTCGCCATCATCGAGGTGCTGGCCATCGGCAATTATGCCGTGCGGCTGGTGTTCGACGACATGCATTCTACCGGAATTTTCAGCTGGGATTATCTGTCCGATCTCGGGCGCAATCACGCAGCCTATTGGCAGGAATACATCGACGAACTCGCGGCGAAAGCGCTTTCGCGCGAAGCGCCCGTGCGGCACTGATCCCCTTAACGCAAAAGAAAAAGGCCGGCGTCAAAGCCGGCCTTCTCGCGTTCGATTCGGCCTGCGTTCAGCGCAGAATGTAAACCGTCGTGCCGACCTGCACCTTTTCATAGAGGTGCTTCACATCGTCGTTGGTCATGCGGAAGCAGCCGGACGATACCGCTTCGCCGATGGTGTCCGGCTCGTTCGAGCCGTGAATGCGGTAGAGCGTCGAGCCGAGATACATCGCGCGCGCGCCGAGCGGATTGTCCTCGCCGCCTTTCATGTGGCGCGGTAGGTCGGGACGCCGGGCGAGCATTTGCGCTGGCGGAGTCCAGTCCGGCCATTCCTTCTTTTCGGTGACCGTCTTGGTGCCGGCCCAGGTGTAGCCCGCGCGGCCGACGCCGATGCCGTAGCGGATCGCCTCGCCGCCTTCGAGCACATAATAGAGACGGCGCTCGGTGGTGTTGATGACGATGCTGCCGGGCTTGTAGTTGCCGGTGAAGCTCACCGTCGTGCGCGCCACCTTGGAATAGCCGGGCCGCTTGTTGCAGGGATTGCCGCCGGAATAAATCTCCATCGGATCGCTCGCCGTGCAGGGCGCGGCAATAGCAGGAGCGGCGAAAGACAAGCCGGCCGCGATGACGATGCCGGTCAAAAGACGCGAACGCATGACGAACCCCCGTGCACAACTGAATAATCTAATGAGGCGGTAATGAGCCACAGTTTGAAATGAGCGGCAACCGCAATTTTGCCGCGGATTCAACTGCCGGGGTAACGGCGGACATTACGATCAGCGCGCGTCACGTCCGCTTTCTCCACACCCGTAGGTCAGCCATGACCTTTATGGCCGCTGCGAGGACCAGCGCGCAAAGAGCCGTCTTCGACACCGTCTCCATCGCCCCCTCGACCAGCATGCCGTGGACGACACTCCCAACGACGATGACCACCGCGAGGGACATATGAGCGATGCGCCACGTTCGCGGTCCCAGTCCTAATCGCCGCCGGAGTGCGGCCAAAAGCGCGACGGCGAAGATTGCCCACATGGCGATCACTCCCCAGGGGGAGAACGGCGTCGGCGATGCGAAGAGAAGTGCGTCAATCATGTCCGGCGGACTGGTGATCCAAAGGCCTCCGACGTGGACCAGCACAGCCACGGCCAGCGCGCCTCCGATCCAGTGATGCGCACGCCGTCCCCGATAAGCCGACAGTCCCGGTAAGTATCCGGCAATCAGCAAAGGCTGAACGAGCATGAGACCTAGTGCGATAATCCCTGCGAATCCGGCCAGTATGTAGACCGGACCGCGCCATGCGAGCAGAGGGCTCGCCGCGGCAGCGGCGATCGGCACACAAACGGCGGCTGCAAGGACGGCCCAGATCAGGGTCGCCTTAGCCAATCTCATCCCTTTGTTCCCAACTGGATCAGGCCGGCTGAAGGACGAAGTGCGCTTCTAGGCTGGTCTCTTTTGCGCTCCGCATCACGGGACGCAGGAAGACGGTTTTGAACTCACCACTGTCATAGGCGAGGTGACCATGCGGTTGGCCAAAGATGGGAATAATCTGCGGCATCTCTAGCCGAAACGCCCCGTTCTTGTCGGTGAGCGTGGCTCCATGACTATGCGGCTCGTGCTCTTGCCCTTCGGTCGTGTGCGCCCAAATTTGGATGCGCTGGCCGGCGAGTGGAGCCCCGTCGCCTGCGCGGCGTACGGTGCCGCTCATCCAAAAGCCACCCTTGCCGATCCGATCCACGGTCGGCGCGCCCTTGAGGTAGTTGTTGGACCCGCCCGACATCGAAGGGGTCGGTACGAGGCCTTGCGCGCGGGCGGGCAACAGGAGCCCGGAAACTCCGGCTGCCAGGACGGAGCCGCCAGCGGCGAGGAGGTTGCGGCGGTTGAGTACGAAGTTGGCCATGTAAATTCCTCTTGGCGGCCGTGCAACTGCTCCGCCGATAGGACGGCAACAGGCGCGAGGCGCCGTGAGTTTAGCGCGGTCGCGGCCAATTTCCAGTTAAGGCGAAGGCTGGACAGGCCGCGATGACAGATTTGTGAACAAGTGTGACGGCAGCTCAGGCACCGAAGTTCGTGCGCTGTGACGCGTTTCCTAGGCAGTCTTGGCCGTCCGGCTTCGCGCCTCAACGAGATGCGAAGCGATGCGGGCTCGCACGAGATTGATGTGAATTTTTAGGGCATAAAACAAATCCGAATGCCGTATCGGAATCCCCAGAATGCTGACAGCCCGCTCGATATTCTCCAGATCGCTTTGCAGTGCTTCGACTTCTGCCGCGGTCTGTCCCGGTTGCATCCCCTTTTCAACGGCTCTGAGGCGGCGGTAGAGCCTCGCCATGCGCTCGCGGATCATCCACCGGTACAGCCTGGGCACATAGTTGAACAACGGGAGGATAATCGCGACGGCGGCCAACATGACGGCAACCACTCTCTTTGAGATATTGATCATCCAGAACGGCAGATACCGTTGCATGAAGGAAGGGCCATTCTTGTAGAAATCGTGTGCCTGCTCCGCGAAGGGAAATTCCGGATCGGTTTGCGTGGGGAAATCGCCGGCGCGGTGGAAAAGCCCCGCCGGGCCATGCTCCTCCATCAGCGCCTGCGCCAAAAGATAGACAAGCTCCGGATGAAGATCCTTGCGCACGACGATTGCGGTCGTGGTTGCGATGAGGCTCACGTCCGTGGCGGGGATGTTTTTCTCAAAATCCATCACGCCCTGCGGCAGGACGAGCCGGCTGAGATAAGGATAGACGCGGGAAAGCCCCTCGGCCTGCGTGAGGCTTATCAGCCGTACATTGGGGTCTCGCAACAACGATTGAATGAGCGGAGTGTTCACCTCCCCGAACGGCATGATGACGTCAACCTCACCATCTCTCAGCGCCTTGGCCGAGGCCGGTCCGGCGAGCGTCACCAGCGTTGCGTTATCGGCGTTGATCCCACTGGTAGCGAGGATTTTGGCGGCCAAGCCGGCGGTGAAATTCCCTCCGATGCGCTTTCCTTTGAGTTGCGACAGCCGATCCAGCGTCTCCGGTCCACGGTAGAAAAACCAAATCGGATTGTAGGTGACGCGACCCAGCGACATGAGCCCAGGCGATTGCTTGCTGTCGGTGTTGCCTCCAAGCACATAACCGGCATCGACACCGGAGTTTCGATCTTCAATGAGCCTGGGATGATCCGCCGAACCCTTGGTTGGGTGCAGGTTGAGTGTGACGCGATGGCGGGCGAGGCTCTCCCGGTAGCGTTGAGCGATATGCTCGAAGTTGCCCTCCGCGGCACCTGACGCGAACGTAATGGTCGATGGCGGCGCAGGAACGAAGTGCGCCAATGCGAGCCAACAAACAAACCAGATGCTCAGGAGCGCAGCCAATCCCTTGAACAGGTGCCAACGATTGTAGCCCAGCATCAAATCTCTCCCCCAGAGAGATCAATCAGCACCTAATCCAAATGCTGCGCAATACCTCCGCGATTGTTTGATGCGTTGGATACGAAATGTTCGCTGATGACCCAGAGCGGACACGCAGCATGCCGCGATGAGTATTCGTTGCCGGGGGTAAAGCAGACTTGGTAACGGACGAGGAAAATGGTGGGCGCTATAGGGATTGAACCTATGACCTCTCCCGTGTGAAGGGAACGCTCTCCCGCTGAGCTAAGCGCCCGTAGAGCCGAGTTGGCGGGATATAAGAAGCCGCCTTGAGAGGTGTCAAGCGAACCCTCTCGAAACGCGGCGCCCGGCAGCTTTTAGTTGCGGGTGGTCGGCTCGTTGTTGTGCGGAATGCGCGAGGCGGCGTTCTGCAGCGCGCGGATGCGGTCGGCCAGATTGCCGCTGGCGCCTTCGCTGTAGACATCGCCCGCAGCGGCGGTGCCGTTGCCGAGGCCGCGCGTGGTCTCGGCCGCGAGGATGGCGTCGATCGGCGAATTCGGGCCTTCCAGCGCCGAGGCGAGGCGGGCGACTTCGGCGGCGACATCGTTGATGCGCTCGCGCAGCAGCGCGTTCTCGACGCGCTCGGAAGCCCAGGTCTGCTCGGTCTCGCGCTTCATGTTTGCGATGTCGCGCGCGAGGCGGGAGCGCTCGTCGTTGGCGCGGTCGAGTTCGATCTGCAGCTGCGCCTTTTCGGACTTGAGAGTTTCGCTCGACGAGCTGGAGCGGCCGTCGATCTCGGCGATCGCGGTGCGCAAATCGGCTTCGGTCTTGCGCGCAACTTCAATGTCGCTGCGCATCTGGTTGAGTTCGAATTCGCTCTGCGTGAGCTGGCGCGACTGTTCGTCGAGCTTGGTCTCAAGATCGTGCGCGCGGCGGCTGAGGATTTCGGCTTCCGTCGTCTGCGCCACCAGCGCGTGTTCGAGTTCGGCAACGCGCCCGCCGAGATTTTCCACCTTGCCGCGCTCGGCGGCGAGTTCCTGCGTGGCGGCTTTCAGCTCGACCCGCTCTTCATCCATGCGGTCTTCGGTCGCCTTGACGTCGTTGCCGGCGTCGGTGAGGCGCTCTTTGAGGGCTTCGACCTGGGTCTTGAGGGCGACAATCTCGATCTTCTGGCTGTCGGCGAGCACGGAGCGCTCGTCGAGTTCGCCCAACAGCTTGGCGAGTTCGCCCTGCTTGTCGGAGAGCGCGCGCTCGGCGTCGTGCATGGTGCCGGTCTTGACGGTGAATTCCTCTTCGGTGGCGCGTAGCTGGTCGCGCAGCGCCTTGTCGCGCGCTTCCAGCGCGAAAATGGTGGCGGTCTTCTCGCCGAGTTCGAGCTTGAGCCGGTTGATCGCATCGCTCTTTTTGCCGAGTTCGGCGAGCTGGCTGGTGGTCTTGTTCTTCATCTGCTCGACGCTCATTTCGAGGCGGCGAGTGGACATCGCGAATTCGGCGCGCAACTGATCCTTGTCGGCCTGGATTTCCGCCATCGAGAGCGGCGTTGCAGCTTCAAGCCGGCGCATGGTGAGACGGACCGCGCGGCCGTGGACGAGAGGAATAATGACAAGCCCGATCAGGCTCGCGAACAGGAACCCGATCCCGAAATACATGATGGGTTCGACCATTGGGGTACGCCTCCGACACAACTGGAACGCTGGGAAATCCAGACGTTACAATGCCATGCGCGGGCAGGCACTTCCAGCGTATCTGGCGATTAACCTAAACCCTGCGGGTGTTGTTCCGCCGCGGGTAATCCGCCGTTTCTTAACGCGCGGCGGCGGTCAGCAGGGGGCTTTAAATCTTCAGAACGGGTTCCAAATCTTCAGAACGGGTTCCAGGTCGCCTTCGGCGTGAACTTGAGATAGCCGATGTTCGCCCCCAGCCTTAATCCGACGCCCGAGCGGATCGGCACCAGCACGACATCGCCTGCCATAAGCGCCGTCATGCCGAAGCCGCCGATAAAATAGGCGGAACCGTCGATGCCGGCGTAACGCTGGTAGATCGATTCAGTGGCGGGGAGATTGTAGACCAGCATCATGGTGCGCGCGCCTTCGCCGCCCATGTCGAAGCCGATCGAAGGCCCTTCCCAGAATACGCGCCGGTCGCCGGCGTTCTTGGTGTACAGCGTTCCGTCTCCGTAACGCAGGCCGACAACGATGGCGCCGCCGCCTTCCTGGCCGAGCACGTAGCCGTTGGGCTGGCCCCATTTGCTCACCGCCTTCTCGATCACCTCGGCCAATCCGCGCGATACGCCGCCGAAGAAGCGATGGCCGGATTTCACCAGTTCGTCCGGTGAATAGGTGCCGGGGCGTGATTGCGCGGCGGCGAAATCGGTGTTCAGGCCAATAGCCAGGATCGCCAGAGCGGCAAAGCGCAGGATCGCGCGCATCGGATGCTCCATGAAGATGATGATGAGGTGATACGCCCGTTTAACCGGTTGCTCACGCGGATGACCTAAGCTCATGGCCAGCCGAATCAACGGACATTTGCGGATGACTATGACGGTACGACGGCCAGCAGGGAAGCCGGGCATCGGGCGCAAGCCGCTCTGGCTGGCACTGGGGCTGGCGTTATGTGCCGGTATTTACACACCCTTCACGGGTTTTGCCGCCACCACCGAGCGGGTCGTGACCGACCGGCAGACGGGGCTCGCCATCAGCGGCTTCGATCCGGTGGCTTATTTCACCGACGCCATCGCCAAGCTCGGCAAGCCGGAATTCGAGCGCGGATACGGCGGCGCGACCTGGCGATTCCGCAACGAGGGCAATCTCGCGGCCTTCGCCGAGGATCCGGAAGTCTATATGCCGCGCTATGGCGGCTACGATCCCGTCGCGGTTGCGCGCGGCGCATCGGTGCCGGGCCATCCGCTGTTCTGGCTGATCGAAAACAAAAAGCTGTATTTCTTCTATGACGCGAAAGCGCGCGCCGATTTCGCCGCCGATCCTTCGCAATTCATCGAAAGGGCCGAGCGCAAGTGGCCCGAGGTCGCACGCATCCTCACGCGCTGACATTCTTCTTAAGCGTTATCCCGCAACGATCGTCTTTGCCTTCGACGGATCGCCCCAGGCGATGAAGCCGGGGATGCGAAATCCCTTGGGTGTGCCGCCATAGGCGAGCGGCGAGCCGTCGGGACTCATCACGACGCCGCCGGCCGCGACGAGCACGGCATGACCCGCCGCGATGTCCCATTCGCTCTGCGGCGAGAGCCGGGGATAGATGTCGGCGCCGCCTTCGGCGACCTGACAAAATTTTACCGACGAGCCGCGGCTGTCGCATTGCACGCCCGGCATCCGCTTGAGGAAATCCTCGGTCGCGGCATTGAGATGCGAGCGGCTGACCAGTGCCAGCGGATTTTGCGGCGGCCATGCGCGCGTGCGGATCGCTGTACGCTCGCTCGCATCCGCCGGCGCGCTGCCGGGTTTTAATCGCAAGCGCTCGGCGCCAGCTCCCACAACGCCGCGCCATACAAGGCCGAGCGCCGGAGCCGCGACGATGCCGGCAATCGGGATGCCTTTGGTGAGGATCGCGAGATTGATGGTGAACTCGTCGCGCCCGGCGAGAAATTCCTTCGTGCCGTCGAGCGGATCGACCAGAATGAAGTTCTTCCCGAGCTTTGATGGCGCAGTGTGTCCGGTGGCTTCCTCCGAGACGACGGGAATGTGCGGGAGCAGCCGCGCCAGGCCTTCGAGGATCACGGCTTCGGAGGCTTCGTCGGCGGCAGTGACGTGAGACTGGTCGGCCTTGAGGCGGCGCGTCACGTCAGCGGCGGGAATGATCAGCGTCGCCGCCGCCGCCTTCGAGACGATGGCGGTGAGGGCGTCGAGCAGTTGCCCCGCCTGAGCCGGGTTGATTTCGGAATCCGCCGTCACATCTTTCTCTTTGTCGCTGCCGTCTGGTCCTTGGCGCTTGAGCGGGTGCGGTGTATCACGCCCGAGGCTGGCATGTTCTGTGATTCGCTGGCTGTGCAGCACCCCGCCCAGCGGAGAATCTCATTTATGTCCGGCGCCGCCCTGCAACCCCTCGATCTCGCCGCGCTGCTTTGCTCGCGCGTCTGCCATGACCTGATCAGCCCGGTGGGCGCGATCGTCAACGGCCTGGAAGTGCTGGAAGAGGGCAAGGACGCCGAAACCAAGGAATTCGCGCTCGACCTTATAAAGAAAAGCGCCCGCACGGCCTCCGCCAAGCTGCAGTTCTGCCGCATCGCCTTTGGAGCCGCCGGCTCGGCCGGCGCGCAGATCGACACCGGAGATGCCGAAACCATCTCGCGCGCCTTCCTGGAGGACGACAAGACCAAGATCGTCTGGAATTTGCCGCGCGCCTTGCTGCCCAAGAATCGGGTCAAGTTGCTGCTCAATATGCTGCTGATCGCAGGCCAGGCCATTCCGCGCGGCGGCCAGCTCGCCATTGAGCCGATCGGCACGGGGGAGAGCGCGGGCTTCAAGGTCGCCGCCACCGGGGCCAATGCCAAAATCCCGCAGGCCATGCCGGGCCTGCTGACGGCGGAATTGGGCAGCGAAGCGGTCGATGCCCACCGTATCCAGCCATATTATACCGCGCTGCTGGCGAAGGACTGCAAGCTCACCGTGGCAATGGCCGCGGAAGGCGAAGCGGTGGCCGTCACCGCCAAATAAACCGGCACTTTTGCGCTTTGCCACAAGCGCTAACGAAGCATTAATCGCGCGCGTTTGACGCAGCTTACGCAACCAAAATTAAACCCTTCACCGACACACTGGCCTCGCTGCCAAAAGGCGCGGGAGGACGGTTCCGCGCCCGTCGATGAAGGCTTTTTTCAATGGACGACCTGCTGCGGGAATTCCTGACCGAGACCAACGAGAGTCTCGACGTCGTTGACGTTGAGCTCGTCCGTTTCGAGCAGGATCCCAATAACGCAAAGATCCTCGACAACATTTTCCGTCTCGTCCACACCATCAAGGGAACCTGCGGGTTCCTCGGACTGCCGCGGCTGGAAGCGCTTGCGCACGCCGCCGAAACGCTGATGGGAAAATTCCGCGACGGCACCATGCCTGCGACCGGCGAAGCGGTCACGCTCATCCTCTCCACCATCGACCGCATCAAGGAAATTCTCGACGGGCTCGAGCGCGATCAGCAGGAGCCTGCCGGAGCCGACACCGATCTGATCGGAAATCTCGAGCGTATGTTCAAGCAAGGCATTGCCGCGCCGGCTGCGCCGCAGCACACCGTCGGCTTGCTGGTGCCGCAGGTGCTGGAGCGTCCGCTGCGCCCCGGCGAAGCTTCGCTCGACGAACTTGAGCGCGCCTTCCGCGAGACCAAACCCGATCCGGTTGTCCCGAAAGTCAAAGAGCCGGTAAAGGCTCCCGACAAGCCGGCGGCCAAGGCGCCGGACGCTTCCGCCGATAAAGCCGACGATGCATCCGATTCCAAAATCGCGCATCAGTCGATCCGCGTCACCGTCGATACGCTCGACTATCTGATGACGATGGTTTCCGAGCTGGTGCTCACGCGCAACCAGCTGCTCGAAATCGTCCGCCGTCACGATGAATCCGAATTCAAGACGCCGCTGCAGCGCCTGTCCAACGTCACCGCCGAGTTGCAGGAAGGCGTGATGAAGACGCGCATGCAGCCGATCGGCAATGCCTGGCAGAAGATGCCGCGCATCATCCGCGATCTCGCGCACGAACTCGGCAAACAGATCGAAATCGAAATGCAGGGCGCCGAGACCGAACTCGACCGCCAGGTGCTCGATCTCATCAAGGACCCGCTCACGCACATGGTCCGCAACTCCGCCGATCACGGGCTGGAGACCGCCGAGGAGCGCCGCGCCGCCGGCAAGCCGGAGAAGGGAACGATCCGCCTTTCCGCCTATCACGAGGGCGGCCACATCATTATCGAGATCGCCGACGACGGACGCGGCCTCGACGCCGAACGCATCAAGGCGAAGGTGCTGGCGCAGGGCCTCGCCACCGAAGCCGAAGTCGAGAAGATGTCGGAAGCGCAGATTCACAAGTTCATTTTCGCGCCCGGCTTCTCCACCGCGACCAAAGTCACCAGCGTCTCCGGCCGTGGCGTCGGCATGGATGTCGTGCGCAACAATATCGATCAGATCGGCGGCACCATCGACGTGAAGTCGGTGACTGGCGTGGGCTTGAGCTTCACCATCAAGATCCCGCTTACGCTGGCGATCATCTCGGCGCTGATTGTGGAGTCCGGCGGCGACCGCTTCGCGATCCCGCAACTCTCCGTCGTCGAACTGGTGCGCGCGCGGGCCAATACGGAACATCGAATCGAGCGCATCAAGGACACCGCCGTGCTGCGCCTGCGCAACAAGCTGTTGCCGCTGGTCGGCTTGCGCAAACTGCTCGGACTTGAAGGCGGCACCGAAGCCGAGATGGATCAGGGCTTCATCGTCGTCACGCAGGTCGGCAGCCAGATGTTCGGCATCGTTGTCGACGGCGTGTTTCACACCGAGGAAATCGTGGTGAAGCCGATGTCGAGCCGGCTGCGTTACATTTCAATGTTCTCCGGCAACACCATTCTCGGCGACGGCTCGGTGATTATGATCATCGATCCGAACGGCATTGCGCAGGCGATGGGCAGCGCGATCACGCCGCATGCGATGCACGACGAAGCGGCGGAAGCCGCCCGTGCCGCCGCGAGCGAACAGGTCATGTCGCTGCTGGTGTTCAGCGCAGGGTCGGCGCGGCCGAAGGCCGTTCCGCTTTCGCTCATCACGCGGCTGGAAGAGATCGACGCCAGGACGATCGAACTCTCGAACGGCCGCCACATGGTGCAATACCGCGGCGCGCTGATGCCGCTGATCCGCATGAGCGACGAAGTCCGCATCAAGGGCGAAGGCGCGCAATCGCTGCTGGTGTTCTCCGACGGCGGGCGCTCGATGGCACTGGTCGTCGATGAAATCGTCGACATCGTCGAGGACCGGCTGGACATTCAGGTCGCCAGCAACATTCCGGGCGTGCTTGGCTCCGCCGTCATCAAAGGCCAGGCGACCGAGATCATCGATGTCGGCCATTTCCTGCCGCTTGCCTTCGAGGACTGGTTCCGCCGCAAGGAAACGACCGTTCAGAAAAAAACTAGAAGCGTGCTGCTGATCGACGACTCGCCGTTCTTCCGCAACATGCTCACGCCCGTGCTGCAGGCCGCCGGATATACGGTCACCACCGCGGGCGCGGCGAAGGAAGCTTTGACGCTGCTTAAAGACGGCAAAGGGTTCGACGTCGTCATTACCGATATCGAGATGCCCGAAATGGACGGCTTCCAGTTCGCGCAGGCGCTGCGCAGCGATCCGCGCACCGCCAAGGTTCCGGTGATCGCGCTCTCCTCTATGGTGTCGGCGGATGATCTCGAACGCGGCCGTCAGGTCGGCTTCCACGACTATGTCGCCAAATTCGATCGCGCGGGTCTGATCGCTTCGCTGAAAGAGCAGACCGCCGCCGAATACCGGGCGGCATAAGGGGCGATCATGAACATCCACGGCAAAGCAGCGGACGAGAATTTCAGCGAATACGTCACCGCGACGGTGGGCGACCAGTTGTTCGGCTTGCCCATTTTGCGCGTGCAGGACGTTTTCGTGCCCGACCGGCTCACCCGCGTGCCGTTGGCTCCGGTGGAAGTCGCCGGCGTGCTCAACCTGCGCGGCCGCATCGTGACGGTGATCGACATGCGCGTGCGGCTTGGCATCGGCAAACAGGAACGCGAGACGGGTGCGCAGCGGATGGCGATTGGCATCGAATCGCGCGGCGAATCCTACGGCCTGCTGATCGATGCAGTCGGCGAAGTGCTCAAGCTCGACGGTGCGTCGCGCGAAGCCAATCCGGTCAATCTCGATCCGCGCATCGCGCGCGTCTCCTCCGGCATCCACCGGCTGGAAGGACAGTTGCTCGTCGTGATCGATGTCGATCGTGTTCTGGAAATGAGTGCCAAGGCGATGGCCGCCTGAGGCGATGTTTTGAAGTTGAACAATTGGCGGGCAGACCCCGCATGAAGCAAGAGTGAGGCAGTAAAATGAAAACGTGCATGGTCGTTGACGATTCGAGCGTCATCCGAAAGGTGGCGCGGCGAATCCTCGAAGGTCTCGAATTCCAGATCGTCGAAGCCGAGGACGGCGAGCAGGCGCTCGAGTCCTGCCGCCGCCAGTTGCCTGAAGCCATCCTGCTCGACTGGAACATGCCGAAGATGGACGGCTACGAATTCCTGCGCGCGTTGCGCCGGCTACCCGGCGGCGATGGCCCGAAGGTGGTGTTCTGCACAACCGAGAATGACGTTGCGCATATCGCGCGCGCGCTGCATGCGGGCGCCAACGAATACATCATGAAGCCGTTCGACAAGGACATCGTCGAAGCCAAGTTCCAGGAAGTCGGACTGATCTGATCTGCCTTCCTGGTTTTCTGCATTTGTATCTAATGTAGTGCGTATCCAATGACCGTCGTCCTTGCTCCCGCGCCCTCCGCCGTCATTACCGGCCGCCGTCTTCGCGTCATGCTCGTGGACGATGCCGTCGTCGTGCGGGGCCTGTTCGCGCGCTGGGTCGAGGCCGAGCCGGATCTGCAGGTCGTAGCCTCCCTGCGGACCGGCCGCGAGGCGGTGGACCAGCTGGAGCGCGCCGATCCCGACGTTGTCGTGCTCGATGTCGAGATGCCGGAGATGGACGGCATCGCCGCGCTGCCGCTGCTGCTGGCGAAGAAACGCGATCTCGTCGTCATCATGGCCTCGACGCTGACCCGCCGTAACGCGGAGATCAGCTTGAAGGCGCTCTCGCTCGGCGCCACCGATTACATTCCAAAGCCCGCGACCAACCGCGAAGTGACCACCTCGGCGACGTTCCGCCGGGAGCTGATCGAAAAAATCCGCCAGCTCGGCTCGCGCTCCAAGCGTCCGGTGCCGGCGCCGGTTGTGCCCGCGGCTCCCGCGGTTCCCGGCGCCGCCGTGCCGCATGTGGCCAGCCCGCCGCTGGCGCCGAAGCCGGTTGCCGCCGCGCTTGCCCGCGACATTCTTCCTCGCGACTTGGCGATCAAGCTTCGCCCGTTCCAGATCGCCACGCCGCGCATTCTGATCATCGGTTCGTCCACCGGCGGGCCGCAGGCGCTTACCGCGATGGTCGAACATCTGGGCGCCGTGCTCGACCGTGCGCCGGTTCTGATCACGCAGCACATGCCGCCGACCTTCACCACCATTCTCGCCGAACATCTGGCGCGCGCTTCGGGCCGGCCCGCGCGCGAGGCGCAGGACGGCGAGGAGGTCAACGCCGGCACCATCTATGTGGCTCCCGGCGGAAAACATATGCGCGTCGTGCGCAAGAACGGCACCGCGACGATTTTGCTCGACGACGGCGCGCTGATCAATTTCTGCAAGCCGGCAGTCGATCCGCTTTTTGCCTCCGCCGCGGAAGTGTGGGGGCAATGGGTGATGGCCGTCGTGCTTACCGGCATGGGCTCCGACGGCTCGCGCGGCGCGCAGGCGATCGTGGCCGCCGGCGGCAGCGGGGTTGCGCAGGACGAAGCCACCAGCGTGGTATGGGGCATGCCCGGCCAGACGGCAGCGACCGGCGCGTGCTCGGCCGTGCTGCCGCTTCCCGAAATCGCGCCGAAAATCGTGCGCCTGTTCTCGGGGGACCGCACGTGACGCCGCTCGATTACGATTATCTGCGCAAGCTATTGAAGGAGCGCTCCGGCCTCGTGCTGTCCGCCGACAAGCAATATCTGGTGGAAAGCCGGCTGGTGCCCGTGGCGCGCAAGGCCTCGCTTCCCAATCTGAGCGATCTGGTGGCGAAGCTGAAATCTCCCGCCGGCGCCGCGCTGGCATCCGAGGTGGTCGATGCAATGACCACCAACGAGACGTTCTTTTTCCGCGATAAAGTGCCGTTCGACCATTTCCGCAATCTGATCATGCCGGGGCTGGTCGCCGCGCGCGCAGGTTCGAAACGCATCCGCATCTGGTGCGCCGCCGCCTCGACGGGGCAGGAGCCGTATTCGCTCGCGATGGCACTGCGCGAGATCATGGGCAAACTTTCCGGCTGGCGCGTCGAGATCGTCGCCACCGACATTTCCGCCGAAGTGCTGGAGAAGGCGAAGGCCGGCATCTACAGCCAGTTCGAGGTGCAGCGCGGCCTTCCCATTCAGCTGCTGGTAAAATATTTCACGCAGGCCGGCGACACCTGGCAGATCGCGCCGGAAATCCGCGCCATGGTCTCGTACCGGCAGCTCAATCTGCTGCAAGACTTCTCCAAGCTCGGCACCTTCGATCTGGTGTTCTGCCGCAACGTGCTGATTTACTTCGACCAGCCGACCAAGACCGAAGCGCTCGACCGCATCGCGCAGGTGGTGGCGCCCGACGGCTTCCTGGTGCTCGGCGCCGCCGAGACCGTGGTCGGCCTCACCGACGCGTTCAAGCCGGTGACCGACCAGCGCGGGCTCTATCAGCCGAACCCGGCCTCGCACAAAACATCCGGACCGAAGACGGGCAGCGCCGGCAACGTGCTGAAGTTCGCCGCCGCCGGCGCGAAGCGCTAAAACTTCAGAGCGTTTTCAGGAATTCCACCAGCGCGCGCCGCTCATCCGGGCTGAGCTTGCGGCCGATGACGCCGTCTTTCATCGGACCATCATTGAATTCGTGCCCGGTGTTGCGGTTGCCGCGGATTGAAGTGTCGAACGCGAACCCGCCTTCGAGCTTGTCGTATCGGTAGCCGACGTTGACGGGATCGTATTCGCGGTGCCCGAGATAGAACGTCGCCGGGCGCTCCGCTACCGGCGAGAGCAGCAAATAAAGATTAGGCACCGAGCCGTTGTGCAGATAGGGCGGAGTGGCCCAGATGCCGTTGAGCGGGCGCACATTATAAGTGAGCTTCGCCTGCAAACCTGCGTCGCGGAATCCGTTCATCTCGTGACGCAATGACGCCGGCACCGGCGGGGACTGGTTGTCGTACCAGCGATTGACGGCCTTGGCCGACAATTCGCCGATGGCGCGGTAGAATTTATCCGTGCTCAGCCCGAGTTCGGGAGGCGCCGACACCGTGCGCTTGATCTGGTCCTCGGCCTGCGCCGGATCGGTGCCGACCGTTTCGATGGGGACGAGGTCCATCGCCAGATAACGCTGCCCGGCCGCGTTCGGAGGCAGCCACTGCTTGGCCGTCCAGAATTCCGGGCTTTTCACCGGCGCGAGATGGCAGCTCTGGCACAACGCCTTGTAAAGATCGCCGCCATGCGCCGCGCGCTTCGCGTCGATGGCGGGAAGAATGTGCGAAGGCCATTCCGGCGCGTGCAATCCGGTAAAGCCGCGCTTGGCGTCGGGCTGATCGCCGGAAATCAGCTTTTCGATTTCAAAGATGTTTTTTATCTCGAGGCTGGACTCATACAGCGGCCGCCTGCCGTCGGTGAGATTGACCATCGCCGCGGAGCCGAGCGCCTGGCCGGCGTTGCGCGACATCGGCTGCTCCATCGAGCCGTTGTAGTGCATCCATGTGAACCACGAAGTGTTCCAGATGCGCGGGAAATGCACCGGCGCCGTCTTCGACACATAGTTTTCGTCGCGCTTGAGGTCGATGCCGAAAACCTGATTGCCGATTTGCGTGACGGCGTCGACGCGGCCAAAACCTTCCACCACGCTGCGGGATGCGACCTTGTCGTCGAGCTTGCGGATTTTGTTCATCTGCCGCCAGACCTGCGAAACCTGCCGGCGCAATTCTTCCCTAGCCTCATCGCCCGCATCCGGCCCCAGAATGCGCGCGGCGAACCGGTTGAACCTGAACGGATCGATCTTGGTGAGCAGCACCGCGATGCCGACGGCCTGCCGGGTCTGTCCGATATCCGCCATCGCCGCGCCGCCGTCGACCAGCATCGTGGTGCCGCGATAAGAGAGGCGCCCGGTGTGGCAGGCCGCGCAGGTGAGGCCGATGCCGGTCATCTGTTCTTTGCTGCGGGGATTGCGCCACGGCTCGCCGTCGGAATTGTGCATGGCGCCGCCGCGGGCAAAACCGATGGGCAATTCGCGCGCCGGATTTTCCGTGTAGCCCGGAACGTATCCGAAGCGATCGAGATATTCCGGATCGCTCAAGAGCCCGGCCGGGCCGATGGAAAGCCGCGGCTGTTCGAGCGCGACGAACCACTCGTAGGGCACCATGAAGCTGCGCGCGCCCTGATCGGCGTAGTGATACCAGGCGCGCTGCGGGGGCTTCCAGTTCTGCTCGAGCCAGACGGCCTTTTCGATTTTCGGATAATCGGGGAGGGCGATGGCGAGCCGGTCGCCGATCAGCTTGCCGCCGGCCACAAGCCCCGCGAGCGCCACCAGCGCCGCCGCGCGGACGATGTATTTCGCGTGCCGCTTCATCGCCGGTTACACAAACGCTACAGAACACGGCGGAAACGCCCGCCCCCGCGGCGAATGGTATGGGGCATTGATAGGGCGGGCAAGGCGGGTGCGCGCCGGATTTCGTGCCAAAACCTAGCTTCGTCGACCCTATTCTTTACGGCGCGGGCACGCCGGTCAGCCCAAAAGCGCGCTATGCAGCCAGCGGCTCGGCGCCGCCTGATGGAACCAGCAGCAGGGGGAGTCGCACTCTGACCGTCGTTCCGGTTGCTTCCTGTTTCGACGGGATGATGGTGCCGCCAAGCTGACGCACAAATATCGCCACGTAATTCGAGCCGCGCTTCTCGGCGCTCTTTGTCAAATCCACAACCTTCATGCCCACGCCGTCGTCGGAAACAACCAGCTCGATTTGATCGCCAACCTGTTCCACGCACAGCTTGATAAGTCCGCTGCCGTGCGGAAAAGCGTGCTTGATCGCGTTGGTCGTCAGCTCGTTGACCAGCAGGCCGAAGGGGACGGCGCGATCCGGGTCGATTTCCACCGGCTCGCCCTCAACTTCGATTTTGATGCCGGACATGTTTCCAAGCAGGCTCGCTGACATCGCCTTGGCGATTTCCCGCAAGTAAGCGTCCACCGCGACAGTCCGGCCGCGGCTGGATTGGGAGATCAGGTCGTAAAGCTGGGCAATGGCGCCGATGCGCGCCTGCATTGTTTTATAGCCTTGAACGCACGGAGCCGCCGTCCATTTCGCTTCATAGGCGATCAGGCCGACAATAACCTGCAGGTTGTTCTTGATCCGGTGCGAGATTTCGTTGGTCAAGCTCAGCGCGTCGCTCTCGCGCTGCTTGCGTTCGGTGACGTCGCGCGCCGCGGCAAAGACGCCCTGCAACGTGCGGCCGCGGTCGTAAAAGGTGGTCGCGTTGTAGGACACCACCGTTTCCTTGCCGTCGCGGGCGCGGGCGGTCAGCTCATAGTCGGTGACCTTCTTTTCGCTCAGCACGCGCTTGATTCCAGCTTCTGCCCGATCGGGATCGGTGAAGTAATCCTTGAACGGCGCGCCGATCAGCTCGTCGCGGGTGCAGCCGGTGAGCGCTTCCATCTGCTTGTTGACGTCGGTGATGATGCCGGACGGATCGGTGGTCATCAGCGCGTCGATGTTGGATTCGATCAGCGAGCGCGTATAAAATTGCTGGTCGCGCAGCCGTTGATCGAGCTTTTTTTGCTCGGCTTCGACCAGCTTGCGCGCGGTGTTGTCAGTGCCGATGAGCAGATAGCCGATGATGGCGTTTTGCGCGTCGCGCAGCGCCGTGACCGACACCACCGCCGGAAAGCGGCTGCCGTCCTTGCGGA
The DNA here is from genome assembly GCA_945907045.1 of Rhizobium sp. Q54. Taxonomy (GTDB): domain Bacteria; phylum Pseudomonadota; class Alphaproteobacteria; order Rhizobiales; family Xanthobacteraceae; genus Pseudolabrys. The sequence continues at coordinate 21,017 of CAMDSH010000024.1, read as the reverse complement.
TGTAGGTCAGCTCATAGATATCCTCGATCCCGCGCGAAGCCTTGAACACCAGCGCCTCGAAACCCGGCGTGATTTGGGTTCCAAGTTCGATGCTCAGCTCCTTGGCGCGCGCGATCACTTCCTGAGAATCGGAAATATCGGCCGGTGTGATCTTGTTCATCACTTCGGCGGCCGTATAACCGAGCATGCGCTCGGCGCCGACATTGAAGATTTGGATGACGCCCTTGGCGTCGGTGGCAATGCTGGAAAAGTTTGCGCTGTTGAAGATCGCGCGTTGCAGGGCGCCGGCCTTGAGCAGCGCCTCTTCCGCATGTTTACGCGCGGTGTTGTCGGTGCCGATGAGCAGATAGCCGATGATGGTGTTTTGCGCGTCGCGCAGCGCGGTGACCGACACCACCGCCGGAAAGCGGCTGCCGTCCTTGCGGATGTAGGTCAGCTCATAGATATCCTCGATCCCGCGCGAAGCCTTGAAAACCAGCGCTTCGAAGCCTTGCGTGATCGGGGTTGCGAGCTCGGCGCTCAGCGCCGTGGCGCGCGCCGTCAGTTCCTGCGGATCGGAAATATCGGCCGGCGTGATCTTGTTCACGACTTCGGCCGCTTTGTAGCCCAGCATGCGCTCGGCGCCGACGTTGAAAATCTGAATGACGCCTTTGGCATCGGTGGCGATGCTGGAGAAATTGGCACTGTTGAAAATCGCGTTCTGCAGGGCCCCCGCTTTGAGCAGCGTCTCTTCCGCTTGCGCGCGCGCGGTGAAGCGGGCGTTTTCCGAGGCGGCGATTCGCGTTCGCGTCTCGTCGTTTCCATTTTTCAAGATGTAGCCCCCGGTAATTTGATCTCTTCCGCGGCATGAACAGTTCGCGCGGGCTCAATTTAGTGCAATGCGAGCATCTCTTTGACTGAGTTTTGCAACTGATTTTGCGTGTAAGGCTTGCGAAGGAACTGCGATCCTTCGATCAACAGCGCTTTCATCTTTTCGGTAACGGAATTTCCGGTCGTGTAGAGCACGCGCAAATTCGGCCGCAGTGCGATAGCCTGGTGCGCAAGGTCGCACCCGCCATGGACCAGATCTTTCAAATAGATATCGGTAAAGATGGCGTCGATATGTTGAGGAGAACGCAGGAATGCGAGCGCCTCGTCAACGTCGCCGGCCGACAGTGTCTGATGACCCCAATCCTGAATCATCATGTCCGCGACTTCGCGGATGAACACATCGTCTTCGACGATCAGTATCACGGCCATCGGGCATCTTTCGGCCGTGACAACCAGCATCGCGGTTTTCAGGCAGCTCGTCCCGCCACTTGCATGGCTATCAGAGCCCGTTCGACCGCTATCAGGGCGTAGGCATACGCGTACCGGCGCATAAGGTTCCGTATAATTCAAAATTCTTTTTGCGTAAAAACGCTTCGTATGAATTACCGTAATACATCAGTGGCTTGCACTCGATTTGAAACCGCCTAAATCCCTAGGGGCCACGCCCCGCTAGGCTCGTGCGCGCCCCTTATTTCATTTTGCCGTCGGGGCCGAATTGCCTGAGATAGGCCCACAGGTCCGCGGCCTCGCCTTCGTTTTTGATTCCGGGAAACACCATGTAGGTGTCGGGTATCTTGGCCTTCGGGTCCTTGATGTAGTCGAGGAACGTGGCGCGGTCCCATGTCAGGCTGGATTTTTTATTCTGCGCCGAATAATCGAAGCCTTTGACCGAGCCTGCCTTGCGGCCTTCGAGGCCGTTGAGCACCGGGCCGGAAATTGTGCTCTTGGCGCCCTCGCCGACGGCATGACAGGAGGCGCATTTCTTGAACACGTCCTTTCCGGCGCCGGCATCCTGTGCCTGCGCCAGCCCTGTCACAGCAGCGGCCATGGCCGCCGCGATCGCTAACGTTCTCGTCATGGACGCTCCCTTTTATTCCCATTCCCGGGCGTAGCGATGCCAGCCCCTTTTGCGCTTTTCGCCCGCCAGCTTTCACGTTGCATATCCGATCTTGCAGGTTTTTCCTGAATAATTCGAGGAGCGGAACTTGGCGCTTTTCGCCGCACGGTTTACAGGCGCAAAATTGCTGCGCCATGGCTTTTGGTATTTTCGATGCATGGCCCGGAGAGCATCCACATCATGATAACAAATCTGCGCATGACAATATTCCCTGGGGTTTCCGGTGGGCAACATCGATCCGCCGCCGATGTTGCGCCGCCCAGTGAACGGGTGGGCAGCCGCGCCCTCATGAAAAAACCCCGCCGTTTCCGGCGGGGTTGATTTGGGAGGAGAGAGCCCGAAGGCTCAAGATGTACGCACGTCTTACGCAGACTGCGTTGATGGGTTGATCGGCGTTACGCCGGAATCCTTGCTTCGTCCTCAGTCGGCTCGCGCAGCACGTAGCCGCGGCCCCACACCGTTTCGATGTAGTTCTTGCCGGCGGAAGCATTCGCGAGCTTCTTGCGCAGCTTGCAGATGAAGACGTCGATGATCTTGAGTTCCGGCTCATCCATCCCGCCATAGAGATGGTTGAGGAACATTTCCTTGGTCAGGGTCGTGCCCTTGCGGAGCGAGAGCAGCTCCAGCATCTGGTATTCCTTGCCGGTGAGATGAACGCGCGCTGCGTTGACCTCGACCGTCTTGGTGTCGAGATTGACGACCAGATCGCCGGTGTTGATGACCGACTGGGCGTGGCCCTTCGAGCGCCGCACGATGGCGTGAATGCGCGCGATCAGCTCGTCCTTGTGGAACGGCTTGGTCATGTAGTCGTCGGCGCCGAAGCCGAGACCTTTGACCTTGTCCTCGATGCCCGCCAGTCCCGACAGGATCAGGATCGGCGTCTTCACCTTGGACACCCGCAGGGAGCGCAGAACCTCGAAGCCCGACATGTCGGGAAGGTTCAGGTCCAGCAGGATGATGTCGTAGTCGTAGAGTTTGCCGAGATCGACACCCTCTTCGCCCAGATCAGTTGTGTAAACGTTGAAAGCCTCGGATTTCAGCATCAGCTCGATCGATTGAGCGGTCGCGCTGTCATCCTCAATCAGTAAAACGCGCATGCCAGTCCCCTTCCTCGCCGCTTCGGGCTCAAGGTCGGCACGCCGCAGCGGCGGCCTCTGAAAAACGCTTTGGGACAACCGATTCGGACACTATCTGCGCATGGTTAACAAAACCTGATTCCCGCTGGCAAGCACGCACTGGGCAAATTCGCCCGAATCGGCGTAAAGTCTTGTCAGAGAGTGGTTTTTTCGTCACGTGTCAGCTCATGTCCTACTTTAAGAACCGGGTCCAACCGATTCTCAAGACTCACCCCTTCCGTCCTGGCAAGAGTGAGCCGGCTGCTAGTCCCTCGGACGGTGAGGCAATGATTAACGACCCGGGTAAACACGAGGTTAAGAAGCGCAATTTGGTAACGATTACGCCGCGTGTCGCCGGGTGCGTAAAAGCCCTGAAAAGTTGAAAGCAAACGCATGAAGGCGCTCGCGGACCAGATCGTCGATCTCGACGGCGTCGAGATCTATGGCCGGGTCGTCGGCGTGCGCGGATTAATGGTGGAAGTCGCCGGGCCTATCCATGCGATGTCGGTCGGCGCGCGCCTCGTGGTCGAAACCGGCCTGGGGCGGAACATTCCCTGCGAAGTGGTGGGCTTTTCCGGCGCCAATGCGCTGGTGATGCCGTTTGCCGCGCTCGAAGGAGTACGCCGCGGCTGCCGCGCGGTGGTGGCTTCGTCCGCGGGTTCCGTGCGCCCGTCCGAAGGCTGGCTCGGCCGCGTCGTTAACGCCATGGGCGAACCCATCGACGGCAACGGCCCGCTTCCCGCAGGCCCCGCGCCGTACCCGTTCCGCAATTCGCCGCCGCCAGCGCACGCCCGCCGCCGGGTCGGCGCGCCGCTCGATCTGGGCGTGAGGGCGCTCAATACCTTCATGACCTGCTGCCGCGGCCAGCGCATGGGCATCTTTTCGGGTTCCGGCGTCGGCAAGTCGGTCCTGCTCTCGATGCTTGCCCGCAACGTGGCGGCTGACATCTCCGTCATCGGCCTTGTCGGCGAGCGCGGACGGGAAGTGCAGGAGTTCTTGCAGGACGATTTGGGTCCGGCGGGCTTGGCCCGCTCGGTGGTGGTGGTCTCGACCTCGGACGAACCCGCGCTGATGCGCCGCCAGGCGGCCTATCTGACCCTCGCCATCGCCGAATACTTCCGCGACGAGGGCAAGGACGTGCTGGTGCTGATGGACTCGGTCACCCGCTTTGCCATGGCGCAGCGCGAGATCGGCCTCTCCGCCGGCGAGCCGCCGACCGCCAAGGGCTATACCCCCACCGTCTTCACCGAACTGCCGCGCCTTCTCGAGCGGGCCGGCCCCGGCACCGAGCAGGGCACTATTACCGGCCTCTTTAGCGTGCTGGTGGAGGGCGACGACCATAACGAGCCGGTGGCGGACGCCGTGCGCTCCATCCTCGACGGCCACATTGTGATGGAGCGGGCAATCGCCGAGCGCGGCCGCTACCCGGCCATCAACATCCTCAAATCCGTCTCCCGCACCATGCCGCGGGCGGCCGACCCCGCCTTCATCCCCGCCATCTCCAAGGCGAGGCAGGTGATGGCGACCTATTCCGACATGGAGGAGCTGATCCGGCTTGGGGCGTATAGGCCCGGCTCGTCCGCCGAGGTGGACGTCGCCATCGGCCTGCACAAGCCGCTGGAGGAGTTCCTGAACCAAAGTAAGGAAGAAGCAACCTCTTTGGCCGAGGGCTACCAGCGGCTGGAGGCCATATTGGCCGGCCATCTCCCGGCAAATGCCCCCGCCTTGGAAACCGAAAACTAACGATATTGGGGCAGGTTTACCCCTTGAGTAGGTCCAGAGGGCCAGCGCGAGTACGGGCAGAACGCCCGTTTTACCGCCTGAACTCGGGGCTTCGGGGGAGTATCAGTCGATGAAGTCACGAGAAACGCTCATCCGCCTGAAGAAATTTCAGGTCGACGAGAAACGCCGCAAGGTCGCCCAGATCGAGGGCATGATCGCCGAGTTCGAGCGCATCGCGTCCGACCTCGACCGCGAGATCAAGACCGAGCAGGACCGCGCCGGCATCCACGACCCAGCGCACTTCGCCTATCCGACCTACGCCAAGGCCGCCATCACCCGGCGCGAGAACCTGATGCGCTCGGCCGGCGAGCTCAAGACCCAGCTCGACGACGCCCAGGCCATGCTCGGCGAGGCGTTCGAGGAGTTGAAGAAGGTCGAGATGCTCGACGAGCGCGACCAGGCGCGCGAGCGCGCCGAAGCCAACGCCCACGAACAGGCCGAACTCGACGCCATCGGGGCGATGCGCTTTCACGACGGCGTTGCCCGCCCGGCGTAACGGGCGGGGCGCTTAGGCGTTCAGCGAAAACTTTTGGGATAATTTTTGCCGCGCGATTTTGCGCAGCCGCGATGCGTTGCGGGGGCTCGTTGTGCTTCGGCCAAGAGCGGACCTAACGCCATCGCGCCCTCATGTCCGCTTTGTGCCAAAAGCGGACTTAAGACCGCACAGTTGCCTTCATCGAGAATTGGACGCTGTCCGTCCAATCAATTGTCCTGCAAGCCAGCCAATCAAACCGAAAAACGGTATGGGCGCCATGAGCGCAGAGATGACAAAACCAATGCCGAAGCCGGCGTCAAAAATACCGGAAACCGGGCCGGGCAAAATCATCGCGGTGATTGGCAATATGAGCATGGCCTCGACAACGCCAATGCCTTGCCCGGCATCGAAGACGTTGGAAACCATCGTCGGAGCCAGGGCAAACAACAAAACATTTGGGAGGGACATCGCGACCACGGAAAACCACATCGCAGACCGGGCCGAGCCGAAATTCGGCCACAGGCGGCAAGTCAAATATAGAGCGACAAATGCCCAGTTCATGACTGCGAAATCAAATGGAAGGTTTTGGATGAATATTGAAAACTTATACCCGGATCGATCTGGCTGAATTAGACCAAACTTGTAGCCAAGGTAGATCATGATAGCGAAGGCGCTTGGACCGAGTGAAGCTATCGCAAACGCAATGAGAGGAACTTGAGTCCAGGCAAGCGGCCGACTGCTTGCAGAACCTGCGTCTCGTCCCTTGAAATATGCAAATAGTATCGCCAGCAGCATCACTGCCAGGGCCGAATATTTATACAAATCGTATTCTAGGATCGGCATCATTACATCACTATGAGCTTATTTACGCGATTTCGTGATGCTCATCCGTTGAGCGGTAGAGCGCCAAAAAATCTTGGCGTGTTTGAGGTAATAAATCAATGTCCGCTTTGTGCCAGTCGCGTCATTTTGCATTGCAGACTTCATCGAGAAAGCATCTTGGCTTTATGAGCACAAGCGCAGCGCGGTTTTGGCCGCCACTGCGCTTGAGATTTACGTCAGGGGTTAGCTGCGGTGGGTCAGAAGCGGACGTGATGTCACCCGTTCGCGATGGCTGTTTTGCGCATCCGGCAACGGTCAATCGCGGCATTTTTCTATCCAGCGCGTGGGCTGGCCGCTCGCAATGTTGATGCCGTTCTTTGCCAGCACCGTGCCGTCGTCGCGTATGGATTCGAGCGTGCGCACACGGCCGCTGACTTTCTCAAGGACAGCGTCGAAAGCACGAGGCTTGTCGAGCGGATCGTTGCTTGTCTCGTGAATGCGGATGGTCGTGGGGGTCAAAAATTCCGCCTTGTCGATAACGCTTGTGCTTGGCGGCAGGCCGGGGCCGCGATCTGCAGTGCGGCGCACAGTTCCGCCGTCACCTTTTGTAATGGCGTACCACATGGTCGGAAGACTTGGCGGAACGTCGCAAGAGCTCGTCCACGTGCCGGTAAACCCAAATTTGACGTGAACCTCCCAGGGCGTTTCGGCAATTGCCTGGCTCGACATCACCAGCCACAGCGCAACTGCGGCAGCATTCAAATTTCGCATGGTGTGACCTCCACCAATCAACACCCGATTCTATCTGCTATCTGCACTATTTGAAACGAACGAGTCGCTTACGCCTTCTTGCTTTTCACGCGTCCCGCAATCCACGAGCACGCCGCGCCGGGAATGGCCCCCACCGCGCCGAACAGCAAAACCCACGGGCCGTGCATGTAGCCGCTCCAGAGCGGCGAGAGCAGCGGCAAAAAGCCGAGGACGAAACCGGCCCCGGCGCATAACCACACTCGATTGCGCGCGGTGAAATTTTTTGCCGACAATGCGGCGTCAATCGCACCGACCAGCAGCGCCGGCACGACACCCAGCATATACGCGAGAGGCAGCGTTACGGCGAACGCCATCAATCTCGATGCGTCGAGGCCGCTTCCGTCGCCGGCAATCAGGGAGATCGCGGGCAGCAATATGAAAAAGCCCACCAGCGAACCCAGCGGCGGCCCCAGCACGGCAAAGATGAGAAAGCGTTTCATTCAGGCGCCATGAACGATCCGATAAAGCCGATCCGCTCCCGCGCTAGTTTATGCGATAGCGGATTTCGAGCGCCTCGCCCTCTTTCGGCGCGCGCTTCGTTTTGCCTTCTTCGATGAATTCGGTTTTCGTCCACGCGCTCATTTCCTTGGTCTCGACGGGCTTGGCGGGCGCGTTGATGCGGAACAAATGCACGGGCCCGTCGCCGGCGCGGAACGTGACAAAGCGATCCGTGGTCTGCCGCCACACTGCGACGGTGCCCTGCAGCACGAGGGTGTTGCCGGTGTGGCTGCGCGCGGTGTCTGCGTAGGACGAGATGCTGCTGCCATCATTGCCCTTGCTGCGAAGGTGTCCCGAAATTTTATCCCATGCCGGCATCGGCGTGCCGGCCGGCGAGCGAACTTCGAATATCAGCGTGGACGATTGCTTGAGCATGTCGTTGGTCATGAACTCGAAGGCGAAGCCCGCAAGGATGGCGGCTACGACGCCGAGTATGCTGAAGGCGACGATTTTCTGGCGCTCGGCGGCATATTTGCGCGCGACTTTCAGGCCGAGCGCGGCGCCCGCCAGCGCCCCGATGGGCGCGATGAAGAGCACGGCGAAGATGCCGGACATGCCTTCCATGTCGCGGTAGCCGAAACCGGGCGCGATGACGCCGCCGATGACGATGCCGATGGCGGCGCCGATGATGGCCCAGACGATGATGATGAGTGCGGTCACGGCGCTCTCCAAGCTTGCGCTGATAGACGCGGACTATACGCCAGTTCGGCGGCCGGGGCGCGCATCGAAAATTTTCAGGAAAATTTCCGCCGCTTACTCCGGCACGCCGGCTTTCCGCAGACCATCGACGTATCTGGCGAGATCCTGCGGCCGGTGAAGCGGCGGCAGCCGGTCCTTCAAATTCGACACGCGCAGGCCGGGGTCGAGCTGGCGCACGCGCGCGACGACTTTCGCCGTTTCCGCGGTGCGCCCGGCGAGCGCATGGCTTGCCGCGGCGACGCGCAGCGCCTGCTGCAAATTCGGGTTCTCGCGGTAGGCCTTCTCCGCCCAGGCGGACGCTTCGTCGTCGTGACCGGCGAAAAAATGCGCCAGCGCGGTCGCGCCCTGCATGCGAAATAAAATAGGATCGAGCGGGCTCAGGCGCATGGCGCGCGCCAGATGCTCGATGGCGACCTGCCATTCGCCGCGCCAGGTTCGCACCCAGCCGCTGTTGAGCCACGTTCCGGCGAGGTTCGGATTGAGCGCGAGCGCTCGCTCGATATAGGCGATGGCGCCGTCGTGATCGCCGGTGATGTGCGCGAGCGCGTAGCCGCCGGCGGAGAGCGCCACCGCGTCGTCTTTGCCGAGGTCCACCGCGAGCCGCGCCAGCCGCGTCGACTCGGCGGTATCCTGCGCGCGGTCGGTGACCCAGCCTTGCGTCTTGCGCCAGACGTAGCACCACGCCGCGACGCCGTGCGCCGTGGCGAAATTCGGATCGAGTTCGATCGCCTTGTACAGCAGCCGCAGCGCTTCGTCGTTCGACGCCCGTGTCCACTGATAAAGGCTCGCCATCGCGCGCAAATAATAATCGTAAGCGTCGAGGTTGGCGGTCGGCTTGCGCTTGGCGCGTTCGATCTCGGCTTGCTCGAGCTTCGGCGCGATCTTGCCGACGACGCTCGCCGTCACCTGATCCTGCAGATCGAAAATATTTTCCAGCGATCCCTCGAAGCGGTCCGCCCAAAGATGCGCGCTGGTGGCGGCATCGATGAGCTGGCCGGTGATGCGCACGCGGTTCGCCGCCTTGCGCACGCTGCCCTCAAGCACGTAACGCACGCCGAGTTCGCGGCCGACCTGCTTTACGTCAACGGCGCGGCCCTTGTAGGTGAAACTGGAATTGCGCGCGATGACGAGCAGCGAACTCATGCGCGAGAGCGCCGTGATGATGTCTTCCACCATGCCGTCGGCGAAATAATCCTGCTCCGGATCGCCGCTCATGTTCTGGAACGGCAGCACGGCGATCGAGGGCTTGTCGGGAAGCGACAGCGCCGGCACCAGCGTGGCTTCGGCGGTTTGCGCCTGCGTCTCGCTGACCTCGCCGACAAAGCGGAAGCCCTTGCGGGCGACGGTGCGGATCAGATGCTGCTTTTCGCCGCTGTCGCCGACCGCCGTGCGAACCGCATTGATGTGGCTGGTGAGCGTCGATTCCGAGACGATCCGCCTGTTCCAGGCGGCTTCCAGCAGATCGTCCTTGCTGACCACGCGCGCGCGGTTTTCCACCAGATAGACCAGCAGATCGAAGACCTGCGGGCCGACCGGTATCTGGTCGCCTGCGCGCGTCAGCTCGCGCCGGCCAACGTCAAGCGCGTGGTCTCCAAACCTGAATTGCATGTGGGGGCTCAAAATCGCCGTTTAATATGTCGTTTCAGGGAGCCCGGACGGCGTTAAAGGGGGGGGGTGCCGGCTTCTTTGGACGGATATTCAAGCCAATTCCAATCTTAACTCAAGGCTGCGGCAAAGTCTTATCGCCGCAGGTCACGCAATCTCCGCTCGCATCGATCGCGATGGCGCGGTCGATATTCAACGGAGGATGAAATGACGAAGAAGACAATCAGGCAGCGCCTTTGCGGCGCGTTCGCCGCGGTGACGATGGCGGCGCTCGGCCTTGGCGCGATCGCGGGCGATGCTGCTGCGCAATCGGCCAAGGATCTGCACGGCACCTGGATTCTGGTGTCGAACACCAACACCGGCCCCGACGGCAAGAGCGTGCAGCCGTTCGGTCCCAATCCGCATGGCATTCTCACCTTCGATGCCGCCGGCCGTTATGCCATTCAGGTGATGCGCGGCGGACAGGCCAAGTTCGCCTCGCCCGACCGCACCAAGGGCACGCCCGAGGACAACCAGGCCGTTCTGAAGAACAACAATCCGCACTTCGGCACCTACACCGTCGATGAGGCGAACCGGGCCATCATCTTCAAGATCGAACACGCGATGTTCCCGAACTGGGAAGGCACCGAGCAGAAGCGAGCGTTCACGATCAGCGGCGATGAGCTGAAATACGTCATCCCGCCGTCCTCGTCCTCGCTCGGTTCTGGAACCGGCGAAGTGGTCTGGCGGCGCGCCAAATAAGCGGCACGTCACGGCACGACGATAACGAAACCCCGGGGCGCGATATCCCCGGGGTTTCTCTTTGGGCTTGCGATGATGCGCGCATCCCGCCGATGATGCACTCCGGCAAGCGCGGGGCACCTGCATGGCCAAAGAATTCGCGGCGAAATTCCGGATCGAGCCGGGCAAAAAAGCGCATCTCAACCGGCGCGATCCCGCCGGCATGACCGCGTTCCCCGACCGCGCGGCCGCCGAAGCGCAGAGCGGGAAAGATGCCGCCGCCATTGACGAGTTGCAGGACCGGCTGTTCGCCGAGGGCAAACGCGCGCTGCTCGTCGTATTGCAGGGCATCGACACCGCCGGCAAGGACGGCACCATCCGCCACGTATTCAAGGAGACGAGTCCGCTCGGCGTGGTCGTCACGCCCTTCCGCCGCCCGAGCGAGGAGGAACTGGCGCACGACTTTCTCTGGCGTGCGCATATCGCCTGTCCGCGCCGCGGCTTCATCGGAATTTTCAACCGCTCGCATTATGAGGATGTGCTGGTCGGGCGCGTGCGAAAGCTCGCGCCATCGGACGAGATAGAAGCGCGCTACGAGCAGATCAACGCGTTCGAGAAAATCCTAGCCAGGAACGGCACGAAGATTTTGAAATTCATGCTGCACATCTCGAAGAAAGAGCAGCGCGAGCGATTGCAGGACCGCCTCGACGAGCGCAAGAGCCAGTGGAAGTTCAATCCGTCCGACCTCGACGACCGCAAGCTGTGGGACAAATTCCAGGCGGCTTACGAACTGATGCTCGACAAATGCTCGACCGCCTGGGCGCCGTGGCACGTCATTCCCGCCGACCGCAAATGGGCGCGCAACGCCGCCGTCGCCGCCATCGTGCGCGAAACGCTCGACGGCATGAACCCGCAATATCCCAAGCCGCCGTGGGACCCGAAGAAATTCAAGATCGTTTGAGCACGGTTGCGGCCGCGACGTAGCGATCGAACTCTGCCTTTGCCTCAACCGGCGAGAGCCGCGCCAGCCGCTCCGCCATCGCGGCGCTCAACTGGAAATGCTGATAGTCGGGGTCCGCCCATGCGCCGCCCCAGACGTCAAAACCGTTGGCGGTGAAAATATCCCGCACGCTTTCCGCAAATGCCGGATGCGTTTTCTTTCTGTCGGCGTAAGCGGCGCTCGCCGGCGGATTGTAGACGAGCGCCCCGCCGGAGCGCGTCACATAGGGATTTTGAACGGGATTGATGTCGATGGCGGTGCCGTAAGAATGCATCGACAGCCTGCTGGTGCCGGCGACATAGCGGACATTGAACGCCGAGGTGTTGTTGTCGGCCATCGAGGCGTCGTCGTCGCCTTTATAGGCGTTCATCTGTTTTGCCTTGGCGATGGGGAAGCCGCGCTTTTGCAATTGCGTGAAAATATTGCGGACGTGCTCGGCGACCGCGTCGAGCACGACGATCTCGCCGTCGTCGTGAGTCTTTCCGTCGAACCCCGCGTAACTGAATTTCACCAGCCGCAGCCGCGCGCAGCCTACCGGGCTCCCCGGATTCATGACGCCGCGCGCTTTCATCTCGTCGCATTGCGCGGGCGTAATCGGTTCGATGCCGGCCGCGCGCGCGGATGGCATGAACGCGGTGAGCGCTGCGATCCAGATGGCAAGCCAGTTGCGCGGATGTTGGGTCATTTGTATCCGCAGGCATAACACAGGAACACGGCGGTTTCCCCCTTCCCCCTCGCAGGCCCATAGGCCTATCATTCGCATAACGAGAAAAAGACGGCATCAGGGGAGGGGCGGCCATGAAGAAAATTTTCATTGCGATTGCGTTCACATTATTCGCCATCGCGAGCGCGCAGGCGCAAGGATATCCAAATCGCCAGATCACGCTGATCGTGCCGTTCCCGCCGGGCGGCTCGACCGACGTTGCCGCGCGCATCATGGCCGAGCGCATGCGGCCCATTCTGGGTCAGCCGGTCATCATCGAAAACGTCGGCGGCGCCGGCGGCTCCATCGCGGTCGGGCGTCTCGCGCGCGCGGCGCCGGACGGCTACACCTTCGACATCGGCCAGTGGGACACGCATGTGGGCAGCATCATCTACAAGCTCGATCACGATCTCGAAAAGGATTTCGAGCCGATCGCGCTGATTTCCAATAATCCGCAGCTGATGGTCGCGAAGAAGGATCTGCCCGCGAACAATCTGAAGGAACTCGTCGCCTGGATGAAGGCGAACCCCGGCAAGATCAACTTCGTCAACCAGAACGCGGCGGCGCACGTCACCGGCATTCTGTTTGAGAAGGCGACCGGGCAGAAGGTGCAGTTCATTCCGTATCGCGGCGCGGGCCCTGCGATGACCGACCTGATTTCGGGGCAGGTCGACCTGCTGGTGGTGCAGGGCGCGGTGGCGCTCCCGCAAATCCGCGCCGGCAAGATCAAGTCGATTGCGAACCTGTCGCCGAAGCGCTCCGCCTCGATGCCGGACATCCCGACCTCGGACGAGACCGGCGTGCCGGGACTTTATATGTCCGGCTGGTTCGGCTTCTTCGCGCCGAAGGGCACGCCGAAAGACGTGATCGCCAAGCTCAACGCCGCGACGCGCGAAGCGCTTGCCGATCCCGAAGTGCAGAAGCGGTTTTCGGAACTCGGCCTCGACGTCGCCGCCAAGGCGGATCAGACGCCGGAAGGGCTGGCAAAATTCCAGAAGGCCGAAATCGCGAAATGGTGGCCGATCATCAAGGCGGCCAACATCAGCGCGACGGCGAACTGAAGGGCGTATACACCGGCTCATGACGCAGGACGTTTCGCTCTATTACGACGAGCTTCATCGCTGGACTTCGAAGGACAAGGACTTCCAGGTGTTCTCCGGGCTGGAGAACGATACGATTCATCGTTTTCTGATCGATAGCGACACGGATAAGTTTTCGCCCGACACGGTCTACAAGTTCATCGATCCGTTCATGCCGCCGCACGGCGCGTCGCGCGGCCTCGACGCCGGTTGCGGCTATGGCGGAACATGCTTCCGCTGCCTGCGCGTGCACGGCGGGCGCTGGACCGGCGTGACGATTTCCGAGGAGCAATGGAGTTACGCCAACGGCATCGCGAAGGCGCGCGGGCTGGAAGGCGCCATTCAATTTCGGCTGGCGTCGTACGATGCGCCGCTGTCGGGCCGTTATAATGTCATCGTCGCGATCGAGAGCCTCATTCACAGCGCCGATCCGGAACGCACGCTGAACAATCTCGTGGCTTCGCTCGATGCGGGAGGGCGGCTTATCATCGTGGACGATATGCCGCTAGATGAGACGAAAGCGGCTGACGCCGAATACATCGCCGGTTTCAAGCAGGCGTGGCGTTGCCCGGTCGCGCTGTCCGCGCCGGGGTGGAAGGCGCTGGCGCAGGCGGCGGGTTTGCGGCTGATCGCCGAGCAGGACTTCTCGCATTTGATGAAGCCGCGCGCGGAGGCCGATCTCGACGCTGCGTTGATCGATCTGTCCTCGCAGCGCGCGGAAAAAACCAAACAGGGATTCGAGCGCCTGAGCGATGCCGAAATCGGCGGCCTGCATCTGGAGCGGCTGCACCGGCGCGGAACGGTGCGCTACATCATGCTGGTGTTCGAGAAGTGAAGCCGCGCAAAAGCCGCGCAAGTTCCGGCATGGCAAGTTCCGAAATCGGCAGGCTGCGCAGCGTCGCCATCGCGGGCGGTATCGTCTGGGCGATTATTTTCATCGTGGCCGGGCTCGGCTTTCAGTTTCAGATATTCGGCGACGGCTCGATTTTTTCCTATTCCGCCGCCGCTCAGGACGCCTGGGCGTTCCATTTTCACAATATTTCCGGCCGCGTGTTCGTCTATCTCTATTCGCTGCTGCCGGCGGAAACTTATGTCGCGCTGACCAAAGACGCGCAGGGCGGAATCGCGCTCTACGGTTTCCTGTTTTTCGGGGCGCAGCTATTCGGGCTGATCGGCACATACGCCGCCGACCGCTCGAAGGGCCGCGTCATCTTCAGCTTTGCATGTGCGTCGAATGCGCTGCTCGGCCCGATGGTGTTCGGCGCGCCGAGCGAAATGCTGATCGCGCATGCGCTGTTCTGGCCGGCGCTTGCGGTCAGTCATTATCCGCGTGAAAGCTTTGCAGGGCATGCGCTGGTTTTCGCGCTGCTGCTGATGCTGGGGCTCAGCCATGACGGCGGGCTGGTTTTTGCCATCGTCATCGGCGCGACGCTTTCGCTGCGCGGACGGCGCGACAAAGTTTTCCGGCGCATCGCCGTCATGCTCGCCGCCGTCATCCTGATATGGGCTGCCGTAAAAATTACTTTCCCCGCCGACCATTATGCGGCGGGGGTTATTTTCCCCGCTGCGCTGCGTTTCTTCAGCCCGCGCGTTTTCACCGACAGTCTGTTCGTGCTGATAGTGGCGACAATCGCCGCTTACGGCCTCATCGTATTGGCTCTCCAGCGTCTGAAGCTGGCGCAGGCCCACGTCTACGCCGCCGTGATCGTGGCCATCGCGCTTGGCATTTACTGGCTATGGTTCGATCAGTCGCTGCACACCGAAAACAGATATTTCCTGCGCACGATTGTGCTGCTCGCGACGCCGGTGTTCGGCCTGCTGGCGGCGGGCTATTTGCTCAGCGCGGAAGGCCGGTTGAAGCTCAAGGTTCCGTTGCTGCCGCGCGCGATGAAAGTATGCGCGACCGGCGCAATGGTTCGCGCCGCCACCTGCGCGTTCCTGCTGGTGATGCTGATCCATGCGGTCGAGACAGCCAAATTCATCGTTGCCTGGACCGAATACAAATCCGGAATCCGCGCGCTGGCGATGGGGACAGCATCCGATCCGAGACTGGGCGATCCGCGCTTCGTGTCGGCGGAGCGGCTCGGCGAAAAGCTCAACCGGCTGTCGTGGAATTCGACGACGCTTTATCTCTCGGTGCTGCTGGCGCCGGATTTCGCACCCGCGCGGCTGGTGATCGATCCAATGGGAAATTATTTCTGGCTGACTTGCCGGACCGCGGCGAAAAATCTCGCCGCCGACCGTGCCATCCCGGCGGCAAGCCGCGAGCTGATACGCGTCTTCGCCTGTCAGCATCACAACTAGATAGCGGCGTCAGAACGCGACCCGAACGCCGCCTTTTCCGGTGATGGTCGTGCTGGAATCCGACATCGTGGTGTATTCGGCGCCGCTGAAAAACGACACGCCGCCGCGCGTGCGCCAGTCGAGGCCGAGCGCGCCATAGACGCCGGTGAGGCTGCTGCTTCCCGGCGCGGCGAAGGCAAGATTCTGGCCCAGCAATACCGCGCCTACATTGCTGCTGCCCGCGCGCTGCACGCCGAGCACGCCGAGCGTTGCGCTGGTCTGGATGCGTTCGGTCTGCGAATGGGTAATCGTGCGCGTGAGCGTGAGATCGCCGCGCTCCTCGATGTTTTGCAACGTGCGGGCGTTTACGGTCAGGTTCGCGGTTGAGCCGGTTTCGGTGTAGCCGCCCAGCATGGTGGCGAGGTAGCGCAGCCGCGCGGCCGGCGTGAGCGACCATTCGTTGTTGAATGCGTAACGGTAGCCGTAGGCGATCTCCGGGCTGATGAACCAGCCGTCGAATGCAGCTTTGGCATATTCAAGGCCGCCGGGAATCATGTTGTTGTTGATGTTGCGTGTCGAGGCGTTGCGGCTGTATCCGCCGAGCAGCGAGACATCGAGGAACGACGCGCCGAAGGTGTGGCGTCCATAAACGCCGCCGAACGCCAGATCGCTGTCGATGCTGCCGACATCGACCTCGGTCGATTGCCGGGTCCTGCCCGCGCCGAGAAATACGCCGAGCCGCAAATCGTGCCGGAAGGCTTTGTCGATGCCGAACACGCCGCCGAAGAAGCTGGTCATCGTTCGCAGCGTGGTGCCCTCGGCCTGCTGGGTGCGCTGGCCGGCGAAACCCTTGGCCTAGACGCCGGTGCCATCCTGCGCCGTCGCGTTCGGGTTCCTGAACATCACAGCGTCGTCGCGCGCGTAGGCGAGCGAAGGGATGCCGGCGAAGGCGTCGTTGGCGCGGTCCGCGATGCCGGCGGAGGCAAAGGCGGTGGCTCCGGTTTGCGGATTGGCGGGCGCTTCGCCGGCGCGGGAATCGATCACGCCGGAGATGGCGCGCGTGACATCGGTCATCGTGCGGTCGGCGACGGCGAAGCTGGTCGGATCGACCGAGGCCACGCGGTTGCCCGAACGCACGAACGGCGTTGTGCCGTCCGTCGTCCTGCCGGTGAGCGAGGTGAAAGTGAGGTTATTGTTGCCGCCGTTGAAATGCAGCCCGTCGCCCACGCCGAGCGTGATGGCGCCGATGATGCGCGAGCCGGCGAGGAACGTCAGGCTGTCGTCGGCGGTGTTGGTCAGGTTGATGGCGGTGCCGCCGGTGCCCTGAATGATGCCGGAGTTGACGACCGTCCAGGCGGTGCCGCCGGCGTTCGACGCGATGCCGGTGTTGCCGACAATGGTGCCGGTGTTCGTGAGGTTGACGTTCTTGCCGGCGATGCCGGTCAGCGTGCCGAATATGCTGCCGCTGTTGTAGACGTTGGCGTTGGTGTCGACGAACATGCCGACGGCGTTCGCTCCCACCCCGCGGATTGACCCGTAGTTATAGACGGTGCCTTCGTTGAGGATGGTGACGCCTTTGGTGTTTGCGCCGGTGGCGGTGATGCTTCCGTAGTTGATGAGGGTGCCTGAATTGGTGATATCGACGCCGACACCGAACCCTGCGGTCGCCGAGATGGTGCCGTAGTTAATGATGAAGGCGTCGAAGGCTTTGATGCCGTTGTCGGAGCCGGTGATGGTGCCGTAGTTCACGACATAGGCGGTGTTATTACCGAAGACGGCGTCGGCGCCGCCGGTGATGCTGCCGAAGTTCATGAGAATGAGATCGTTGGCCGAGACGCCGCCGGCGAAGCCCGGATCGGTGCCTGAGATCGATCCGTAGTTGTTCAGGACCAGCGTACCGTTGAAAGCCAGGATGCCGTTGTTGAGGCCGGTGATTGTGCCGAAGTTGTTGACGGTGTTCGACGCGCCGGCGCCATTGAGATTGAGGCCATTGTCGGTCGTGCTCGTGACCGTCGCGCCGGAGAGCACATTGATAGTGAGGCCGGTGTCCGTGCCGCTGCCGTAGCCGTCCGGCGCGTTCTGATCGGTGGTGGTACCCGAGCAGGTGACGGTGGTGTTGTTCACGGGCGCGGCCGGCGAGCAGGCTGCCTGCGCCGGCGCCGCGGGCAGCGTCAGCGCGATGGCAATGATGAGGGTGGAAAGCGAGGCGCCACAGGCCCCCGCGGCCGCACTCGCAGCCCACCAAAACCAACGCTTACACATAGTACCTCACGCCCTCGACGCCGGCTGGCGGACGAGCCCAGAGGGCAAATTAGCGTCTCTTTTGGCCGGGCAACAGTACTCAAATCGGCGAGTGTGAACGGCGTGGAACTTTATTCTTCAACCTTGGGTGACAACGCTGCGGTTACACCCGCCATTCACATAGCCACGGAAATATATGACTGGGCGCAAACCCACGCCCTTCGGATGGCCAAGAAAAAAACGCGCCCCGAAGGGCGCGTTTGAAGTTGGGAAGGTCAGATGCAGCTAAGGGTCAGTTACGTTCAGCGAATGGTGTTGATCTCGCGGGCGGTCCAGACCACCGGCGCGCCGGCTTTGACCACCGGGGCGCGCTGCGCGATCAGGACGTCGGTGCCGAGATTGACGCCGCGCGCGGCGATGCCAATGGCGGCAATGGCTGTCGCGGCAATCAGCGCGACCACCACGATTTTCAGGTGGGTTGCGCGATCGGCAGTGTAAAGCGACGAATTCATGGCAATCCTCCCTGGTCTCAGTGGTTAGTCGGTGCGTCCGGGATAAAGGTTCAAACGTTCATGGACCCAACATGGGAGCCCGGGAAAAGTTCCCAAGGCCTCATCACGGATCGGTGAAAGGAAGTGAGAAGGAGTGAAGGCGGCTAGATGCTGCCGACGGTTTTAAGCCGCGTGCGGGGATGGATTTCCGACTGCGCCAGCACGCTGGTCTGGGCGCGGAAGCGCTCGACGATGCCGCGCACGAACGGGCGGATCGAGGCGGAGGTGACCAGCACCGGGGCTTCGCCTTCGCGCGCCGCCGCCTCGAAGCGCTCGCGAATAAGGGTAATGAATTCGCTTAATCGCGAGGGCTGCATGGCGAGCGTGCGCTCGTCGCCCTGGCCGACGATGGATTCGGCGAAATTCTGCTCCCACTTGGCCGACAGCGCGATCAGCGGCAGGTAGCCGTTGGTCGAGGAATACTGCGCGCAGATCTGGCGCGAGAGCCGCGCGCGCACATGCTCGGCGATGGTGATGGGATTGCGCGAGACGGTGAGCGCGTCGGCGATGCCTTCGAGGATCGAGGACAGGTCGCGGATCGATACGCGCTCCGCCAGCAGGATTTGCAGCACGCGCTGGATGCCGGAGACGGTGATGAGCGCCGGCACCAGGTCCTTGAGCAGTTCGGCCTGTTCCTTCGGCACTTCCTTGAGCAGCTTCTGCACTTCGCCGTAGGAGAGCAATTCCGACATGTTGGATTTGAGAATTTCCGTGAGGTGCGTCGAGAGCACGGTCGCGGCATCGACCACGGTGTAGCCCTTGAGCGCGCCTTCTTCCTTCAATCCTGCGTCGATCCAGGTGGCCGGCAGGCCGAACGTCGGCTCGGTCGTGTGCGTGCCGGGCAGGTTCACCTGCGCGCCGGCCGGGTCCATGACCATGTACTGGTTCGGCCAGATGCGGCCGGAACCAGCTTCCACTTCCTTGATCTTGATGGCGTAGGTGTTGGCTTCGAGCAGCATATTGTCGATGATGCGCACCGCCGGCATGACGAAGCCCATTTCGACCGCGATCGAGCGCCGCAGCGCCTTGATCTGCTCGGTGAGCCGGTCGGTGCCGTCGGTGGAATTGGCGAGCGGCAGCAGCGCGTAGCCAATTTCGATCTTGAGGTCGTCCATCTTGAGCGCGGTCGAGATTGGCTCTTCCGCCGGCTCCGCCTTGGCGGCGGTATCGGCCTTGGTCGCTTCCGCGGCAATTTGTGTGCGCGTGCGCTTGTCGATGAAATAAGCGAGCGCCGCCGCGCCGCCGCCGAGCGCCATGAAGGGAAGCAGCGGAATTCCTGGCAACATCGCCATAACGATCATCACGCCGCCGGACATGCCGAGCGCTTTGGGATAACCGGAGAGCTGGGCGAACAGCGCCTTGTCGGCGGCGCCGGAGACGCCGGCTTTCGACACCAGCAGGCCCGCTGCGGTGGAGACGATGAGCGCGGGAATTTGCGTGACCAGGCCGTCGCCGACGGTCAGCACCGTGTAAGAGCGCGCGGCGTCGGCGAAGCTCAAACCTTGCTGCGCGATGCCGATGATCATGCCGCCGATGACGTTGATGAAAACGACCATCAGGCCGGCGATGGCGTCGCCGCGCACGAACTTCGATGCGCCGTCCATGGCGCCGAAGAAGCCGCCTTCGTCTTCCAGCGTCTTGCGGCGCTTGCGTGCTTCGTTCTCGTCGATCAATCCGGCCGACAAGTCGGCGTCGATCGCCATCTGCTTGCCGGGCATGGCGTCCAAATGGAAGCGCGCGGCGACTTCCGCGATGCGGCCCGAACCTTTGGTGATGACGATGAAGTTCACGATGACGAGGATCGTGAACACGATCACGCCGATGACGAAATTTCCCGCCATGACGAAATTGCCGAACGCCTCGATGACGTGGCCGGCAGCGTCGGTGCCTTCGTGCCCGTGCGCCAGGATGAGGCGCGTCGAGGCGAGGTTGAGCGCCAGCCGCAGCATGGTCGCGATCAAGAGCACGGTCGGGAAGGCGGAGAATTCCAGCGGCGTGTGGATGAACAACGCCGTCATCAGGATCAGCACGGAAAAGACAATCGAGATTGCCAGCGCGAAGTCGAGCAGCAGCGGCGGCAGGGGCAGGATGAGCACGACCAGGATCGTGAGCACGCCGAACGCGAGCGCCAGATCGCCGCGTTTCATCAGCGCGCCGAGATCGCCCCAACCCGGAAATTTGCTGCCGCTCTCTGGTGAGGCGGCCGTGACGTCCGTCATTTAGCCCTTACGTTCCTGGGCGCACGATCTTGTCCGAAAACCGGTATCCACTTTTCGGGATCATGCGCTGCCTCTCGCCCCCGGAGGCTCGGACGCAGTTCAAATACAATCGTCATAAAACGGGTGCCGTCGTTGCAACGGTGCCGGCGAAAGCGAATCGCTTTGGGCGATTACCCCTTCCCCAGGCAAAATTTGCCCAGTTTATGGTTAGCGGGTGGTTAACAAGGAAAAGCCCCCTCCCTGGGCAGGGAGAGGGCTCCTTTGGAGCGCCCCATCAGGCACGCTCCCGCGTTGCTGGGTGGGGGGATCAGCCCGGCAACAGAACGGTGTCGATGACGTGGATCGAGCTATCGCCTAAAGTTGGTGACGGCCTGATCTTTTAGGCGGCGGTTTCGTCCTGAAGGTCGCTCGCCTTGGCGATGACCTCCAACCCGTTAGTGAACTTTACCCCCAGGATAAGTTTTGGCAAGAGTGCGTGGCCATCAAGG
>CAMDSH010000023.1 GCA_945907045.1 Rhizobium sp. Q54 | reverse complement strand
CAGCCTTGGCTTTTGCCTTCGCGTCCTGCGTCGTGCCCTGTGCCTGCACAGCACTCAGCGGCACGGCGGTGATGAGCGATGCCGACACCAGAGCGGCTAGAACGTGCTTCAACATGTGAGCCTCCAAGCCCCGTTTGCGCGAGCCGCCTTGGGGCGAAGGCGGCGCTGCTGAGGAAGATATTCGCCCATGGCGCAGCCGTCCATCGGACGAAACAAGTTTGGAAACTACGTTTGAATAATGCCGCCGGAGTGAAACAGTTGCACTAAGCGGGCGGCATATTTAGGTGATCTGTTCAACGCGATGGAGCGGTCCAATGGCGCGAGCCAAATCGAAGTCAAAAGCGAAGTCCAAAACCAGGCTCAAAGCGAAAGCCAAACCGGCCGTCAAATCCAAAGCGAAATCCGCCAAACCCATCGAGCTGTATTACTGGCCGACTCCGAACGGCTGGAAGATATCGATCATGCTTGAGGAGTGCGCGCTCCCCTACAAGATGATCCCGGTGAACATTTCCACCGGCGAGCAGTTCAAGCCGAGTTTCCTCGCGATCTCGCCGAACAACCGGATGCCGGCAATTGTCGATCCGGACGGGCCGGGCGGCAGATCAATCTCGGTGTTCGAGTCCGGCGCGATTTTGCAATATCTCGGACGCAAGACCGGCAAATTTTATCCAGCCGACGAACGTGGCCGGGTCGAAGTCGATCAATGGCTGTTTTGGCAGATGGGGGGCTTAGGGCCGATGGCGGGGCAGACGCATCATTTCCGCCATTACGCGCCGGAAAAGCTGCAATACCCGATCGATCGCTACACCAACGAATGCAATCGGCTCTACGGCGTGATGAATACGCGCCTGAAAGACCGCCCATTTTTGGCCGGTAAATACTCCATCGCCGACATGGCTTGCGTCGGCTGGGCCAACCGGCTGGACCGGCAGGGGCAGGACATCAACCAGTTTCCTCACCTCAAGCGCTGGCTTGAGACGCTCAAAGCGCGTCCCGCCGTTCAGCGCGGCTTGCATTTGCGGGTGGAGGAGGCGTCCAAGGTCGACATGCACGACCCGAAGGTGCGCGCCGTGCTGTTCAACCAGCGTGCGCAGTGACGCTCAGCGTTCGGCGACTTTCGTCCAGCTTTCGCCGATGCAGATGATCTGCAGCACGCAGCCTTCGACGCGCGCCTTGGTCGGCGATTGCAGCATGAGATTGCTGCGATAGGTCTTGCCGTCGTCGGCGTTATAAATCTGGCCGGACCACCTGTCGGTGCCGTTCGGCTTCATGCCCAGGATCACCTGCAGGCCGAGCATCGGGCGGTTCTTCTTGCCGTCGTCCGGATTGAACTTGTCGGTTTTCGGTTTTCCGGTCGTCTTGTCGATCGGATTTTTCAGCCACACCACGCTGCCGCAAAGCGACTCACCGCAATTGCTGATGCGCACTCGGGTGCCGCCGTCTTCCGACATCCACGTGCCGCTCGGGTCGGCGGCCAGCACCGGGCTCGACATCAAAGCGAGAAGCAGGACTGCGGCGGTGGAAGTTTTATGCATTTTGAATTTTCCGTGTTTTGGAACGCTGCGTGAGTCGTGACGAGGGTGCGCGGCTATCCCCGTTATAATAACCAAAATCCCCCGTGGTTATTTCCACCTAAAAAGGGACAGTTAGCAATCCCTCAAAGAGTAGCGAAAAAGCCTGAAAATCAAGGCTTTTTTACGCGTGCTGCGCGGGACCACTCCGCGCGCGGCAAAGCGCCTTCATGATCGATTCATCGCGACGCTTAAACTCCCATTCAAATTTTCTGCAGATGATCGCGTCACTCGGCCTGTCATCCGGCCAAGTACAGGGGCGCTGAATCCGGGGGCGGATTTGGCAAAATAATTGGGGGAGGCCGAAATGGCTGTCGTGGAGATGAATGGGGCGGTGCTGAGCGAAGCGCCGGCGGGGGCCGATGCGTTCTACGAACTCGGCATGATGTATTCGACCGGCCGTGAAGTTCCCGTCGATATGGTCTCGGCGCACAAGTGGTTCAATATCGCCGCCATGCGCGGCCATAAGGATGCCACCACGCTTCGCCGCGAGATCGCCGCGCAGATGTCCGACAAGGAAATCGGCCTGGCGCAGCGCGCCGCGCGGGACTGGTTGAAGGCGAACCCGGAAGCGCCGGCCGTCGAAAAGCCGATGGAAGTTCGCGCCGCCGCGTGAGCTAACGATCCACCGCGCAGGGGAATCGGCTCTAAGGTTTCCTTGCCAAGGTTTCGACCCTCGGGCATATCCGACTTTGACGGAGACGTGGCCGAGTGGCTGAAGGCGGCGGTTTGCTAAACCGTTATACGCTCTCAAGGCGTATCGAGGGTTCGAATCCCTCCGTCTCCGCCATCTTGCCAGAATGCCAAGGGCATTCTGGCAAGATGGTTCGGATGGGATAACGAACCCTCGATTTTTCCCGATCGCGCAATCGGGCTTTGCCCGAGGCGCGATCGCCAAGAATCTGGGTTCGAATCCCTCCGTCTCCGCCAGCACTAAATTGCGGTGGGCAAGACCCCGCGTGCGAGGCCTCAAGTGCGCGGGGCTGTTTAGCTGACCTTTTCCATCTGCCCGGCTTTTGGTCATGGCTGGCAATGCGGCAGCGCCAATGCGCTTCAACTTCCGGGTCTGCGGTGGTAATCAGGATGCCTATTCGGCGATTGATTCGTTTTTTAGTTCGTTAATTTTGTCGTACGTAGCGACGTTGATTGTCCCGTACGTTCTGTATTTGCAGCGAAATCTCCTGCGTAGCCAGCACTGGACCGTTCACCCTGGAGGGCTTTTCCGGGGCCTTTTGCGTTGAGTTGTTTTTAGGCAACACCCGGCGGGAAACTGCCTTCAGAGGCTGTGGGAAGGGCGCTTCTTCGTTGCACCCCCGATCTCATCCGGTAAGTTCGAGGCGCGACGGAGGGGGCATCCCCAAGTCGCCCTGTCCGGTTGACGGATCGCACCAGTGGTAGGCCCAAGTCGGGAAGATCGCGTGGTGAGTAAAGTAGCCTGGTGGGGAACAAAGGGGACTTTCCAAAGCGGTGCCTGTCGCACTCGGCGGATACAGAACCCTCTCAGTATAACAATATCTGGAGGTTCAAGATGAAGATGGTAAAAAGCCTTCTCCTTGGCACCGCAGCGGGTCTCGTTGCGATGGCAGGGGCGCAGGCAGCCGATCTTCCCGTTAAGGCCAAACCGGTCCAGTACGTGAAGATCTGCTCTCTGTATGGCGACGGATACTACTACATCCCGGGCACGGACACGTGCTTGAAGATTGGTGGTTATGTCCGCGTCCAACTCGAAAGCGGTGCGGCCACACGCGGCGTTGCTGACATCGTCGGCGGCGCCCAGGGTGCTCAAACCCGCGCAACCTTGCAGTATGGCTTCCTTGCTCGTGGTTCGATATCCGCCGATGCACGTTCGCAGACTGAATACGGTACCCTGCGTTCGTATATCGAAATTCAAGTCCAGGACACGGACACTACTGCTGCAGCTGGCGAAATTGTTAACACCACTGGGGCGTTCATCCAGTTTGCTGGCTTCACGGTTGGTATCGCTCCGTCGTTCTATGACTTCATGAGCTATGCTCCGTACCACTACGGCAACCCGCGCGTTGGTTCTAACCTTGGCGCGGCTGGCCAGCCGGTGTTCGGCTACACTGCCCAACTCGGCAACGGTCTGTCGGCTTCGCTTGCTGTTGAAGACGTCAATAGCCGCCGTAACAGCGTTATCGACGGCACCGCAGCTGGTACTGCCGCCTTTACTGCAACCACTATGGGTACTGCCCCAGTTACTGACCAAGCTGCTCAGTCAATGCCAGATATCACTGCAAACCTGCGCGTTGACCAAGTCTGGGGTTCTGCCCAGTTGATGGGTGCCTTGCACCAAGTCTCTGCTCTCTACTATGGGGCCCCGGCAAGCGCCGCAACTCTCGGCATTCAGGGTCATCCCGGCGACAAGATCGGCACGGCTATTGGTGCCGGTTTGAAGCTCAACATCCCCGGCATGCCCGGCGACGTGTTGTGGCTGCAGGGCAACTGGAGCAAGGGTGCAACGGCTTACGCGACCAACGTTGCCTACTTTAATAAAACAAACGCAGGCGCGGGGACGTTGGGTTATGGTATCGCCTCCGACGCTGTGTTTGGGGCAGTTGGTACCGACCTTGAGCTGACGACGGCTTGGAACATTGGTGGTATCTACGAGCACCGCTGGTCCCCGACGCTTCGCACAGCTGCATACGCGGGCTACACGAAGTTTGAGTACAGCGCGACCGCGAATGCTCAGCTGTGCACACTGTCAGCACTTGCCGCTATGGCGAGCTGCCAGAACAACTTCGCTGTTTGGTCAGTTGGTGCACGTACCGAGTGGACTCCGGCTAAAAACATCAACATCGGTCTCGATGTTTGGTACACGAAGCTGAATACCGCTTCGGCTGGAACCTCGACTGCTGTCAGTTCGACAGCCATCAGCAACCCTGTGACCGCCATCGCCGACCAGGATGCCTGGGCCGTTGCGATGCGTTGGCAGCGTAACTTCTATCCCTGATCATTGTCTGATCACGGTTAGCTAGTTAGGAACCCCCGCGGTGAAAACCGCGGGGGTTCTTCTTTTTGGAATCCGTGATGTGTTTCCGGATCAGCGTGGCGGCGCGTTGCCGCAGTGTTCGATGAAAACCGCGATGCGGCGGATCGTATCCGCTTCCGCCAGCAGCGGCGCATGGCCCTGATCGGGAATTTCGACGATCTCAAGCGCGTCACGCCGCGCTCGCATAGCTTCGACCGTCGCCGGCGAGAGGATGTCGGAATTGGCGCCGCGCACCACCATCACCGGTACGCCTTTGAGCGCGTCGAATTCCTTCCATAACGCAGGTATCGGCTTTTCCGGATCGAATGCATCGAGTGTTGTGCTGAGCTTGACGTCGTATGCCGGCACCAGCCGGCCATTTTCCAGCTTGAACGTGTTGCGAGCGTTGGCCAGCCAGTCTTCGGCTGTAAGATTCGGAAATTGCGCGCCGAACAACCGGCGTAAAATCGCAGCACCGTCATCGAAACTTTCCGGCTGCGGCAGTTTTCCGACATAGCCTTTGATCCGCATCAGGCCCGCAGGTTCGATCACCGGACCGATATCGTTGAGCACGGCACCCGCAATCATCGCGGGCGCAATGGAGGCAAGCAGCATGGTGAGAATGCCGCCGCGCGAAGTGCCGATGAAAACGGCCCGCGTGACATCGAGAGTCGCCAGCACCTTGAGCACGTCGGAAAGCTCGATATGGAGGGCATAATTGGCGGGATTGGGATCGTATTCCGACAGGCCGCGCCCGCGATAATCCAGCGCGAGCACGCGGCGCGGATGCGTGCCGCCGCCGGATAATGCTTCAGCGAGCGGATGAAAATCGGCGCTGGTGCGCGCCAGCCCAGGCAAACAAACCACAGCGAGACCGTGCGGCACACGCGGAGAATAGTCCCGCGCGTGCAGTTTGAGTCCATCCGTAGCTGTGATTGTGCGGCTGATAAACACGGGTTTTAAGTTAGCGGCCCCGGCCAACAAAACCTAGCGCTACGAGCAGCCGCGTTCTAGTTCGCCTCGGCGCCGCGGCGCATATCCGCTTCGATCACCAGCTTGTTGCTGCCGCCGAA
The DNA here is from genome assembly GCA_945907045.1 of Rhizobium sp. Q54. Classification (GTDB taxonomy): domain Bacteria; phylum Pseudomonadota; class Alphaproteobacteria; order Rhizobiales; family Xanthobacteraceae; genus Pseudolabrys. The sequence continues at coordinate 54,312 of CAMDSH010000023.1, read as the reverse complement.
GCGCGCCCGGTAGACCTGCATGTTTTCCATGATCCGCTGCACATAATTGCGCGTCTCGGCGATCGGGATCAGTTCGACCCAATCGACCGGATCGACCTTGGGATCGCGCGGATCGCCGTGCGCTTCGACCCACTGGCGAACGCGGGTGCGGCCCGCATTGTAGCCGGCGAAGGTCATGATGTAGGAGCCGCGGTAATACTCGATCAGGTCGCCGAGTTCGGCCGCGCCCATCTGCATGTTGTAGACGGGATCCGAGAGCAGACGCCCTCTATCGTAAGGCGCCTTGAATTTCTTGGCGATGTATTGCCCGGCGGCGGGCGTCACCTGCATCAGGCCCATCGCGTTCGCGTGCGAAACGACCTTCTGGTTGAAGTGGCTTTCCTGCCGCGCGATCGAATAGGCAACCGCCGGTTCGATCGCGGGTCCGATGCGCGTGTAATCGGGAAGGCCGACAGTGGGGAATGCGTAGTAATCGAGCGGCAGACCGCGTCCGTGCGCGCCTTTGCCGAGATGCACCATCGCGCGTCCGTCGCCGTAGCGCGCCGCCAGTTCGCCGAGCGCGGCAATCCCGTTGATATCGGTGGCGCGCTCGCCAAGTTCCGCCATGATCGAGGCAATCAGATCGCGCTCGTCGATAGCGTAAAGGATATCGACCGCGCGCACGATTTCGAGCTGGCCGAGCGCGGCGCGCTCTTCCGGCGTCATGACCGGGGCGGGGACCACGCCGACATCGGGCAGGCCGAGCTTGGCACGCGCGAGTTGCCCATAATACGTGGCCGAGTGCGGCGCGGCGGTTTGATAAAACGCATTGGCTTCGGCGCGGCGGTTCATTGCCTCGGCTGCGCGGCCTTGCCAATAGCCGGCACGCGATAGCGCATGCGGATTGTTCGAGCTGCCCGCGATCTGCGAGAAGTGCGACAGCGCCTTCGCCGGATCGTGCAGGAAGCGCAACGCGATCCACCCCGCGGTGAAATGGAAATCGGCGCGATAATTTCCGCGCGTCGGCGGGGCCGCGTCGCGGGCGAGACGATAGGCGGTCTGTGTATCGCCGGAATCCAGCACCTTGCGAAGCAGCAGGCGGCGCTCGATCCACCATTGGTCGGCATCGTAGGCAGCCATTGGATCGCTCGGCCCGGTGAGCATGAGCTGCGCAGCTTCCGCGATCATGTCCTTTTTTCGCATCCACTGCGCGCGGGCGAAAATGTAGCCCGCATCACGCCGCGCGGCGGCGGGTACGGCGTCGAGCAGTGCTTTGGGGTCGCCGGACTTCTTGGCGATGGCGATGCGCGCGCGTGCGATCGCCAGATCGTTGCCGCCGAGTCGTGTCGCCGCGCGCAGGCCGCCTTCGTTATCGCCGGCGAACAGGCGCACATTCATGCGCACGCGGTGGTCGGTGGTGGTGATGAAATCCTTGAACATGTCGAGAGCGCGATTTTCGACATCGCTGGAAAGCTCGTTTTGCTGCCAGGCCTCGCGCACGAGCAGTTCGGCGCCGGCGCGGTTGCCCTGCGCAAGCATCGCGCGCGCCAGGATGAAGCGGCCTTTCGCGGTGGTGGGCTGCTGCGTGGCGAAGAAATTACGCACGGTGTTGTCGTCGCGATTGTCGTCCCAAAGCGCGTTCTCGGCGCGGCGGCGCAGCAGTGGAATGTGCGGCCAGGTGGGATTGGCGGCGATGAAGGCCGCGAAACGGTCGAAGCGCGGCGCGGTGCTCTCACTGCGCAGAAACAAATATTCGGCAAGCTTGCGCGCGAGCGGATCCTCAATCGTATTCTTGACCGCGTCGGCTTCCGCATCCTTGCTCTTGCGCACCAGTTCCAGCATCCGTTTCACCGCAGCCTTGTCGGTGGCTGATGTCGTGGCGGTGGCGGCCGCCGCGAACGGCACCGATGCCGGGCGGAACTTTGAGCCAAGCGCGCCGCGCAACGAACCGGGCCGCGTCACGGCGGCGAAAGCGGATGCACCATCGGCTTGCACGGCGGGACGCTGGTTCGGAACCGCAGCTTGCGTTCGGGCGGGATTGGCGGGCGAAACTTTTGCCGCCGTGGTTGCTTTAGGCGCAGCGGCGATAGCGGGGCGCGGATGCGGCAGCGGAACCTTGCCGGTCACGGGCGCGGCAAGTCCCGGCGCGGCGCTTACGGCAAGCGCCGTCGTCGCCAAAAACATCAATTTTATGAATGGGTTACGATCATCCACGATGATTGATTCCGTTGCCTCAAGTCTGTTGCCCGATTCGACGCCCGCGCGCACACACAATCGACCGATAACGTTGACGAAGAGATACCCTTAGGATGCGGCACTTAAGCGCTGAGCGCGGCGGAAACGGGGCACGGGCCAGCCGAAAGTTCCTTGGGTCTTTCATCGGGCCGCGCGACCCGATATCAATGGCCGGTTGCCGCCGCATGCGAGCGGCGCTCGAGCAAGGACAGTGTCATGGCCGCCAAGACGCAATTCCGCGGATCGTTCACCGCTCTGGTCACGCCGTTCAAGAACGGCTCGCTCGACGAAAAAGCATTTCGCGCGCTGGTGGATTGGCAGATCGCCGAAGGCACCAATGGCCTCGTTCCCGTCGGCACCACCGGCGAGAGCCCGACGCTTTCGCACGCCGAGCACAAGCAGGTGGTCGAATGGTGCATCGATCAGGTCAAGGATCGCGTGCCGGTAATCGCGGGCGCCGGATCGAACTCGACCGCCGAGGCGATCGAGCTCTCGGAGCACGCCGAGAAGGCGGGCGCCGATGCTGTGCTCGTCGTGACGCCGTATTACAACAAGCCGACGCAAGAGGGGATGTACCAGCACTTCAAGGCGATCAACGACGCCATCGGCATCCCGATCATCATCTACAACATTCCGGCGCGTTCCGTCGTCGATATGTCGGTCGAGACCATGAAGCGGCTTTTCGATCTCAAGAACATCGCCGGCGTGAAGGACGCAACCGCCAACGTGGTGCGCACCTCGCAGCAGCGGGCGGCGATGGGCACGGACTTCAATCAACTCTCGGGCGAGGACGCGACGTGCCTCGGTTTCATGGCGCACGGCGGGCACGGCTGCATCTCGGTGACGTCGAACGTCGCGCCGCGCCTGTGCGCGGAATTCCAAAGCGCATGCCTGAAGGGCGACTATGCCACTGCGCTCAAGCTGCAGGACAAGCTGATGCCGCTGCACCAGCATTTGTTCATCGAGACTAATCCTGCGCCGGCGAAATACGCGCTTTCGGTGCTCGGCAAGTGCGCCGACACCGTGCGGCTGCCGATGGTGCCGCTCAGCGACAAGTCGAAGGCCGTGGTGCGTGAAGCCATGGTGCATGCCGGGTTGATCAACTAGGCGGCGTGCCGGCCCGGATATTTTCCCGGCCCGCTTGCCGGTGATGCGTATCGCAGTCAAAACTCCGGGGGTGTGACATGCTCGAAGACTTCAAGAAATTCGCCATGCGCGGCAACGTGGTCGATCTCGCCGTCGGCGTGATCATCGGCGCGGCTTTCGGCGCCATCGTGCAATCGATGGTGAACGATCTCATCATGCCGGTGATCGGCGCAATCACCGGCGGCATCGATTTCAGCAATTATTTTCTCTCGCTCTCGTCCAACGTGACGGCCGGGAGCTTGGCCGACGCGAAAAAACAGGGTGCGGTGCTGGCGTGGGGAAGCTTCCTCACGCTGGTGGTGAATTTTAGCATCATCGCCTGGGTGCTGTTCATGATAGTGCGGGCGATGGCTCGCATGCAGCGTAAGGAAGAAGCGAAGGCCGCCGCTCCATCGAAGCAGGAACAACTGCTCACTGAAATCCGCGACCTGCTCAAGGCGCGCTAGAACTTCGGCCACTGCCGGAAAATATCGATGGCCGCCAAACCAGAGCGCCGGTTCAAGATCGCCGCGGAAAACCGCAAGGCGCGCTTCAACTATGCCATCGGGGAAACCTTCGAGGCCGGCATTGTGCTCACCGGCACGGAAGTGAAATCATTGCGGCTCGGCAAGGCGACTATTGCAGAATCCTACGCCGACTCGCGTGACGGCGCGATCTGGCTGGTCAACGCCAACATCCCGGAATATCTGCAAGCTAACCGCAACAACCACGCACCCAAGCGTCCGCGTAAATTGCTTCTGCATCAGCGGCAGATCAACAAGCTTGCCGGCGCGGTCGAGCGCGAGGGCATGACGCTCATTCCGCTCAAGGTCTATTTCAACGAGAAGGGACGCGCCAAGGTCGAGATCGCGCTCGCCAAGGGCAAAAAATTGCAAGACAAACGTGAGAGCGACAAGAAGCGCTCATGGGAGCGCGAACGCGGCCGCCTGATGCGGCAGAAGGACTAGCTCGCGGCCACCGAACGCAGCCGCGAGCTTGTTGTTGTCCGTTCAGGCCATCGCTTTGGTGAAGTGAGCGGCGGCTTTGGTCCAGTTCACGGTGTTCCACCAGGCCTTGAGATAATCGCCACGGCGGTTCTGATATTTCAGATAGTACGCGTGTTCCCAGACGTCGACGCCGATGACCGGGCGCGCGCCGAGATCCATGTGCGGTGTGTCCTGATACGGAGTGCTGACCACATCGAGCTTCTTGTCCTTCGTGACGACGAGCCATGCCCAGCCTGATCCGAAACGCCCAAGACCCGCGGCGTTGAGTTTTTCCATCATCGCCTCGGGGCTGTTGAATGCGGTCGCGATCGCAGTCTTGAGAGCCGCCGGCGGCTCCTTGGCGCCACCCGGAGTCATCAGGTCCCAGAAGAAGGTGTGGTTCCAGTGACCGCCGACATTGTTGCGGACCGGTCCGCGCACGGCTTCCGGCACTTTGCTCAAATCGCTGACGATGGCTTCCGGAGTCATCGTCGCCAGCTCCGGCCAGCGGCCCACAAGCTGGTTGAGGTTGGTGATGAAGGCGCCGTGATGCCGCTGATGATGGATCGTCATCGTCATGGCATCGATATTCGGTTCCAATGCTTCGTAGGCGTAGCCCAGCTCCGGCAGCTTGAACGGGCCGGCGGGTGCTGCCGGGGCCATTGCCGGCGCCTGCGCGAGCGCCTGCCCCCGGATAGCGAGGCTTGAAATCGTGGCGGCGGCTGTTGCGCCTGCCATCAGCGTCAGGCTTTCACGTCGGTTCATAGAATCTCTCCCTGAAATGAATGGTGTCGTTGCCTAGTCTCAAAGGTAGCCTTGGTCCCCCCACAAGGAGACGGCATCAAAGGTACGAACAACGCAGATACGGAATGCATGTGACGGCGGATGCCGTCCGCAGTACACTTTTTCGCGAGTGGGAGGCGGGAAGTGAAAAATATCAAATTAGATCATTGCGTTATACACGTTTCCGACTGGGAGCGATCGAACAAATTTTACACGCAGGTTATGGGCGCGGAGCTGATAACGCGCCCGGCGGGCGGTTTTGCCTATCGCTTTGGCGAAAACCAGCTCAACGTGCACGGCCCCGGCGTGAAGCCGGCGGAAGTGGCCCGGCTGCCCGTGATGCCAGGCAACAGCGATCTGTGCTTTGAATGGACGGGCCCGATTGCGGACGCGATAAAGCATCTCGAAGCCTGCGGCATTGCGGTCGAGCGTGGCCCGATGCAGCGCTCCGGCGCGAAGGGCGCGGGCACCAGCGTTTATTTCCGCGATCCCGACGGCTCGCTGATGGAATTCATGTCGTACCAGTCATGAGAAATGTGATGCCCCCGTTGTTGCGCGTTCTGGTCGGCGGTGCCGTTCTGCTGTTGCCCATCACGGCATCGGCCGAGATTGGATGGCAGGTTAGCAAGAAACAGGGCAGGGCCTATCTGCAAGCTTCCTCCGGTGAAGTCGAAGTCGACAAGGAGTTCTGGGCGCATTGCCGCGCGGATGGCTCGATCGAAGTCGGCGTTGGCGCCAACACCTCGGTGGGAAAAGGCAACGGCGAACCGGTGACGGTGACGTTTGCAAGCGCCGGCACGATGACGACGCTGGCCGGAAATTCGCGCAAGAGCGCCGACTTTCAAATGACCGCAGGCACCGAGTTGCGCACCAAGATCACGCGCGACGACACTTTGTTCAAAGTACTTACCGCGGAGAAACCGATTGCCGTGAGCGGATCAATCAAACCCGCGACCTGGCCGGTGACGGGACTGAAGGCGAAGGCTGCGGCCTTCCTGCAAGCGTGCAAATGATTTCAGCTTAAAATTACAGGTGAGGCGGGCATGGCGGAACTCATTCACAATCCACTCAATCTTCCCTCCGGTATTCCGGCGCCAACTGATGACGGCGCGGCGAAACATCTCACCGGCATGAAGTTACCGGATATCGCGCTGCCCGCAACTGACGGCGCGCCCGTCAAACTGTCGAAGCTCAGGGGCCGCACGGTTGTCTACATTTATCCGCGCACCGGCGTTCCTGGCGTCGATCCGCCGGATGGCTGGGACGCCATTCCCGGCGCGCGCGGCTGCACGCCGCAATCGTGCGGCTTCCGCGATCATTTCGCCGAACTGAAGAAACTGGGAGTTGCTCACCTTTTCGGGCTGTCCACGCAGGACACGCCTTATCAGCGCGAGGCGGCGGAGCGGCTGCATTTGCCGTTCCCGGTGCTGTCCGACGACAAGCTCGCTTTCGCGCGCGCGATCAAGCTGCCGACATTCAGCGTTGCCGGCATGACGTTGCACAAGCGCATGGCGCTCATTATCGACGACGGCATCATCACGAAAACATTCTATCCGGTGTTTCCGCCGGACAAGAACGCCGAAGTCGTGCTGGAATGGATTCAATTTTCACGCGCATGATCTGATCCGAAAACCGGTTTCCACTTTTCGGGATCATGCGCCCGCGTCCAAGTAACTTCGTACGGCCTTGAACACGGCGCGGAACATCTTCGGCGTCAGCACGCCGGTGTTCGTGTTGTAGCGCGAGCAGTGATAGCTATCAAACAGCGTGAGCGCGCCGAGCTTGTGTGTGCTGGCGTGGCCAAAAGCGTTTTTTGATCGCTTGGCCCCGAGTGCAACGACGGCGCTGTCATGCGCGATGCGCCCCAATGCGACGATGGCGCGCAGCTTCGACATCTCGGCGAGCGCGGGGGTGAGAAATTTCCGGCAGGTGGCAATCTCGACGGTCGTCGGCTTGTTTTCCGGCGGCACGCAGCGTACCGCGTTGATGATGCGGCAGTCGACGAGAGTCAGTCCGTCATCCGGCCGCGCCTGAAACTCGCCGCGCGAAAAGCCGTATTCGCTCAAGGTCGCGTACAGCAAATCGCCGGCAAAATCGCCGGTAAATGGCCGGCCGGTGCGATTGGCGCCTTGCAGGCCGGGCGCCAGCCCGACGATTGCAACGCGCGCATCGAGCGGGCCGAATGCCGGAACCGGCGCGTTGAACCAGGATGGCTCGCGCTCGCGCCATTGCTTGCGGAATCCGGCGAGGCGCGGACACAGCGGGCAATTGCGCGCGGGTTCGCTTGTTATGTCCGGCGCAGCCGGCGCGGGCATCTTAATCGTTTTCGAAGTCGTCGCCGGCGCCGACTCGCTGCGGCACTGCGGGCCGCTGCAGGAATTGCGGCGTGTGCTGCAGACTTTCGCGGTCGTCGCGCGGCGCGCGCGGGGTGCGCTCGGACGGATCGCGGCCAATCTTCGGCTGCAATTCCACGATGTCGGTGAACACGTCGGCCTGCCGGCGCAATTCGTCGGCGATCATCGGCGGCTGTGTCGAGACGGTCGAAATCACGGTCACGCGCACGCCGCGGCGTTGCACGGCCTCGACCAGCGAGCGGAAATCACCGTCACCGGAAAACAGCACCATGTGATCGATGTTCGGCGCCAGCTCCATGGCATCGACCGCAAGCTCGATGTCCATGTTGCCCTTGATCTTGCGGCGGCCGGTCTGGTCGACGAATTCCTTCGTCGCCTTGGTGACGACGGAATAGCCGTTGTAATCCAGCCAGTCGATCAGCGGCCGGATGGAGGAGTATTCCTCATGCTCGATCACGGCGGTGTAATAGAACGCGCGCAGCAAATTTCCGCGCGACTGAAATTCACGCAGCAGCCGCTTGTAATCGATGTCGAAGCCGAGGGATTTGGCAGTGGCGTAAAGATTGGCGCCGTCAATGAACAAAGCGGTTTTTTCGTTCTGGGCTGATGGATGGGTCATGTGACTTCTCACTCGTGCTCAAATCGTTAATGGGTCGACGGCTCGGCACCGTGCATGACGGCGGGAGCGGGGCGGCAGATCGTCGTTAACGGGAACGGGTAGAATAAGGCGCCGCCGGTAAAGCCGGTCGGTGCCCTCACGGTTGCGGACGCTCCGATAGTATAAATCGGATGGCCGCCACCGCGGTTCCCTGTTCTTTTGCTAACAGATTGACCGGGCGGCGGCCAAGCCAAAATTGCGGACAAATCATCGCGCATAGCTACAAGCGAATAATCGCGCTTGAACTTTGGTTCCGATGAGGATACTTAAGCGCGACATTCAACCAAAAGTTCCATTCTAGGAGTGACAAGCCGATGGCACGTGTCACCGTCGAAGATTGCATCGATAAGGTCGAGAACCGCTTCGATCTCGTGCTGCTCGCGAGCCATCGCGCGCGCATGATTTCGTCCGGTTCGCAGATCACCATCGATCGCGACAACGACAAAAACCCGGTTGTGGCTCTGCGCGAGATCGCCGACACCACGGTTTCTCCCGAGGACCTGAAAGAGGACCTCATCCACACGCTGCAGAAATACGTCGAGGTCGATGAACCGGAGCCCGAAGTTCCGCTCATTGGTGCCGCACCCGGCGCCAACGTCGATTCCGATGACAAGGAAGTCACCGTCGACCGCATGACAGAGGAAGAGCTGCTCAAGGGCCTTGAAGGCTTGGCTCCGCCCGAGGAAGTGCCGGAAGACGACGCGGAATGATGGCTTAACGATCGTTTCCCGCAGATTTCATGCGCGGCCCGGCCCAAAGCCGGGCCGTTTGCTATTGGGAAAGGGAATCCACAGTTCCCTTGCGGGTCCGCCAAGGCGGCGTGATATCTATATCCATGGAGCCGGTGACCCTCGTGAGGCGCCCGCTCCGGAAGGAAATCATGGCGCGCTCGCGCACCGATTTGCCGCGCATGCAGAAGCAGGCCCGCACCCGGGCGCCGCTGGAGCGCAGCATTAATTACGCCGCACAAGCCATTGGAAAGACAACGAAATCACGCAAGCCGCAGATGATGCGGCAGGTCGATCTGATCGAGCGCGTGCGCCGCTACAATCCGAATACCAACGAAGCCCTGCTCAACCGCGCCTACGTCTACGCCATGAAGGCGCATGGCGAGCAGATGCGCGCCTCCGGCGATCCGTATTTTTCCCATCCCATCGAGGTCGCGGCGATCCTCACCGATTTGAAGCTCGACGACGCCACCATCGCGGCGGCGCTGCTGCACGACACCATTGAGGACACCGCCGCCACCCGCGCGGAAATCGACTCGTTGTTCGGCGGCGACATCGGTGCGCTGGTCGATGGCCTCACGAAACTGAAAAAGCTCGACCTCGTCACCAAGGAAGCGAAGCAGGCGGAGAACCTTCGCAAACTTTTGCTCGCTATCGCCGACGATGTACGCGTGCTGCTCGTCAAGCTCGCCGACCGCCTGCACAACATGCGAACGCTCGAATACATGGTGCAGGAATCGCGCAAGCGCGTCGCCGAGGAAACGCTCGACATTTACGCGCCGCTCGCAGCCCGCATGGGCATGCACGAGATGCGCGAGGAGCTGGAGGATCTGGCGTTCCGCGAGCTTTATCCGGAGGCATACGAGGTCGTCAGCGGACGGCTCAATGCACTCGCCGAGCGGCACAAGCAGCTGATCACGGAGATCGAGAATCAGCTCACCCGCAAGCTCGCCGACCGCGGGATTGCCGCGACCGTGAGCGGGCGGCGCAAGCGGGCTTATTCGATCTGGCGCAAGATGGAGCGCAAATCGGTCGGCTTCGAACAGCTCTCGGATATTTTCGGATTCCGCGTGGTCGTCAAGACGGTTGCCGATTGTTATCAGGCGGTCGGCATCGTCCACACCACCTGGCCCGTGGTGCCGGGCCGCTTCAAGGACTACGTCTCGACGCCGAAGCAGAACGATTACCGCTCGATCCACACCACCGTCATCGGTCCCGGCAAGCAGCGCGTCGAACTGCAGGTCCGCACCACCGATATGCACGAGATCGCCGAATACGGCATTGCCGCGCACGCGCTCTACAAGGACAACGCCGGCACGCCGACAGAAATGCTTTCGCGCGAGTCGAGCGCCTATGCATGGCTGCGGCGCACGATCGAGTTGCTGGCGGAAGGATCGAACCCGGAAGAATTCCTCGAGCACACCAAGCTCGAACTCTTCCACGATCAGGTGTTTGGCTTCACGCCGAAGGGCAAGCTGATTGCGTTGCCGCGCCACGCAACGCCGATCGATTTTGCCTATGCAGTGCACACTGACGTTGGCAACACCGCGGTCGGCTGCAAGATCAACGGCAAGATCGCGCCGCTGGTGTCGGAAATCGGCAATGGCGATGAAGTCGAGATCATCACCTCAAAGGCGCAGAAGGCGCCGCCGGCTGCGTGGGAGTCGATCGTCGTCACCGGCAAGGCGCGCGCGGCGATCCGGCGTGCAACGCGCGCGGCGGTGCGCACGCAATATGCGGGTTTGGGGCGGCGCATCGTCGAGCGGTTGTTCGAGCGCGCGAAGATTGCCTATTCTGACGAGAAGCTCACCGGCGCGTTGCCGCGCCTTGCTCGCGCTTCGCTCGATGATGTGATGTCGGCGGTCGGGCGCAGCGAGATGCGTGCGTCTGACGTAGCCCGCGCCATGTATCCCGACTACAAGGAAGAGCGTGCAGCGGCTGCGCTGGCGACGAAGCCGAAACCGGAAAGCGGCTGGTTCGGATTGAAAAAACTCAAATCCGTGAAATTCAAAATTCCTGGCATGGGAACGAGCGAGCAGGGGCCTTCGATTCCCATTCGCGGCATCAACAGCGATTTGCCGGTGCGCTTTGCACCCAACGGTGGCGCCGTGCCGGGGGATCGTATCGTCGGCATTCTTATTCCCGGCGAGGGCATCACCATTTTCCCAATTCAGTCTCCTTCATTGAAGGCATTTGAAGAGACGCCGGAGCGCTGGCTCGACGTGCGCTGGGACGACGACGGCAGTCCGCAGCGTTTTCCCGCTCAGCTTACGGTGCAGTCGGTGAACGAGCCGGGCTCGCTCGCGCAGATCACGCAAGTGATCGCCGAGCACGACGGCAACATCGACAATATCCGCATGACGCGGCGCGCACCCGATTTCACCGACGTGCTGATCGATCTTGAGGTCTATGATCTCAAGCATCTCACCGCCATCATCGCGCAACTGCGCGCAAAGGCGGTGGTGGCGAAAGTGGAGCGGGTGAACGGATAGTTACATGGCCAAATCTGTTCATGCGCCGGCTCACCTGCGTCTCGGCGTCAACATCGACCACGTCGCCACCATCCGCAACGCGCGCGGCGGACGCCATCCCGATCCCGTGCGTGCTGCGAAACTCGCTATCGAGGCGGGCGCCGACGGCATCACCGCGCATTTGCGCGAGGACCGCCGGCATATTCGCGATGACGATATTGCGCGGCTGAAAGCCGAAATCACCAAGCCGCTGAATTTCGAAATGGCAGCGACGCCGGAGATGGTGGAAATAGCGCTCAAAACGAAACCGCATGCAGCCTGCCTGGTGCCGGAAAAGCGCACCGAGCGCACCACCGAAGGCGGGCTGGATGTCGCGGGCCAGCACAATATGCTCGCGCCGGTGGTCGCTAAACTCAAAGATGCTGGCATTCGCGTATCGCTCTTCATCGCAGCCGAGCCGGGCCAGATTGAAATGGCGGTGCGCATCAAGGCGCCGGTGATCGAGATTCATGTCGGCGCGTGGTGCGATGCCTTGTCGGAAGGGCAAGCCGTGCAAGCGGACGCGGAATGGCAGCGCATTCGCGACGGCGCAAGAATGGCAAAAAAACTCGGTCTCGAAGTGCACGCCGGTCACGGCCTCAATTATGCAACCGCCGAAACCATCGCCGCGCTTCCCGAAATTGTCGAACTCAATATCGGCCACTACCTGATCGGCGAGGCGATATATGACGGTCTCAAGCAATCGGTGAAGCTGATGCGCGCGGCGATGGACCGCGGGCGGAAAAAATCATGATCCTCGGCGTTGGCTCCGACATCGTGGACGTGCGGCGCATCGAGCGTACCATCGAGCGTTTCGGCGACCGCTTTCTCGACCGCATCTTCACAGCCACTGAGCGCGCGAAAGCCGAGCGGCGGGCGAACCGTGCCGAGACCTACGCCAAGCGTTTCGCCGCCAAGGAGGCTTGTTCCAAGGCGCTCGGCACCGGCCTGCGCGCGGGCGTGTTCTGGCGCGACATGGGCGTGACGAATTTGCCGTCCGGCGCGCCGACCATGAAGCTCACAGGCGGCGCGCTCAAGCGGCTGCAGGCGATCACGCCGAAAGGCTGCCAAGCGCGCATCGATGTGACGCTGACTGACGAGGGACCGATGGCGCAGGCGCTTGTCATCATTTCGGCTAATGGCGCGGGCGCGCCTTGAATCCGCCGCGGTCCTAATTCGAGTATATTCAACTACTTATCAGGCACATTCGCCGCTCTTTCGCCTGAACGCGCGGGCGGCTACAAGGTCGCCGGGCGGGGCGCGTGCCTATTCAACGAGAGGCCGATGAGCGTGACATCCACAAAAGGAAAAGAAGGCGGTATTGGTGAAACCGTCCGTGTGGTTTTCCACGCGCTGATCATAGCGCTCGTCATCCGCACGTTCCTGTTTCAGCCGTTCAATATTCCGTCGGGATCGATGAAGGCGACGCTGCTCGTCGGCGATTATCTGTTCGTCTCGAAATATTCATACGGCTACAGCCATTTTTCCTTGCCGCTGTCGCCGCCGCTGTTCAGCGGGCGCATCATGGGCTCGCAGCCCGAGCGCGGCGACGTGGTTGTGTTTCGCCTGCCGAAGGACACCTCGACCGATTACATCAAGCGCGTCATCGGCCTGCCCGGCGACCGCGTCCAGATGGTCGAAGGCGTGCTCAACATCAACGGCGTGCCGGTGAAGCGCGAGCGCGCCGAGGATTTCATCGAAACCGAGGAGGGTTCGCGCGCGGTGCGCGTCAAGCGCTGGCGCGAAACGCTGCCGAACGGCGTGAACTATTATTCGCTCGATCTCGTCGATAACGGTTTTGCCGACAACACGCAGGTTTACACGGTGCCCGCCGGCGAATATTTCATGATGGGCGACAACCGCGACAACTCCACCGATAGCCGCTTTAGCCAAGTCGGCACGGTGCCGTTCGAAAACATCATCGGCCGCGCACAACTCGTTTTCTTTTCGGTCTACGAAGGTGAGCGCGCCTGGGAATTCTGGCGCTGGCCGATGTCGGTGCGTTGGAGCCGGTTGTTCACGATCGTTCGATGAGCCGCAAGGCCAAAGCCAAAACCAAGGATAGGGCCGGGCTCGAAATCGAGATCGGCTATAAATTCGACGACAAGGCGCTGCTTGAGCGCGCGCTCACGCACATTTCGGCGATTTCCGGCGGCCCGCAAAATCGCGTCGATAGTTATCAACGGCTGGAATTTCTCGGCGACCATGTGCTCGGCCTCGTGGTTTCCGACATGTTGTTCCGCACCTTTCCGAAAGCCAATGAGGGCGAACTCTCGCGCCGCCTGGCCGACCTCGTGCGCCGGGAGGCTTGCGCGGATGTGGCGCGGGCGATGAATCTCGGGCCGTCGTTGAAGCTCGGTAATTCCGAGTCGAATGCCGGAGGGCGCGACCGCTCTACAATCTTGGCTGATGTGTGCGAAGCGCTGATCGGCGCGGTTTTCATCGATGGCGGATACAAGCCTGCAGCCGCGATGATCGAGCGGTTCTGGAAAGAGCGCATGCTCAAGCCTGCGCGTCCGCTGCGCGACCCGAAAACGATCTTGCAGGAATGGGCGCAGTCGCGCGGACTGCCGACGCCCGCGTATAAAGAATTAGAGCGAACCGGGCCGCAGCACGATCCCGAGTTCCGCGTCGCCGTGACGCTGCCCGACCGGCCGCCGGCGGAGGGCATGGGCAGCTCCAAGCGCGCCGCCGAACAGGCCGCCGCCGCCGCCATGCTCACGCATGAAGGCGTACCGGCGGAATGATTTGATGTCCGAACCAGAAAATATCCCGACGCATTGCGGTTTCATCGCGCTCATCGGCGCGCCGAATGCCGGCAAGTCGACGCTGCTCAATGCACTGGTTGGCTCCAAGGTCACCATCGTCTCGCACAAGGTACAAACGACGCGCGCGCTGGTGCGTGGCATCACGCTGCACGGGCAAGCGCAGCTCATCTTCGTGGACACGCCGGGAATTTTCGCCCCCAAGCGGCGGCTCGACCGCGCGATGGTGACGACCGCATGGAGCGGCGCGCACGAAGCCGATCTCGTCGGCGTCTTGATCGACGCGCGCAAGGGGCTGGACGAGGAAGCCGAAGCGCTGCTGCATCGCCTCGCCGAAGTGCGGCGTCCAAAAGTGCTCATCCTCAACAAAGTAGACGTAGTCGACAAGCAAAAGCTTCTCACGCTGACGAAAGAAGCCAACAGCAAGGGCGCTTTCGAAGCGACCTTCATGCTTTCTGCATTAACCGGCGATGGCGTTCCTGACCTGAAGCAATGGCTCGCCGCGCGCATGCCGGAAAGCCCGTGGCTTTATCCGCCCGAGCAGATGTCGGACGCGCCGCTGCGGCAACTGGCGGCGGAAATCACCCGCGAGAAACTGTTCGAACGGCTGCATCAGGAATTGCCGTATCACTCCACGGTCGAAACCGAAGTGTGGAAGGAATTGCGCGGCGGCGACGTGCGTATCGAACAGACGATTTATGTGGAGCGCGAGAGCCAGCGCAAGATCGTGCTCGGCAAGGGCGGACAGAGCATCAAGGCGATCGGCGAGGCGTCGCGGAAAGACATCGCGGCCATCATCGAGGTGCCGGTGCATCTGTTTTTGTTCGTAAAGGTGCGCGAGGGCTGGGGCGACGACCCGGAGCGCTACCGCGGCATGGGGCTGGAATTTCCCAAGGAATAACCCGGCCACGCACTCCCGATTCAGCGCGGATTGCGCTACACGCATTTCATGCAATGGACCGATGAGGGAATCGTTCTCGGCATCAAGCGGCACGGGGAGGCGAATGCCATCCTTGAGCTGATGACGCGCGAGCATGGCCGTCATCTCGGGCTGGTGCGCGGCGGGGCGGGCTCGCGCATGCGCCCCGTTTTACAGCCGGGCAACGTCGTGAGCGCCGTGTGGCGGGCGCGGCTCGACGAACATCTCGGCAATTACACGGTCGAGGGCATGCGGCTGCGCGCGGCAGAGTTTTTCGACAATCCGCATGCGATCTATGGCGTGAGCTATCTCGCAGGTCTGGTGCGGCTGCTGCCGGAGCGCGATCCGCATGAAAGCATTCATGCCGCGCTTGAGGATATTCTCCAACGGCTCGAAGACCCCATCATAGCGGCGCCGTTGGCCGTGCGTTTCGAGATGCAGGTGCTCACCGAACTGGGATTTGGTCTCGATCTCGCGAGTTGCGCTTCCACCGGCGCAACGGAAGAACTGGTTTATGTCTCTCCGAAATCGGGCCGCGCGGTCTCGCGTACCGCCGGTGAACCGTGGGCCAACAAAATGTTGCGGCTGCCGGGGTTCCTTGCCGGGACGGCAGAGGTTGCCTCAAACGGCGATGTCGCCGACGGTTTTGCGCTGACCGGATATTTTCTGGCGCGGCATGTGCTGGAGCCGCGCGGTCTCGCGCTTTCCGACGAGCGCACGAACTTCATCGGCGCCATCACGCGCGCACTCTTGAACGCCGCTTAGAGTTAAAATTTGAGCATGGTCTTTTCCGAAAACCGGTTCCCACTTTTCGGGACCATGCTCTAAAAACAAAACGGCCCGGCATCAGCCGGGCCGCTTGTTCGAAATTTAAGAGGCGTTACCAGCCACCGCGGCAAACGCGCTCCCAGTGGCAGCGCCGGCCGAAAGGCCCGTGACGGCACACACGCACCGAGCGGCAACGCCGGGCGGAGAGATCGATGCTCGCCGAGGCATTCGCCGGGCTGCAATTGACGCCAGCCGTTGCGGCGGAGGCGGTCGAAGTGCCCGTCAAAGCCAGGCCGATGGTGAGCAAGGTCGCCAGCAAGATCATGCGCATTTAAGTTTCCTCCAGTATTTATTGGGCGTGCGCGGATCCGGCCGACCCGCCCATCGCGATGCTACAAATCGAACCGGCATTACGGTTCGTTATAACTCCTCATAGCAGGCGGCCGGCAACCTTGCGGCGCCGGTCGCTGCATTGTCACCGGATTTGCCCGGTATTACCAGCAGACCCGCCAGCAACGTCCCCAGGAATTGCACCGCATACGGCAGTGCGGACCCCAGTGACGGCGGTGCCAACGGCGGCGCCACTGCACCGTCGAAACATCGCTGGTTGCCTGGGCGGCTTCGCCGAGCGGCACGCCATTAGCGGGCGCGGCATTGGCAGTTGTCAGCCCGGCAAGTCCGGCGCTCGCCGCGATGAGCATCGCAAACAGAATTGAACGCATTTGTGTCTCCTCCAGTAACCTAGTGTAACGGGCTGCCGCTTTTTCGGTTCCATTCGCGGTCGCAAAATCGGCAATCTTTTCCCGGTTCGTTTGAAGATAGTAATCCACATATTCGGCACAGAGCGTGAGCCGACCATTCACCTGTTGTTCATCCGCTGGGCTTGCAGTACGCAAACAGCATGGGAAAACAGCTGATTCCTCCCGATCGTGGCAACGTGCAGGAAATTGCGCTGCGCGAAGCGCTGGAAGAGCGCTACCTGGCGTACGCGCTTTCCACGATCATGCATCGCGCACTGCCGGACGCGCGCGACGGTCTCAAGCCGGTGCACCGGCGTCTGCTTTTTGCGATGCGGCAACTTCGGCTCGATCCCGGCGCCGCGTTCAAGAAAAGCGCGCGCGTGGTCGGCGACGTCATCGGCAAATTCCATCCGCACGGCGACCAGTCGGTTTACGACGCGCTGGTGAGGCTGGCGCAGGATTTCTCCCAGCGCTATCCGCTGATCGACGGGCAGGGCAACTTCGGAAACATCGACGGCGATAACGCCGCCGCCATGCGCTATACGGAGTCGCGGCTCACGGAAGTCTCGCGGCTGCTGATCGACGGCATTGACGAAGGCACCGTCGATTTTCGTCCCACCTACGACGGCAGCGAAGAAGAGCCGGCCGTTCTGCCCGCGGCGTTTCCAAATTTGCTCGCCAACGGATCGCAGGGCATCGCGGTCGGCATGGCGACATCGATCCCGCCGCACAACGCGGCCGAACTTTGCGATGCCGCGTTATTCCTTATCGACAATCCGAATGCCCGTAGCCGCACGCTGATGAAATACGTGCCGGGTCCGGATTTCCCGACCGGCGGCATTATTGTGGACCCGGCTGCCGTCATCGCCGAGGCCTATACGACGGGGCGCGGCTCGTTTCGCGTGCGCGCGCGCTGGAACCAAGAAGAGACCGGGCGCGGCACTTATCTGATCGTCATCACCGAAGTGCCGTGGCTGGTGCAGAAATCGCGGCTGGTCGAGAAGATCGCCGATTTATTGAACGAGAAGAAGCTGCCGCTGGTCGCCGATGTGCGCGATGAATCGGCCGAGGACGTGCGCCTCGTCATCGAGCCGCGCGCGCGCAATGTCGATGCGACGCTGCTGATGGAGAGCCTGTTCAAGCTCACCGAACTTGAAAGCCGCATCAGCCTCAACATGAACGTGCTGTTGAAGGGGCGGATTCCGCAGGTGGTCGGCCTTGCCGAGGCTTTGCGCGAATGGCTCGACCATCGCCGCGACGTGCTGCTGCGCCGCTCCAAGCACAGGCTGGCGGTTATCGCCAACAGGCTGGAGGTCCTCGGCGGTTATCTCATTGCCTATTTGAATCTCGACAAGGTCATCAAAATCATTCGCACGCAGGACGAGCCCAAGCCCGTGCTGATGAAAACCTTCAAGCTGTCCGACGTGCAGGCCGACGCCATCCTCAACATGCGGCTGCGTAATTTGCGCAAGCTTGAGGAAATGGAAATTCGCTCGGAAGACAAATCGCTGCGCGACGAGCAGAAGACGCTCAAGACTTTGATCGGCTCGACCAAGCTGCAATGGAAGCAGATCGCCGGCGAGATTAAGGAAGTGCGTAATGCGTTCGGGCCGAAGACGGCTCTCGGCAAGCGCCGCACGACATTTGCCGATGCGCCCGAGCATGACGAGGCCGCGATCGAAGAGGCGATGGTGGTGCGCGAGCCGATCACCGTTGTGGTGTCCGACAAGGGCTGGATTCGCGCGCTGCGCGGCAATGTTGGTGATCTTTCCAGCGCCGCCTTCAAGGCCGGCGACAAACTCAAATTTGCGTTCCCTGCGGAGTCCACGTCCAAGCTTCTGGTGTTCGCCACCAACGGCCGCTTTTACACCATCGATGCCGCCAAGCTGCCGGGCGGGCGCGGACATGGCGAGCCGATCCGCCTGCTGGTCGATCTCGAACAGGATGCGGATATCGTCTCGGCGTTTGTCTATCAGGGCGGGCGCAAATTCCTGGTGGCGAGCCGCCAGGGCAACGGCTTCATCGTCGTCGAGGACGAAGTGCTCGCGACCACGCGCAAGGGCAAACAGGTGCTCAATCTGAAATCGCCCGACAAGGCGCGCGCGATGAATACGGTCGAGGGCGATCTCGTTGCGGCAATCGGCGAGAACCGCAAGATGGTGATCTTCGGCCTCGACCAGGTGCCGGAGATGACGCGCGGGCGCGGCGTGCGTCTGCAACGTTACAACGAAAAGGGACTTTCCGACGTTGCCACCTTCAAGGGCAAAGACGGCCTGAACTGGTTCGACGGAGCAGGGCGCACCTTTACGATGCCGGTGAAGGAGCTTTCCGACTGGCGCGGCAAGCGCGCGGACGCCGGGCGCATCGCGCCGAAAGGATTCCCGAAGAACAACAAGTTCGGCCGCGCGGAGGAAGTTCGCAAAGGCGACGCCGGCAAGAACGAAGACGGCGGCGAGGAAAAATAGCGCCGCGCGTTAGCTCGCTGCGAACAAGATCGAACGCTCGATTTCCCCAAAACAACTGCCAGACCGCGCGGGGCCTCCAGCAGCCTCATGCAAATGGGACAGGTTTAAGCCAAATCTGCAATTGCAAACCATTCGCAACTAGAATACAGTCGCCTGAGTTTCCGAAGGCTTTTGAAAGACCGGGCAAGGATGGACACGGTTTCACGGACGCCATTGGCGGCCGATGCGGAAGGGCAAGGCTGGCGCCGCGCGCGCGGGCGACCTGCGCTCGCCGAAGTGTTTGGCACTATCGCCACGCTTCCCACGGGCTCGCTCTTCAAGAAGCTCGGTGCGTTTCTCGGGCCCGGTTATCTCGTCGCCGTCGGCTACATGGACCCCGGCAACTGGGCGACCTCGCTCGCGGGCGGCTCCAAGTTCGGTTACGCGCTGCTCACCATCGCTCTCTTGTCGAATCTGATGGCGATCCTGTTGCAGGCGCTGTGCGCGCGCCTTGGCATCGGCGCGGGCCGCGATTTGGCGCAAGCCTGCCGCGATGCTTTTCCGCGCGCGATATCGTGGCCGCTGTGGGTGCTCACCGAGATTGCGATTTGCGCCACCGACTTGGCGGAAGTGATCGGCACCGCGATCGGATTAAATCTGTTGTTCGGCATTCCGCTTGAAATCGGCGTCATCATCACCGCGCTCGATGTGTTTCTGATTTTGTGGATGCAAAATCTCGGCTTCCGCTGGATCGAGGCCTTCATCGTCACGCTGATGGGCGTTATCGCCGCGTGCTTTGCCGTGCAGATCGCGATGGCGGACCCGGATTGGGGCGCCGTGATCCGCGGCTTCGCGCCGACGGTCGAGATCGTGCGCAATCCCGACATGCTGTATCTCGCCATCGGCATCATCGGCGCGACGGTGATGCCGCACAATCTTTACCTGCATTCCGGCGTGGTGCAGACGCGCCGCTTCGGCGAAAGCGTGCCGGAGAAACGGGAAGCGATCAAACTCGCCACCATCGATTCCACCATTGCGCTGATGTTCGCGTTGCTGATCAACGCCTCGATCCTGATTCTCGCCGCGGCGACCTTCAATAAAGCGGGCAAGACCGATGTCGCCGAGCTCGATCAGGCGCATTCGTTCCTCGCGCCGCTGCTTGGCTCAGCGGTTGCGCCGACGCTGTTCGGCATCGCGCTGCTGTGCTGCGGATTGAATTCGACGGTGACCGCGACGCTCTCCGGGCAGATCGTCATGGAGGGATTTCTCGATATCCGCCTGCCGCCCTGGGCACGGCGTTTGATCACGCGTGCGATTGCCATCGTTCCGGCTGCCGCGGTGACAATCTGGTATGGCGAGGCGGGGACGGCGAAACTCCTGATCCTCAGTCAGGTCGTGCTCGGCCTCGCGTTGCCGTTCTCCATCGTGCCGCTGGTGATGTTCACCGCCGACCGCGCGAAAATGGGCGAACTCGTCGCGCCGCGCTGGGTGACATGGCTCGCGGCTCTCACCGTCGCGGTGCTGATCGTGCTCAACATCAAGCTGTTGCTCGATCTGCTGCCGGCTAATCCTTGAGCTAGCTTTCCACCCGCGTCCAGCCCGATGGCTGCAGCCGCTCCTGCGGCAAGAAGCGGCCCTTGTAATCCATCTTGCGCGATCCCGGCACCCAGTAGCCGAGATAGACGTAGGACAATCCCATCCTCCGTGCGCGATCGATGTGATCGAGGATCATCATGGTGCCGAGCGAGCGGTCTCCCGCCGCTGGATCGAAAAACGAATAGACCATCGAAAGTCCGTCGCTCAGCACGTCAGTGAGTGCGACCGCGAGCAGGCTGCCGGCGCCGCGCCCGTTGATGCCGGAGTCGGGGCCACGGCGTCGGTATTCGACTAATTTTGTAGTGACGTGGCTGTCCTCGATCATCATGGCGTAATCGAGCACGCTCATGTCGGCCATGCCGCCGTCACGATGACGGGCGTCGAGGTAAGCGCGGAATACCGAATATTGCTCCGACGTCGGCGAAGGCACGCGCATGTTGCCGACGATGTCGACGTTGCGCTCGGCGATACGGCGCATGCTGCGCGTCGGGCGGAAATCGCCCGCCACCACGCGCACCGATACGCAGGCGCGGCAGGACTCGCAGGCCGGCCGGTAAGCGATCGACTGGCTGCGGCGGAAGCCGCCGTGCGTGAGCAGATCGTTGAGTTCGCCCGCGCGATCCCCAACCAGATGCGTGAAGACCTTGCGCTCTTCCTGGCCCGCCAGATATGGGCAGGGCGAGGGCGCAGTCAGGTAGAATTGCGGCGTGTCACGCGAATGCTGGGTCACAAGTCCAACCCGTCAAATGGTGAGCGGAAGTTCCGCATGCCGCCTAGCATCGCGCGCTCGGCGGCAATCGTCAAAGCCCTTGTGGGTGCTTGAGCCAGCTTATCGCGTGCTCTTTATCGCCTGTGCCCGCACTTCATTGTTGATGATGACGGTGCCGAGCACGATGTCGTGCAGCAGCCGGCGGCGCTCATTGAAGAAGCACACCACCAGGATGACCGGCGTGAGCGTGGACACCGAGAGCCAGAACACGATCGCGTGCACGGCGCCGAGCACGAAATAAGCCGGCGAGCCGTACCAGGTGCGCATCTCCAGATCCATCACCCGCATGCCGATGCTGGCCGAGCGCGCGCCGCCCAGTGTTGAGCCGTAATAGACCAGCGCCCAGATCACCGAGGCCGGCGAGAGCAGCCAGAACAGCGCCCAGCCGAGCCCGAGCGTCACCAGCCCGAAGGCGAAGATGAACATCGCCGCGAAGACGATGGGGATGGCGATGATGACGAAGTCGATGGCGAAGGCGACGACGCGCCGCGCCAGCACGCCCTCGAACAGTTCCGGGTTCGCCGCCGGATCGTAAGCGTGGGGCCGCACGTCCAGCGACACGCCAATTCCTTTTGGTCCGCTTTCGGCCATGATCTCTCTCAAAGTTGAGGCATCTTGTGCCTGAAGCCTTGGGCCTGCAGATGGAGAGTAATTGATTCCAGCGCAAGATGGATATGCTGCAAAAGGCGCGTTCCACACTGGAGCGCGGGGGCGGCCTGCGGCAAGCTATCGCGGATTTGGAGCATCTAAGTGAGCGTGACTTTCGCCGATATCGAAGCCGCCCGGCGGGTGATTGCGGGGCATGTGCTGCGCACGCCGATGCTGCCAGCGCCAAGGTTATCGGCCATCACCGGTGCTGAAGTTTTCGTCAAATACGAGAATTTGCAGGTCACCAATTCGTTCAAGGATCGCGGCGCGCTTAACAAGCTTTCGGCTCTCAACGCGGATGAGCGGAAACGCGGCGTCATCGCCATGTCCGCCGGCAATCATGCGCAGGCGGTGGCCTATCACGCCGCCCGGTTGAATATTCCGGCGACCATCGTCATGCCGGTGACGACGCCATTCGTGAAGGTGGCAGCGACGAGGTCGCACGGCGCCGAGGTGGTGCTGGAAGGCGAGAGCATCGCCGAAGCGCAGACGCGGTGCGAAGCGCTTCAGTCCGCGCGCAATCTCACGCTGGTGCACCCTTACGACGACGCGCGCATCATCGCGGGGCAGGGCACCATCGCACTCGAGATGCTCGAAGACGTGCCCGCGCTCGACGTGCTGGTGATCCCCGTCGGCGGCGGTGGGCTGATATCCGGCAATGCGATTGCCGCACGCGGCATCAATCCGAAGATCGAAATCGTCGGCGCGGAAGCGGCGCTTTATCCCTCAATGTGGAATGCGCTTCACAACGAGAGCCGCCCGATTGGCGGGCCGACGCTGGCGGAAGGCATCGCGGTGAAGAATGTCGGCAAGCTTACGCTGCCTATCGTGCGCGAACTGATTTCCGGCATCGTGCTGGTTGACGAGGCTCAGCTTGAGCGTGCGGTGAATGCGTATCTCACGTTACAGAAAACGATGGCGGAGGGCGCGGGTGCCGCCGGGCTTGCCGCCATGCTGGCGGAGCCGGAGCGTTTCCGCGGCAAAAAAGTCGGACTCATTCTCTGCGGCGGAAATATCGATCCGCGCATTCTGGCGTCCGTCATGGTGCGCGAGTTGGAGCGCGAGGACCGCGTCGTTTCGTTCCGCCTCACCATTCCCGACCGGCCGGGCGTGCTCGGGCATATTGCGACAAGGCTGGGCGAACTCGGCGCCAACATTCTCGAAGTCGATCACAAGCGGCTGTTTCTCGACGTGCCGGCCAAAGGCGCGCGGCTCGACGTGACGGTGGAAACGCGCGACCGCGCGCATGCCGACGAAATCGAGAAGGCTATGGAAAAGGACGGGTATCAGCCGCAACCGATCAGGCACGGCGACGCGCGGGAATAACTTTTAAATTTTCTTCAGCTTCTCGGCGACGCGCGGCGCGAAATAAGTGAGCACGCCGTCGGCGCCCGCGCGCTTGAACGCGATCAGGCTCTCGATCATCGCCTTCTCGCCATCGAGCCAGCCGTTCTGCGCAGCGGCCATGATCATCGAATATTCGCCCGACACCTGATAGGCGAAAGTCGGCATGCCGAACGCATCTTTCACGCGCGCGAGAATGTCGAGATAGGGCATGCCGGGCTTGACCATGATCATGTCGGCGCCTTCCGCGATGTCGAGTTCGACCTCGCGCAGCGCCTCTTCGGAATTTCCCGGATCCATCTGATAGGTGCGCTTGTCGCCGGTTAATGTTGCAGACGAGCCGACCGCGTCGCGGAACGGACCGTAAAACGCGGACGCATATTTCGCCGCATAGGACATGATCGACACATCGGTGAAACCCGCGCCGTCGAGCGCCTTGCGGATTGCGCCGACGCGGCCGTCCATCATGTCGGACGGCGCGATGATGTCGCAGCCGGCCTGCGCCTGCACCAGCGCCTGTTTGGTGAGTACGGCGACTGTCTCGTCATTGAGGATGACGCCGTCGCGCATCAGGCCGTCATGACCATGGCTGGTGAACGGATCGAGCGCCACGTCGCACAGCACGCCGACTTCCGGAATTTCTTTTTTGATCGCACGGATGGCGCGGCAGACGAGATTGTCGGGATTGAGCGCTTCCGAACCGTGTTCGTCTCGCAGGCCCGGATCGGTGTAGGGAAACAGCGCGAGACACGGGATCGTCAATTTGGCTGCGCGTTCCGCCGCGCGCACGGCGTCGTCGATGGAAAGGCGTTCGATGCCCGGCATGGACGCGACCGGCGTGCTTTTGCCCTCGGCGATGAACAGCGGCCAGATCAGATCGTCGGTGGTGAGCGCGTGTTCGCGCACCAGACGGCGCGCCCATTCGCTGCGCCGGTTACGGCGCATGCGCGTCGGCAGATCGAGCGGATCGGCGGCCTGCGCCGGGGTCTCCACCGGATGCAGGCGGGCGCGGGTTTCGATCGGGCGGCCGTATTTGATCGCCATAAGGGGTCTCCGGCGCCCTTTTTAGCGGTTCCGGGCCGTGGCGGCTACCCGCCGATGGCGGCGTGGTTGACGCCGCAAGGGGCGCCTTTTATCGATCGAAGTCATGGATTTCGACCTCACCGAGGAGCAGCGCGCGTTTCAGGCCACCGCGCGCACCTTTGCACATGACGAGATGATGCCGCGCGCGGCGGAATGGGACGAAGGCTCGGTTTTTCCGGTCGAGGCATTGCGCAAGGCGGCGGCGCTCGGTTTCGGTGGCATTTATGTGAAGGAAGACGCCGGCGGCTCAGGCCTCACGCGGCTCGATGCGGCGTTGATTTTCGAAGAACTGGCGCAGGGCTGCACGTCTACCGCCGCCTACATTTCGATCCACAACATGGCTGCCTGGATGATCGACGCTTTCGGCGGGCCGGAGCAGCGCAAGAAATTCCTGCCCAAGCTTTGCACGATGGAGCATTTTGCCAGCTACTGCCTGACCGAACCGGATGCGGGCTCCGATGCCGCGAATTTATCGACGCGCGCAAAACGCGACGGCGACCATTATGTGCTCGACGGCACGAAAGCTTTCATTTCCGGCGGCGGCGTTTCCGACATTTACGTCGTGATGGCGCGCACGGGCGAGGGTGGCCCGCGCGGCATTTCCTGCATCGTGGTCGAGAAAGGCACGAAAGGCCTCTCTTACGGCGCGCAGGAAAAGAAACTGGGCTGGAAGTCGCAGCCGACATCAATGGTGATGTTCGAGAATTGCCGCGTGCCGGTATCGAACCTTATCGGGGCGGAGGGGCAGGGTTTCAAGATCGCCATGGCGGGGCTGGATGGCGGGCGCGTCAATATCGGTGCCTGCTCCATCGGCGGCGCGCAATTCTGCCTTGACCGCACGCTTGCCTACATGAACGAGCGCAAGCAATTCGGTTCCAAGTTGGCAGAATTTCAGGCGCTGCAATTTCGCGTCGCGGATTATGCGACCGAACTGGAAGCGGCGCGGCTGATGCTGCATCGCGCGGCGGTGGCGGTGGGTTCTGGCGAGGGCAACGCGACGCGGCTCGCCGCGATGGCGAAACGGCTTGCGACCGACGCAGGCTTTGAAGTCGTCAACGGCTGCCTGCAACTGCACGGCGGCTACGGTTATTTGCGCGACCATCCCATCGAGCGTGTGCTGCGCGACGTGCGCGTGCACCAGATTCTTGAGGGAACAAACGAGATCATGCGCGTTATCATCAGCCGGCAGATGCTGGGTAACTGAAATGGCGCGGAGGCGAAAATGTTGACCGGCGATTTGGCCTTGGCGACAGCGGCGATTTTCAGCGGTGCGGCGATTTACGTGAACGTCGCCGAACAACCCGCGCGGCTCAAGCTTGACAATCAGGCGCTGCTGACCGAGTGGCAACCGAGCTACGAGCGCGGCGCGTTGATGCAGGCGAGTCTTGCGATTATCGCCGGTGTGTTTGGCGTTCTCGCTTTTTTCTTCACGTACGACTGGCGCTGGCTGCTGGGCGCAGCTCTCATCCTCGCGCCATGGCCCTACACGATGTTCATCATCATGCCGACCAACCGTATTCTCAAATCGACGCAGCCGGCGCAGGCGAGTGAGCATACGCGCGGCCTCGTACAGCAGTGGGGACGCCTGCACGCGGGCCGGACGGTGCTCGGGCTGCTCGCCACCGGCGTTTATCTCTGGGCGCTGAATTGAGGCGCGTTTGAGCAGCGAAGCCGAAATCCTGTTCGAGCGCCGGGGCGCGGCCGGTCTCATCACGCTTAACCGGCCGAAAGCGCTCAACGCGGTCACGCACGCGATGGTGCGCGCACTCGCAGCGCAACTTAGCCAATGGGAGCGCGACGACGCGGTAACGCGCGTGGTGCTGATGGCTGCGGGAGAGCGCGCGTTCTCGGCGGGCGGCGATATTCGTGCGCTCTACGATCTGGGTAAAGCCGGAAAGCAAAAGGAAGCGCTGGAATTCTGGCGCGAGGAATACATTCTCAATACCGCGATCAAGAATTACCGCAAACCTTATGTGTCGTTGATCGACGGCATCGTCATGGGTGGTGGGGTCGGCATTTCGGTGCACGGCTCGCACCGCATCGCGGGCGACAAGTTTCAGTCCGCCATGCCCGAAGTGAGCATCGGATTTTTCCCCGATGTAGGCGCCACGTGGTTTTTGCCGCGCATGCCGGGCGAACTCGGCACTTATTGCGCGCTCACCGGCGAGCGCTTTGCGCCGGCGGATGCGGTCAATGCGGGCATTGCGACGCATCGCATCGCGTCGTCTCGGTTTGCGGATTTGCGCGATGGACTGTGCGGCACGGTGTCGGTGGATGCGCTGCTTGCGGCGTTTGCCGAACCCAAAGGGCAAGGCCCGCTCGCGCCGCACATTGCCGCCATCGATCGGTTATTTGTTGGCGAGCGGATTGAGGACATTCTC
The DNA here is from genome assembly GCA_945907045.1 of Rhizobium sp. Q54. Lineage (GTDB taxonomy): Bacteria > Pseudomonadota > Alphaproteobacteria > Rhizobiales > Xanthobacteraceae > Pseudolabrys. The sequence goes on along the minus strand of CAMDSH010000023.1, from coordinate 27,497 downwards.
GAGCGGCTGGATCGCGAACAGGACGGCGGCTGGGCCGCTGCGGCGGCGAAAACCATCCGCGCGAAATCGCCGCTCAGCGTAAAGCTCGCGCTCGCGCAGGTGAGGCGCGGCAAAGACTGGAGTTTCGAGGAGTGCATGCGGGCCGAATTCCGCATAGTCTCGCGAGTGGTATATGGCCACGATTTCTATGAAGGGGTGCGGGCCGTGATCGTCGACAAGGACAATGCGCCGCGCTGGTCGCCGGATACACTCGCAGCCGTCACCGATACGGAAGTTGAGCGGCACTTCGCCAATTTGGCAGCTGACGAGTTGCGTCTATGAGCGATCCGATCGTCACCGATCAGGCCCATACGCTCGAGCCGGTTCATACCGACGCAAAGAGCGGCGACGATCTCTGGACCAACCGGCTGGTGCTGTTCCTGCGCGTGATGGCGGGCGTCTCCATGCTCAAGGGTCTCTATCACTGGTCGCTGGTCACCGGCATCGGCGTTGCGCCGGAAGACGTGTTCGAGGCGCATTCGACGCCGTGGCAGACTGCGACCGTGTTTTTCGCCGTCATCGATCTAGTCGCCGCGGTTGGTTTGTGGCTTGCGGCGGCCTGGGGCGCGGTGGTGTGGCTCACTTCCGTTGCTTCGATGATGGCGGTGGTTTTTTTGTTTCCGCAAATCTATGACAGCGGCATGCTGATCAGTTCGGTCGAGGCGGTGTTGCTGGGGCTTTATCTGTGGCTGGCGTTGAAATCCGCGCGCGAGCGGCCAGTCTGAGCGCCTGAGTTTTGTAGTTCGCCGGGAGGAACGCATGGCAAGGATTGGATTCATCGGGCTCGGCAACATGGGCCTGCCGATGGCGCAAAACCTCATCAAGGCAGGGCACGATGTGACCGGCTTCGATGTCAGCCGCCCGAATGTTGAAAAGCTCGCCGCCGCAGGTGGCAAAGCCGCCGAGAACGCGAATGCCGTTGCATCGGGCGCGGAGATCGTCGTCACGATGCTCCCCGCCGGTCAGCACGTGCGCGAAGTTTATCTCGGAGCCGACGGCAAGAGCGGCCTTGCGGCGAGCGCCGCCAAAGGCACACTGCTGATCGATTCCTCCACCATTGATGTCGAGACCGCGCGCGCGGTTGCCGTGGCGGTGGAGAAAAAAGGACTGCTGATGGTCGATGCGCCGGTGTCTGGCGGCGTCGGCGGGGCGCAGGGTGCGACACTTACTTTTATGGTCGGCGGCAGCGATGCGGCGTTCGAGCGCGCCAAACCGGTCCTGGAAAAAATGGGCAAGACCATCGTGCACGCAGGGGGAGCGGGCAACGGGCAGGCGGCGAAAATTTGCAACAACATGATCCTCGGCATTTCAATGATCGCGGTATCGGAGGCTTTCGTACTCGCCGAGAAATTGGGTCTCGATGCGCAAAAGCTGTTCGATATTTCGTCGAAATCGTCGGGCCAGTGCTGGTCGATGACAAGCTATTGCCCGGTGCCGGGACCGGTCCCGACGAGCCCCGCCAATCGCGACTATCAGGCCGGTTTCACCGCCGCGATGATGCTGAAAGATTTACGTCTGGCGCAGGATGCGGCCAAATCCGCCGGCGCCAAGACGCCGCTCGGGGCCGACGCTGAAAGGATCTATTCACGATACGCCGAGAGCGGAGAGGCGGGCCGCGATTTTTCCGGCATTATCCGCATGGTACGCGGCTAACTAAGGTGAACGAAATCTGAGCGTGAAAATTCAAATTGAATCTTCAACGCAATCTTCACCCTTGCAAATAAAGCCTTTTTTTATGGTGTTATTTAAGCCGATTTTAGACTGCCCCTCTTAGATTGCGGATTGTGGAACGGGGAAACAGGGCCTCGTTACCGGACAAAAAATATAAGGGGCGTTGAACATGAAAGCCGTTGCGACAACGGTCGAACCCGCCGAACGTGAGGCGCGTTTCGAACACATCCGGCCGCTTTATCTCGAAGCCTTGACGCTTGTCGAGCGGCTGCACCGACGGTTGCTCGACGTCATCAAGGACGAATTCGACCGTCGCGGCCGCGCAGACATCAACTCGGTGCAAGCGTTGCTGCTTTACAATATCGGAGACAAGGAGCTGACCGCTGGTGAGCTGCGCACGCGCGGATACTATCTCGGCTCCAACGTGTCCTACAATTTGAAGAAGCTGGTCGAGATGAACTTTCTCGATCACCAGCGCTCGCGCGTCGATCGCCGCTCGGTGCGCATCAAGCTGACCGACAAGGGCCAGCAGGTGCGTGACGTCGTCGAACAGCTCTACCAGAAGCACGTGCGGACGGTGGAGCAGGTTGGCGGCATCAATGCCGACGAGTTCTCGACCTTGAACAAGTCGCTCCACCGCCTCGAGCGGTTCTGGACCGACCAGATTCTGTACCGCCTGTAATACCTCCAAAGCAGGCAGAAGACTTAGCCCCGGCCATCGCGCCGGGGCTTTTGTTTTTGGAGGGAATCGGTCCCATTAGCGTCGGCTATGGGAGCGCTACCCCTTAAAATGAACGATGGGCTGGATCGCCGTGCTTTTCTGCGCCGCCTGGGGGCTGGGGCCGCCGGCGCCACAGTCTTGGCGCGGCAGGCTATCGCCGCTGACGACCCGCTCAAGGCGCTGATTGAGCGCACCCGGCGCGACGAAATCGGCCATAGCCTCGATAACGGCCCGCCCACCGGGAGCGTGCCCGCTGCCTCGCAGCCGATGTTGTCCGGCTCGACCGTATGGACGACCGAGCAGGCCATCATGCGCTACGAGGCCATCGCCACGCGCGGGGGATGGCCGTTCGTGCCGCCGGCCGAGGGGCTGCAAGCCGGCCACCGCCATCAAAGCGTCATGGCGCTGCGGCGGCGGCTGGCGATTGCCGGCGATCTCGATGCCCGCGCCGCCAATGGCGACGTTTTTGATGCTGACGTTGATGCCGCGGTTCGCCGTTTCCAAACACGCCATGGCATGAACGTGGACGGCGTCATGCGCGAGCAGACCTACCGGATGATGAATGTTCCCGCCGTGATGCGTCTCTCGCAACTCAAGATCAATCTCGTTCGCCTGCGCAGCATGAGCGGCAATCTCGGTCAGCGTTTCGTGGTCTGCAATATTCCGGCGGCGCAGATCGAAGCGATCGAAGGCGGCGCGGCGGTCACGCGTCACACTGCCGTTGTCGGTAAACCGGATCGCCCGTCGCCAGACATCAACAGCAAGATCGTCGAGATCAATTTCAATCCGTTCTGGACCGTTCCCGCCTCCATCGTGCGGCGCGACCTCATTCCGAAGATGCAGGCGGAGCCGGATTACTTAAGCAAAAACCGCATCCGCATTTACGATCCGCGCGGCAATGAACTGACCCCCGCCGCGATCAACTGGTTTTCCACCGAAGCGACCAGTTATATGTTCAAGCAGGATCCCGGCGATCTGAACTCTCTCGGCTCGGTGCGCATCAACTTCCCGAGCAAAGACGGTGTGTACATGCACGACACGCCGCTGAAGAATTTGTTCGGCGAGGACATGCGCTTTCATTCCTCCGGCTGCGTGCGCGTGCAGAACGTGCGCGATCTTGTTAACTGGCTGCTCGCAGAGACGCCGCCGTGGTCGCCGCACGAAATCGACCGCGTGATCCATTCGGGCGAGCGCAGGGACGCCAGAGTTGCGCGTGCAGTGCCGCTGTACTGGGTTTACGTCACGGCCTGGGCATCGCCGGACGGCGCCGTGCAATTTCGCGACGACATCTACAATCGCGACGGGCTCGGCGCCTACGCGGCGACGCCGAGATGAGCGAACCCGGCACCGGACCGGAGTTGGAGCGGCGCGAGGTCTATTTCGAATTCACCGCCATCGGCGGGGCGGTGCGCGTTTCCGCCATCGATGCCGCCACCGGCATTGAGGTGACCGTGATGGGCCCGGCGGGCGCAGCGCAAAGCTCGCTGGAGCGCGTGGCGCTGCAAAAGCTCAAGGTCCGCCTCTCGAAGGACTGAACTAAAGCCCTATATGTTGCGCCGGGGGAGGCCTGTGGACGCCAATGCTTGGCGCTTTCGGGCCAATGTGGTAGTTTGCCCTATTCCGGATTTGGCCTGAATTTCGGCGCGGTTTTACCCGGGCCAGGAGATTTTGATGTCGGTGACCGATACCGCTTCCGCCAAGCACGATACTTTTTTCACAGCGAAGCTGCGCGACACCGATCCTGAACTCGCCGATGCGATCGGGCACGAGTTGGGCCGCCAGCGCGACGAGATCGAACTGATCGCGTCGGAGAACATCGTCAGTAAGGCGGTGCTGGAAGCGCAAGGCTCGGTGCTCACCAACAAATACGCCGAAGGCCTGCCGGGCAAACGCTATTACGGCGGTTGTCAATTCGTCGACGTTGCCGAGACGCTCGCGATCGAACGCGTGAAGAAATTATTCGGCTGCAATTTCGCGAATGTGCAGCCGCACTCCGGCGCGTCCGCCAATGCGGAAGTGTTTTTCGCGCTGATGCAGCCGGGCGATACCTTTATGGGATTGAACCTCGCGGCGGGCGGCCATCTCACGCACGGCTCGCCGGTCAATCTCTCCGGCAAATGGTTCAAGCCGGTGCCGTACAGCGTGCGGCGTGACGACCAGCGCATCGACATGGACGAGGTCGCGAAGCTCGCCGAGCAGCACAAGCCTAAACTGATTGTCGCCGGTGGCTCCGCCTATCCGCGCATCATCGATTTTCGCCGTTTCCGGGAGATCGCCGACAGTGTCGGCGCTTATCTGATGGTGGACATGGCGCACTTTGCGGGGCTGGTTGCCGGCGGCGCGCATCCGTCGCCATTTCCACATGCGCATGTGGTGACCACGACGACGCACAAGACGCTGCGCGGCCCGCGCGGCGGCGTCATCCTCACCAACGACGAAGAGCTTGCGAAGAAATTCAACTCGGCGGTGTTCCCCGGCATGCAGGGCGGACCGTTGATGCACGTTATCGCAGCCAAAGCCGTGGCGTTCGGCGAAGCGTTGCAGCCGTCATTCCGTATCTACTCGAAGAACGTGGTTGAGAACGCCAAGGCGCTGGCGGAAACGCTCAAGTCGCGCGGGCTCGATATTGTTTCCGGCGGCACCGACACACATCTCATGCTGGTCGATCTGCGGCCCAAGCGCCTCACCGGCAAGGTGGCGGAAATCGCATTGGGGCGCGCCCACATCACCTGCAACAAGAACGGCATCCCGTTCGATCCGGAAAAACCGACGGTGACGTCGGGCATCCGGCTCGGCACGCCGGCCTGCACCACGCGCGGATTTGGCATCGCTGAATTCCGCCACGTCGGCGAATTGATTGCCGAAGTACTCGACGTGCTGTCGCAAAAATCGGTTGAGGAAGACTCGCTGATCGAAGCGGCGGTGCGTGACAAAGTAAAGAAATTAATTTCGCGGTTTCCGATTTATCAGAATTGATCGCATGACGATCATGCGGCGAGGGGGCTAGTTATGCGTTGCCCGAGTTGCGCAAGCCTGGATACGCAGGTGAAGGACTCGCGTCCAACCGAGGACTCGGCCGTCATCCGCCGCCGCCGCGTTTGCCTTGCCTGCAATTTCCGCTTCACCACTTTCGAGCGTGTGCAACTGCGCGAACTCGTCGTCATCAAACGCAATGGACGGCGTGCTCCGTTCGATCGCGACAAGATGATGCGTTCGGTGCAGATTTCTCTGCGCAAGCGCGCTGTCGAGCCCGAGCGCGTCGAGCAGATGGTGTCGAAGATCGTGCGCGAGCTGGAAAGCCTCGGGGAAAACGAAGTTTCCTCCGAAGCTATCGGCGAGATGGTGATGGAGCACCTGCGCGAACTCGATGACGTCGCCTACGTGCGCTTTGCCTCCGTCTACCGCAATTTTCGCGAAGCGAAAGACTTCCGCGCCGCGCTCGACGAATTGTCGGGCGAAGAGGAAGGGGCGCCGCCCACAGCGACCGCGCGCAAATGAGTCTCGCTGCGTCGCAGGTGAGTAGCGACCCGGCGCTGGATCAACGCTTCATGTCATTGGCGTTTGCGCTGGGACGGCGCGGGCTCGGAAATACCTGGCCCAATCCTGCCGTTGGCGCGGTGGTCGTGAAAAACGGCGTCGTCGTCGGACGCGGCTGGACGCAGCCGGGCGGGCGGCCGCATGCCGAAACAGTGGCGCTCAAACGCGCTCGCGATGCGGCGCGCGGCGCAACGCTTTATGTCACGCTCGAGCCCTGCTCGCATGAGGGCAAGACCAAGCCCTGCGCCGATGCCATCATCGCCGCCAAGATCGCGCGTGTGGTCTCGGCGCTGGAAGACCCTAACCCTGAGGTGAAGGGACAGGGCCACGCAAAACTCAAAGCGCGCGGCATCGCGGTCGAGGTCGGACTTGGTGAGGAAGAAGCCGAACGCGCGCATGCCGGCCATATTCGCCGCATTCGCGATGGCCGCCCGCAGGTGATGCTCAAGCTCGCCGTTTCCGCCGACGGCAAAGTGGGCGGCGCGGGGCGCAAGCCGGTGGCAATTTCCGCGCCGGCCGCGCGCGAGCGCGTGTTCGAGTTGCGCGCGCAGAGCGACGCCATTCTGGTCGGCATCGGCACCGTTATCGCGGACGATCCGGCGCTCACCTGCCGCTTGCCGGGCATGCAGGAGCACTCTCCGGTGCGCGTCGTGCTCGATGCGCGGCTGCGCGTGCCGCTGGCGACGGCGGTGGTCGCGACCGCGCGCGAGACGCCGACCTGGGTGTTCGGCAGCACGAAGGCGTCCGCGATGAACGAGGAAATTCTGCGCGCCAAGGGCGTTGAGGTTTTCCGCGTCAAGGAGAAGAAAAAAGGCCAGCTCGATATCGCGCGCGTGCTGAAAATTCTTGCAGAACGCGGCATCACGCGGTTGATGGTCGAAGGCGGGCCGATCGTGGCGGCGAGTTTTCTCGCTGCCAAGCTGGTGGACGAGGCCGTAATCTTTCATGCCCCAGTGACGATAGGTAAAGACGGCGTCGATGCGCTCGAAGGCATGAAGCTCAAGGCGCTGACCAAGACGCTGCGCTCGGTCAGCCGCGAAGATATCGGCCCCGATCAGCTTGAACGGTTTGAGCGGAAGTAATGTTCACCGGCATCGTTTCGGAAATGGGCGAGGTGGTGGCTGTGAAACCGCATGCCGCCAACCTGCAGCGCATCAAGATCGCCTGCGCCATCCCGAGAAGCCCGATTGCCGACGGCGCGTCGATTTCCTGTTCCGGCGTGTGCATGACTGTCGTTGGTTCCGGTCAGGAGGATGGTCATGCGTGGTTCGCGGTCGATGCCGCGGCGGAAACGCTGGCCGTCACTACCGTGGGGCGCTGGAAGCACGGCATGCGCATCAATATCGAACGCTCGCTGCAAGTCGGCGACGAACTTGGCGGGCACATGGTGTCGGGCCACATCGATGGTCTGGCCACCGTGATCGGGCGCGAAAACATGACCGAGATGGTGCGGCTGGCGTTGCGCGCGCCTGCGCCGCTTGCGCGTTTCATCGCGCCGAAGGGATCGGTCGCGCTCGATGGCGTTTCGCTCACAGTTAACGCGATCGAGGACGACACGTTTTCGGTGCTCATTATCCCGCATACGATGAAGGTGACGACGCTTGGCAACCTCCTCACGGGCGAAGACGTTAATCTTGAGATCGACCAGATAACGCGTTACGCCGCGCGGCTAATGGAGAGTCGTTAGTTTTGGCGCGCGTCCGGACGCAAAACCAGCATCCACTTTTGCTGACCGCGCTTTCAGAGCCCTTGTTCGCGCCGCAACCGCTTGTTACCACGGCGGAAACAGCGGAGCGGCAATGGCGCAGGTGCGGCGAGCCAAGTCCAAAAAGGCGAACAAGCGCCAGAAGGCGCGCATCCTCATAGTCGAGGCGCGCTTTTATGACGATATCGCCGACGCACTGCTCAAGGGCGCGACCGACGTCATCGAGAAAGCCGGCGCGACATACGATCGCCTCACAGTGCCGGGCTCGCTGGAAATTCCCGCCGCCATCGCATTCGCCATCGAAGCCGCCGAGCGCAAGGGCAAGCCCTACGACGGCGCGGTCGCGCTTGGCTGCGTCATCCGCGGCGACACGTTCCATTTCGAAATTGTCGCCACGCAATCCGCGCGTGCGTTGATGGACCTTGCGGTGGCGTACCGGCTGCCACTCGGCAATGGCATTTTGACCGTCGATACGGAATCGCAGGCGTGGGCGCGCGCGAATGTCGATGAAGGCAACAAAGGCGGCGACGCGGCGCGCGCGGCACTCGACATGTTGCGGCTCAAGCGCAGTCTTGGTGGGACGCTATGAAGAGCGCCAAGCCCGCCGACGAGAAGGACGCGCGCAAGGCCAACCGGCGCGGCGCGGCGCGGTTAGCTGCGGTGCAGGCGCTTTATCAGATGGACCTCGCGGGCACCGGCGTGAACGAGATCATGGCCGAGTTCGAGCGCCACTGGATGGGGCAGGAGGTCGAGGGCGAGAAATATCTTCCTGCCGAAGCGGCATTCTTCCGAGATGTGGTGTCCGGCGTGGTGCGCGAGCAGCTCCGGCTCGACCCATTAATCGACGAAGCGCTGGCGAAAAGCTGGCCGCTCAAACGCATTGAAGCAATACTTCGCGCGGCGTTGCGCGCGGGCGCTTATGAGCTGGAAAACCGCCGCGACGTGCCGGCGCGGGTGGTGGTGTCCGAATACGCCGATGTCGCCGCTGCGTTTGTCGAGCGCGACGAGACTGGAATGGTCAATGCCGTGCTCGATCAACTGGCGCGGCAGCTGCGCGCGGCTGAATTCGGCCGCGTTGCCGGTGGGTGATGAACGCCCGCGATGACAAGGCGCTGTCCGGCGAAGACCGCCTGATCGCGAAGTATTTTCGTCCCCTTGCCAAGCATCCAGGAGCGTTGTCGCTCAACGACGATACGGCTGTGCTCGCACCGCCCCCCGACCATGATCTCGTCATCACCAAAGATGCGCTGGTCGCGGGCGTGCACTTTTTCGCCAACGATCCACCGGGCGACATCGCGCGCAAGGCGCTACGCGTGAACCTCTCGGACTTGGCCGCGAAGGGCGCTACGCCAATCGGCTTTTTGTTGGCGATCGCGTTATCGGACACGAAAGAAGAATGGGTCGCGGCGTTCGCGAAAGGTCTTGGGGGAGACGCCGACGCGTATAATTGCCCGCTGCTGGGTGGCGACACCGTAACAACGCCGGGACCGCTGACGATTTCCGTCACGGCGCTCGGCTCCGTTCCAAAAGACAAAATGGTTCGTCGCGATGGCGCGAAAGTTGGCGACATCGTTCTTGTCACTGGCACTATCGGCGATGCAGCGCTCGGGCTTGCGCTGCGGCGCGGTGCGAAGTGGAAACTCGACAACGCTCAGGGCGAACATTTGGAAAATCGTTATCTGCTGCCGCAGCCGCGCAATGCGCTGGCAACAGCGTTGCGTGACAACGCCTCCGCGGCGATGGATGTCTCGGATGGTCTCGTCGGCGATCTCGATAAACTTTGTCGCGCTTCGCACGTAAACGTCACTATCGAAGCTGCGCTCGTGCCACTCTCCGCAGCAGCGCAGGCGGCGCTCAAATCCGATCCAAAGCTGATTGAAACGATCCTCACCGGCGGCGACGACTACGAAATCGTCTGCACCGTCCCGCCCGGCAAACTGGCGGCCTTCCACGCGGCGGCGAAAGCCGCGCAGGTCGCGGTCAGCGAAATCGGGACTGTTGCGGCAGGCGAGGGCGCGCGTTTTACGGACGCGGACGGCAAGCCGCTCACTTTCGCGCGGCCCTCCTACAGCCACCTGTAACGACGGCGGCAAAAAGCCTAAAGTGAACGCCATGCACGATGTGACATCCAAAGGCGCGGCGAAAAGCGCGGCCACCGCAATGCCGGGGCGCAGCCCCAACTACGCGGCGCTGCACAAGCGGTTCCCGACCATTCCCTATTTGCGTAATTACGCGCGCCGCAACATTCCCGGCTTTGCCTTCGAATATGCCGATGGCGGCGCGGGCGCGGATACTGGTATCGCGCACAACTGGGCTGCGCTCGATGCGGTCGAACTGGTGCCGCGCTATGGCGTGATGACTCAATTGCCGCCAACCGACATCGAACTCTTCGGCAAGCGTTACGCGGCACCCGTCGGCATCGCGCCCATGGGCGGCCCCGCCATCGTCTGGCCGGGTGCGGACTTGCTGCTGGCAAAAGCCGCGCAACGCGCGCGCATTCCCTATGTGCTCGGCGTTGCGGGCGGCACGACGGTTGAACTCGCCGGCGAAGCCGCGCCGGATGTTTTCTGGTTCCAGCTTTATCGTTTTGCACACAATGAACACGCCATCGGCTTCGATCTTGTTCGCCGTGCGGAGAGCGCGGGCGCCAACGTGCTGATGCTCACGCTCGATGTGCCGGTGCGCACCACGCGCACGCGCGAAGTGCGTGGCGGGCTTGGCGGCGAATTTCGCCCCAACGCGCGCATGATCGCGGAGATGATGACTTCTCCCAAGTGGTTGATGGGCATCGTGCAGAACGGCTATCCGCGTTTCGCGAATATCCGCACGTACGCGGGAACGAACGCAGGCACCAACGAGACCATCCGCTTTGCGCGGCGCGAAATGGGCGGCGCGTTCTCGTGGGATGAAGTCGCGCGCTATCGCGACCGCTGGAAGCGCCCGTTCGTCGTCAAAGGCATTTTGCATTCGGCCGACGCCGAGAAGGCGCTATCGCTCGGCGTCGATGGACTGATCGTATCGAACCACGGCGGCCGCCAGATCGAGGCGCTGCCGCCGCCGATCGATTGCCTGCCCGCCGTCGTGCGCGCGGTCGGCGGTAAAATGACTGTCTTGATGGACAGCGGCGTTCGCTCCGGCACCGATGTGGTGCGGGCGCTGGCGCTCGGCGCGCAGGCTGCCTTCGCCGGCAAGGCGTTTCTCTGGGGCCTCGGCGCGCTCGGAAACGAAGGGCCGGGACACGTCATCGATCTGCTGATCGAGGAAGTGAAAGCCGCGATGGGCCAGATCGGCGCGCGCAACGTCGCGGAAACGCGTTCGGTCGAGGTCCGGCATCCCGGCGCTTTCCGTTTCGGCGCTTAAAATCCGTCATCCCTGATCTGCACTTGCCGCAGTGGCGACTCTATGCCCCGGCCTGTACAAGGGCGTCCACCGGGAGATTGAGCGATGTCGGCGCTGGCCGAACCGATCCGCGAAGTGGTTGCCGACGACGGGCTCGCCCGCCGCAACGCCAAGGTGCTGGCGGTGGCGCAGGCGCTCGCGGGCGGCAACAACACCGTCGTCGTCACCACCGGCGGCATTGTCGGCGCCATGCTGGCCCCTGACAAAGGCCTCGCGACGCTTCCCATCACGTTCATGGTGCTCGGCATGTGGCTCGGCACGCTCCCCGTCGGCGCGCTGGCGCGCAAATACGGGCGGCGCACCGCGTTGCAAACCGGCTCGTTGTTCGGCGTCCTCTCCGGGCTGGTTTCCTGCGCCGCCGTACTCAACGGCTCGTTCCTGCTGTTTCTGCTTGGCTCCTTTTGTGCCGGGCTTTATGCCGCCGCGCATCAGTCCTACCGCTTCGCCGCTGCCGACACGGCAAGCGATGCCTTCCGCCCCAAGGCCGTGTCATGGGTGCTGGCGGGCGGCGTATTCGCCGGTGTCATCGGCCCGCAACTCGTCATTTTCACCAAGGAGCTGTGGCAGCCGTATTTGTTCGCTGCGAGCTTCATCGCGCAATCCGTGGTCGCGCTGCTGGCGGCGGGCGTACTGGTGTTCGTCAAAATCCCGCGCCCCATGGCGCACAAGTCCGCCGAGGGCGGACGGGGTTTAGGCGAGATCGCGCGCACGCCGCGTTTCATCGTGGCGGTGGTTTGCGGCGTCGTGAGCTACGCCATGATGAACATGGTAATGACCTCGGCGCCGCTCGCCATGATCGGCTGCGGCCATTCGGTCAATGACGCCTCGCTCGGCATTCAATGGCATGTGGTCGCCATGTATGCGCCGAGCTTTTTTACCGGCTCGCTGATCGTGCGCTTCGGCGTCGAGCGCATCACGCTGATCGGATTTGTTTTGATGGCGGCAAGCGCCGCGGTCGGCATCGCCGGCATCACGGTCGCGCATTTCTGGATCATGCTGGTGCTGCTGGGGCTGGGCTGGAATCTGTCCTTTATCGGCGCGACCACCATGATCACCCAGTGCCACCGCCCCGTGGAGCGCAACAAGGTGCAGGCCTTCAACGACTTCCTCATCTTCGGCAGCATGGCGATAGCCTCGTTCTCCTCCGGCAAGCTGCTCGCGACGCTGGGCTGGGTAGTGGTCAACGAGGTGCTGTTCCCGGCGACCTTTATGGCCGGTGCGATGCTCATTTGGCTGCTCTGGAGCACGCGCGCGCGCGCGGTTTGAGCGCTGCCGGGCGTCCGCGTTGCGACGAAAATCCAACTGTATGGCTCTTAACCAAGCCGTTTAGGGCGTTGCTTCCCCACGCTGTTTTTGGCAATGTCCGCGCGAAAATTCCCCTTGAGACGGGGCGCTGTGCCGGCGGCCGCTTTTCTCTTGCGTCCGATGTCGGACCTTCGCCTGCAAACTCAAATAACCGAGGTTATCCATGTCTGCTTTGTGGCTGATTATTTTGTGCGGCCTGCTGGCCATCGTTTACGGCGCCTGGGCCATCGGCTCGGTCATGCGCGCGCCCGCCGGCAACAAGAAGATGCAGGAGATCGCCGAAGCGATCCGTGAAGGCGCGCAGGCTTACCTGAAGCGCCAGTACATCACCATCGCCATCGTCGGCGCCGTGATCTTCGTGATCGTCGGCTACATGCTGGGCTGGCTTGTGGCTGTGGGTTTTGCCATCGGCGCGATCCTCTCGGGCGCGACCGGCTTCATCGGCATGAACGTCTCGGTGCGCGCTAACGTGCGCACGGCGCAGGCGGCGACCAAGTCGCTCGCCGGCGGCCTCTCCATTGCCTTCAAGTCCGGCGCCATCACCGGCCTGTTCGTGGCCGGCCTCGCGCTTCTCGGCGTGACCGGATATTTCGGATTTCTCACCGGCGGACTGGGCAAGGCCGTGAACGATCGCACCGTGATCGACGCGCTGGTCGCGCTCGGCTTCGGCGCTTCGCTCATCTCGATCTTCGCGCGTCTCGGCGGCGGCATCTTCACCAAAGGTGCGGATGTCGGCGGCGATCTCGTCGGCAAGGTGGAAGCGGGCATTCCGGAAGACGATCCGCGCAACCCGGCGACCATCGCCGATAACGTCGGCGACAATGTCGGTGACTGCGCGGGCATGGCGGCCGATCTGTTCGAGACCTATGCGGTGACGCTGGTCGCGACGATGGTGCTGGCCTCGATCTTCTTTGCCGGTCAGCCCTCCGTTCTCGCCAACATGATGACCTATCCGCTCGCCATTGGCGGCGTGTGCATTATTACGTCGATCATCGGCACGTTCTTCGTGCGGCTGGGCTCCAGCAAGTCGATCATGGGCGCGCTCTACAAGGGCTTCATCGCCACCGCCGTGCTCTCGCTCGGCGCCATCTACTACGTCACGCAATATCTGATCGGCTTCGGCCCCATTGCCGGCGTCGCGTACACCGGAATGAACCTGTTCATCTGCGGTGTCATCGGTCTGGTGGTGACTGGCCTGATCATCTGGATCACCGAGTACTACACCGGCACCAATTTCCGCCCGGTGAAGTCGATCGCGGCGTCATCGGTCACGGGTCACGGCACCAACGTGATCCAGGGCCTGGCGATCTCGCTTGAATCCACCGCGCTGCCTTGCATCGTCATCATCGGCGGCATCCTCGGCGCCTTCGCGATGGCCGGACTGTTCGGCATCGCGATTGCCGTGAGCAGCATGCTGGCGCTCGCCGGCATGGTGGTCGCGCTCGACGCTTTCGGCCCTGTCACCGACAACGCTGGCGGCATCGCCGAAATGGCGGGCCTGCCGAAAGCAGTGCGCAAGTCGACCGACGCGCTCGACGCGGTCGGCAATACCACCAAGGCGATCACCAAGGGCTACGCCATCGGATCCGCCGGCCTCGGCGCGCTGGTGCTGTTCGCCGCTTACAATCAGGATCTGCTCTACTTCATCGCGAACTCGGCGAAGTATCCGTACTTCGCCGGCATCAAGCTCGATTTCTCGTTGACCAATCCTTACGTCGTCGCCGGCCTGCTGTTCGGCGGCATGCTGCCGTATCTGTTCGCCGCGATGGGAATGACTGCGGTCGGCCGTGCGGCCAGCGCCATCGTCGAGGAAGTGCGCCGTCAGTTCCGCCGCAACCCCGGCATCATGAAGGGCACGTCGAAGCCGGATTACGGACGCGCCGTGGACCTGCTCACCAAGGCCGCGATCAAGGAAATGATCGTGCCGTCGCTGCTTCCGGTGCTCTCGCCGGTGGTGGCTTACTTCGCGATTTACTACATCGCGGGCGGTGGCGCGGCTGGCAAGGGCGCGGCGTTCTCTGCGGTCGGCGCGATGCTGCTCGGCGTGATTGTCACCGGGTTGTTCGTCGCGATCTCGATGACCTCCGGCGGCGGCGCCTGGGACAATGCGAAGAAATACATCGAGGACGGCCATTACGGCGGCAAGGGCTCGCCCGCTCATAAGGCGGCAGTGACCGGCGACACCGTCGGCGATCCCTACAAGGACACCGCGGGTCCCGCGGTGAACCCGATGATCAAGATCACCAACATTGTCGCTCTTCTTCTGTTGGCGATGCTCGCGCACTAAGCGCCGGACTAAAAAAGCAAAAAGGGCTCGCGCAAAACGCGGGCCCTTTTTTGTTTTCGATGTAGCGGAAATCAGCTCTTGATGATCCGGAATATCTGTCCGAGGAACGTGTAGTCCTCGCCGCCGGTTTGCGTTGTACGGCTGACGAAGTCGAACACCTTGCCGTATTTCAATCCGTAATTCGCCAGCCGCTCGACGCGGCGATTTTTATCGAAATAGACGGCGACGACGCGTTGGTCTTTCACTTCGTAGGGCAGGAACGCGGCCGCGCGTTCGGTCCGCTGCGAGATGTAATAGAACGCCTCGCCGCTGACGGTGGCGACCGTCGAGGGGGTGCCGAGCACGATCAGCACTTGCTCTTGCGTCGCGCCCACGGGGAGCTGCTCGAGTGCGCCTTCGGCCAGTACATAGCCGCGCTGGTAGTTTTCGGAGAGACCGCTCGCGCCGCATCCGCCCAGCATGAGGCCGAGCGCGAGCGCCAGCAGCGCGGTCGTGCGCGCGGCAGTCGAGCGCGGACCGGCAATCTCAGGCAGGGCAGGCGATATCTTCATTTTCGGTCTTGTTCGATCTTGCATCGAGGGGCAGGTTGACGTACCGGGCGGTAAAGCCGCGCACCATCAAGACCCAACCCGATGAAATTGGCCCTATTTCGCCGCACCCCGCGGCCGGACACCATCGCCACCCTGTATGGCATGATCGTGGCGCAGGCGCGATTGCCCACCTTCTACCGCGACTACGGGGTTTCCGACACGGTTAATGGCCGTTTCGATATGATCGTGTTGCATATTGCGCTGTTCCTGCGCCGTGTTGGGGCAGAAGACGCCGTTACCCGTGCTATTGGGCAGCGTATTTTCGATCGTTTCTGCAGGGACATGGACGATAATCTGCGGGAAATTGGCATCGGCGATCTCGCCGTTCCGAAGGAAATGTACCGCATGGCGGATGCTTTCTATGGCCGCGCGCAGGCCTACGCGGCCGCGCTGGCGGCTGAAGGGGAACAGGCCTTGGTGGAAGCCATCGGACGCAATATCTACGGGCAGGCCGCAGCGCCGCCGGAAGGCGCCAAATGGCTGGCGGCTTATATGCGAGCGGCGGTGGATCATCTCGCGACGCAGAAACCGGAAGCGTTTGCTGGAGCCGAGTTGAGCTTTCCCGATCCCGCCGGTTTTGTAATTTCACCGGCGCTCTCGTGAGACAATTCCGATGCCGAAATCCAAACAGCCAAAATCCAATGCCCCAAAATCTGTCAGCCCAAAATCCGTCTATCCCTGGCGGGTGCCGGTCGTCTTCGACGATATCCCCGAGAGCGGACAGCATTTCGATCTCGCGGCGCCTGAGCCCGTGCGGGCTGCGCTGGCGCAGACGGCAGGCTTGCGCGCGCTGACGCAATTGCAGGCCGAATTCGACGTAGAAAAACACGGCGATGGCTTGCATGTGAAGGGCCGCGTCTCGGCGCTGGCCGGACAAAATTGCGTCGTGACGCTTGAGCCCATCGACAACGCAATCGACGAGGCGGTCGATCTGCTGTTCATGCCGGCGGTGATGGACGAGCGCGGTGAACCGGTGCTGGCGAAGCCTGCGAAGGGCAGGAAGGAGCCGCCCGAACCGCTTGTCGGCGGCACTGTCGATCTCGGCGCGATGGCGTGCGAGTTCCTGCTGCTTGGTATCGACCCTTATCCCCGCAAGGCAGGAGTGGAGTTCGGCGCGGTCGAAATACACGGCGCACAAGATCGAAATACAGGCCAACAAGGCGATAATAACAGCGAATATGCCAAGGGAACCGCATCTAACCCGTTCGCGGTTTTGGAGGCCTTGAAAAAAGGCCAAAAAGGTGGCGAAACCTGATAATGCGCCACCCGAAATTGCGGATTTTGCCCCCTGTTGTGCCCCCCTCCGAACGGCTATTGTCCCGGCGGGTCGTTGCTCCGAAGCACCGAACTTTCGGCGCCCAAGTTTCCGGGGTGCAGGTTTCCGGCTCGTAAGTTTCCGGCACCCTTGATTACGCCGCCAAGGTCGATCCATGCCCGATAAAGTTCGCATTGCGCTTGACGCCATGGGTGGCGATCACGGGGCTTCCGTGGTCATCCCGGCGGCTGAGATATCGCTCACGCGCCACCCTGACTCCGAATTCATTTTTTTCGGCGACACCGCGGTGGTGCAGCCGTTGCTCGATGCTCATCCGAAGCTCAAGGCCTGCTCCCGCCTCGTTCACACCGAAATCGCGATCAAGATGGACGACAAGCCGAGCCAGGCGCTGCGTTACGGGCGCTGGAAATCGTCGATGTGGCTTTCGCTCGACGCGGTGAAAAAAGGCGAGGCGGATGTCACCGTCTCCGCCGGCAATACCGGCGCGTTGATGGCGATGGCGCGTTTCTGCATCAAGATGCTGCCCGGCATCGAACGTCCGGCGATCGCTGCGCTGTGGCCGACGCTCAAAGGCGAGTCCATCGTGCTCGATGTCGGCGCCACTATCGGCACCGACGCGCATCATCTGGTCGAACTTGCCTCCATGGGCAGCGCGATGGCGCGCATCTTGTTCGATCTCGACCGGCCGACGGTAGGCCTGCTCAATATCGGCGTGGAAGAGGTCAAGGGACTCGAGCAGGTGCGCGAGGCCGGCCAAATTCTTCGTGAAGGCAACTTCCCGCATTTCGATTACATCGGCTTTGTCGAAGGCAATGACATCGGCAAAGGCACCGCCGACGTGATCGTCACCGAAGGCTTCGCCGGAAACATCGCGCTCAAGACCGCAGAAGGCACAGCGCGGCAGATCGGCCAGTATCTCAAGAGCGCGATGGCGCGCACCTGGCAGGCTAAAATCGGATTCATTCTGGCGCGGAATGCATTCCGCGCGCTGAGCGACAAGATGGACCCGCGCAAAGCCAACGGCGGCGTGTTCCTCGGGCTCAACGGCATCGTCATCAAGAGCCACGGCGGCGCGGATGCGCTCGGGTATGCCTCCGCCATCGACATCGGCTACGACATGGTACGCTACGATCTGCTCTCCAAGATCAACCAGACCATCGTCCGCGATGATAACGTCGCCAAGGCGGCCGCGGGGGCCGCCTCGTGAGCGTGCTGCGTTCGGTTGTACTCGGCTGCGGGGCTTATCTGCCGGAACGAGTTCTCGGCAACGCCGAGCTGGCGAGCACAGTGGACACCTCCGACGAGTGGATCGTGCAGCGCACCGGCATTCGCCAGCGCCACATCGCGGCGGTCGGCGAACTCACCTCCGACCTTGCGATCCACGCCGCCCGCGCCGCGCTTGCCAATGCCGGCGTCGATGCGCAATCGATTGACCTGATCGTGCTCGCGACATCGACCCCGGACCAGACATTTCCGGCGACAGCGGTGTCCGTGCAGGCAGCGCTCGGCATTCACCACGGCGCTGCCTTCGATTTGCAGGCGGTTTGCACCGGATTTGTCTATGCGCTCGCTACCGCCGACAGCCTGCTGCGCGCGGGCAACGCCAAGCGCGCGTTGGTGATCGGAGCGGAGACGTTCTCGCGAATCCTCGACTGGACCGACCGGGGCACTTGCGTGCTGTTCGGCGACGGCGCGGGTGCGCTGGTGATCGAAGCGCAGCCGCAAAAGGGCACTCGCGAGGATCGCGGGCTTCTCACCACGCATTTGCGCTCGGACGGGCGGCACAAGACGAAGCTTTACGTTGACGGCGGGCCGTCCTCGACCGGCACCGTCGGACATTTACGCATGGAAGGGCGCGCGGTTTTCAAGCATGCGGTGGCGATGATCACCGACGTGATCGACGCCGCCTTCAAGGCGACCGGCTATACCGCGAACGACATCACCTGGTTCGTGCCGCACCAGGCCAACAAGCGCATCATCGACGACAGCGCCCACAAGCTCGGCATCGCGCCCGAGAAGGTGGTCATTACGGTCGACAAGCACGGCAACACGTCGGCGGCTTCGATCCCGCTCGCGCTCAACGTCGCCGTCAAGGATGGCCGCATCAAGCGGGGCGATCTTGTTCTGCTCGAAGCGATGGGCGGGGGCTTCACCTGGGGGTCGGCGCTGCTGCGCTGGTGAGCGGCGTCCATAAACTCGGCTCACGTCCCCGTTGACCCCCCCCGTTGAAGCTAATATCGTCGATAATTCAGTATGATATCTTCGCCGAGAGCGGGGCAGGCGATGACCGGTAAAACAGTAACGCGTGCGGACCTGTGTGAGGCGGTCTATCAAAAGGTAGGACTCTCACGCACGGAATCGGCGTCGCTGGTCGAGTTGGTTTTGAAAGAGATCACCGACTGCCTGGAACGCGGCGAGACGGTGAAGCTTTCCTCTTTCGGTTCGTTCGTCGTGCGTAAAAAGGGCCAGCGTATCGGTCGAAACCCCAAGACCGGCAAGGAAGTGCCGATCTCGCCCCGCCGGGTGATGGTGTTCAAGCCCTCGGCGATCCTCAAGCAGCGTATCAACGGCGACGCGCACGAGTAGAGCGCGCGCTTTTTGTCTCTTTAGGAGAAGGCAGCTTTGGATAACAAAGCGCCCGACGCATTTCGCACCATCAGCGAGGTCGCCGACGACCTCGAAGTGCCGCAGCACGTGCTGCGTTTCTGGGAAAGCCGGTTCCGCGACATCAAACCGATGAAGCGCGGCGGCGGACGGCGCTATTACCGGCCCGATGACGTCGACCTGCTGCGCGGCATCCGTCATCTGCTTTACGGCGAGGGCTACACCATTCGCGGCGTGCAGCGCATTTTGCGCGAGCAGGGGCCGAAATTCGTGCAAGCGGTTTGGCAGAGCGGCGCGCCACAGCCCCCGCATCAGGCTTCGGAAGAGGACGACTTCGCAGCCACCGACGCGGCCGCGGAAGCCGCCGCCGAACTGGAGGCCGAGCGCGGGCTTCTGGGCCGGTTGCCTTCGCTGATCGGCCGCGATCTGAGCGAGGATAAAGGCGGCATATCACGCCGCGAGCCGCCGTTGCAGAGCGCGCCGGTGCCGCGCATCGAGCCGTCCGACCGCACAATGCACGCTTCTCCGGTGCACGTTTCGCCGGCGCATGCAGCGCCGCCGATGCCGGCTATGCCCGCACCCGCCCCGATGCAGCGCGTTGCGGTATCGCGGACCGGCGGCGGTCTGCCGCGAGAGGATTTACGCAAATTGCAGTCGGCTCTGCACGAGCTTGGCGAATGCCGCAGGCTGGTCGATGCGGCTTTGAACGCTTCACGGCGCTGAATTATTTAGCGTCCGCGCGTCATCGTGCCACCATTGTCGAACGTAATGATGTTGCCGTCGGGGGACAGCGAGCCTTCGCCGTGTGCCCAGTTTTTCCAATCCATCACGAAAGTGCCGCCGCTGCAGGTCCAGGTGCCGACGATGCCGCTGTTGTGGCGCGCCGAGCCGTCGGCCCGCAGGATCACGTCGCCGCGTCCAAAGATTGCGTTCCACCAGCCGTTCGCGGTCCAGTTTCCGGCAACGCGCCCGCAGCTTCCGCCGCCGCGTTTGACGCGCGGTTGTTCATCGTCGCCGCCATCGTCCGGCGTGACGGCTGCCTTGCGTTTCCTCGGCGCAGGCGCGGCTGCCGGCGGGGCAGAGCGCTCGTCGCCGCCGGAGACGGCTTTGCCCTGCTTGCCGATGCTCCCGCCCATGCTGCCGGACTGCGCCAGCGCTGCGCTGGCTCCGGTAAGCAGACCGGCGAGAGTAATTGCAACAAGCAAGCAACGCATGCGAAATTCCCCAAAACTTTTCCGGCGTAATTCTACATCGAACCTGACGCGGATTTCAGTTTGAATTCTTTTTCCGCTTTTCAACCCAATCGGTGGCCTGCTTGTTCATCGCCGTGGCTGTTTCGGCCAATTTGCCGGATGCGCTGAGATAAGACGAGACCATCTGGGCGGCGGGCTTGGATGCGATCGTTTCAACGAAGGCGTCGAAATTGGTGAAGATCTGATCGGTCAGGCTGTAACGCACGCGGCTGATCCATTCGTTTCGTTCGGTGATGGTCATGGCATCCGGCCTGCGCGGGGGCTGTTGCCATTTTGCCCAGAGTTGCGCGGCTTCACGCGCCCGGCTGTCGGCGATTGTGCCGGCGGCGGTTTCCGCGCGCGCTCTCGTGGCGGAGGCTGCGGCGGGATCGAGTTTCTCCTGGCCCTGCGCGACGCCGGCGAGGACATCGGCCTTGATGGCATCGCCGGCAATGGTGTCGGCGAGCTTGGCGGCGGAAAAGTAGCCAAGCTGCGCGAAATAGGAAATGTCGGTGCGATCCTTGTTGGCGCGCGCGATCAGCGCTTCGCTTACATCTATGAGCGCATAGGCGCGGTTCGCGGAATCTTCGACGCTGTTGGCTTCCGTGAGCGCGGCCTGCGCGTTGCCGAGACGGGCGAGCGCGAGCGCCGTGTTAGCGCGTAGTTTGTCGCGCATGACGGGATGCGCCGCTTTTGCGATCAGCGCATGCGCACCGTCGAGATCGTTCTTGCCGGCGAGATAACGCACGGCTCTCGGCAGCTGTATGTCGATGAGCGAAGAGGGCGGGGCAGCCTGCAAAATCGCGGCGGCGGCGGGCAGGCGCTCTTTCGCGTAGCGCGATCTCGCCAGCACGGCGATGGTACGCGCCTTCATCTCCGGATCGGCGATGGCGGTGGCGCGCTTGTTCGCCGATTCAGGATCGGTTTCTTCCTGCGCGAGCGCGATTTGATAATCGGCCCAGGCGTCGAAGTCGGGGCGGTTGATTTGCAAGGCACCAAGCGCGCGCGAGAGCGCCGTGCGCGCGTCGTCCGGCTTGCCGGCTTTGGCGAAGCCTTGCGCGCTCGCGATCAGCAGCGCGGCCTTGAAGGCGGGGACCGGCGCTTCGTTGACGAGCTTGACCATGCGGCCGATATCGCCGGCCCAGGCGAGTAACTGAACAAAATCATTGGCGCTGGCCCAGCGCGAGGAAGGATCGAGTTCGGCGAGCGCCTGTTCCTGTGCCGGGATGAAGGTGAGCGCGCGCTCCCGCTGCTTCCAGCGCAACAGGTTGCGGATAACCGTATCGCGCGACGAATAGATGGTTTGCTTCGGATATTCTTCTTTGCGGACTTGCAGTTCCTGAACGAGGGCTTCGATGTTTTTATCGCCCGCCTCGGCCGAAAGCGTAAGGAAGCGCAGCGGGGAATTGTCGCCGCTCTTGCGTGCCGCCTGTTTGGCCTTTTCCAGCACGCGCAGCGAAACCGTGTTTTGCCCGGCGGTGCTGGCGGCCTGCGCGATCTGGGTGAGCGATGAGGCTTGCGAGGAAGGCGATTTAAACCGCAGCGCGAATTGTTCCGCGCGTTCGAAATCGCCCAGAACGATCAGGACCGGAATCAGGTCCGAGTAGCCGCGCTCCTTGGCGTTGTCCTCGGTTCGAGCCTCGACGTTGTTGGTCAATTGGCGGACGAAATCCTGCGCAATCGTCCGCGCGCCGGAATCCACGAGCCAGCGGACGGATTCGACATAAACGGACTGGGCATAATCGTTTCCCGGGCCGGTCACCCGCATCGCCAGTTCAACGGCGCCTTCGCGCGCAAGCGCGGTCGCGGCATAGGCGGCCTGATATTCGCGCGTGCTCAATTCGGCTGAGTCGGCGCCTTCCATAATCCAGCGGCTGAGCGCGGGCCGCACCGGCGCGAGCGCGCCGCCCGGTGGCGGCTGCGTGGTCAATACCGGATACAGGAGCGCCGATTGCAGCGCGTTGATGCGCTCTTTCTGCGTGCCAATGGCGAGCGCTTCCGGCAAGCAGGCAAACGACATTCCAGCGCCCGCCGGTTTTGCCTCGTTGTCGGTGCCGTAGGCGCGATACCCGCGCAACCCCGAGCAAACGCCCCACTGGTCGCCGCCGGACGCAGCCGTTGCGGCTTGAGCGGCGGCGGCATCGGTGAACATTTTCGCGAGTTCAGCGCCCGCCAGATTACGCACCGTATCGGACAGGCTGTAAAGATATTGCGCGCGCATCATCGGCGTTGGCATCCGCAGCAAGGCTTTCAGCGCGGCGTCGAATTGGCCGTTGCGCGCGCGCAAGTTCGCCAGCGAGCTGTAGTAATAAACCGCATCATCCGATGTGCCGGTGAATTTTGCCTCCAGGCTGGCGGCTTCATCGAACAGTCCGGCGCCGAGCATCAGTCGGGCGATTTCGGCCGCTGCTTTGCTGGCGGCGCGCGGTTCGTTCGCAAAAGAAAGAGCACCGGCCCAATCGTTTTTTGCAACTCGCGCCGCGATCGCAGCCGATATGGCGCGCTGGTAATAATAAGCGTCGCTGATCTTGGCAGCGGTGGGCAGCACTTTGCCGGTCTCGCCGGCGACCGCGAAATCGGCGGCGGCGTCGCCGAGAACATAGTCTTTGTAAGATTCGGACGGGAGGCTGTCGGCGGCCGCGACCAGTTCATTGGGGAAGCCGGCCTGCGGGAATAAATCGACGATGTTGTACAACGCGTAGGCGCGCTCGGACGCACCGTTGATCTGGCCTGCGAGTGCGATGGCTTGCCGGATCAACGGTTTTGCCGCGACAGCGCCGCTTATCTCGCGCTCGGCTTTCGCAATTCGCGCATGTGCGATGGCCAAGGTTTGCAGCGCCGTTTTCTTGGAATCCTGTTCGGCCATGCCGAGGACGGTTTTCCCGCTGGCCTCGACGATGCGCCGCGCGGCGTTCCTGTCGCCTGCCTTGATGTAATTGTCGGCTAGCGCTGCGCAGATTTCCGCATATTGCCTCGGATCGATGGTGACATTGGATGCGCGCGAGAGCGACGACGCGGACGCCTCCAGCATGCGGCGCATCCCCGGCAGGTCACCGAGTTCGTAATATGTTTTGGCAAGATCGAGCCGGCTTGCGGCATAGACGCCGGCGCGGGGCTCCTGCGAGAGCGAGGCTTCAGCGGCGGCCAGATTGCCCGCTTTGATCAGGGCAGCCAGCTTCTCCGAACGTATTTTGGCGATCTCCGAAGTGCGCGCATTCCGGTAATAGTCTTCCTGAATTTTCGGAATCAGGGCATCGGCCTTGTCAAGCTCTCCGCTCTTGATCAAATCCTCGGCCTGGTAGTTGATGCTCCGGCTGACGTTGTTGCGTGCGTAATCGCGGTTGGAAGTATCCTGGATCGCGTTAACGGCGGAGGCGGCATCGTCAGTTCGCCCGGCGGCAACCAAAAAATCGACGCGGGTGGAACGGGCGCTGTCGATATTTTTTACCAGCCTTTCGCGTTGTACGTGGTCTCTCAATTGATAGGCGATCGACTCCGCTTCGCTGAACCGGCCGGCGGCGGCCAGCGCCTGGGCGCGCGTATTTTTGGCGTTGTCGTCATGGGCAAAGGATTTCGTCAGCACGCTATTGTGGCTTGCGAGCAGACGATTGAGCGAATCTGTGTCGTCTAGCGCGTTCGCTGTCCGCAAAAGATCGTCGATGGAATAAAGCGCGGTGTACATTTTATCGCGGTTGCGAAACATGTCGTCCTGGGCCGCGAAAGCCTTCGAAAAAGCCTGCCGGGCGAGATTGCGGTCGCCGGCGCGGGCGAAAGCGAGCGACAGCCTCCGAAACGCGGCGACTCTGATTTCAGGCGCGCGAATGTCGTCAAATGCGCGTGACGTGCGCTCCAGCTCGCCGAGATTTGCAGCAATCTGAATGAGTTTTCCAATCTCGCTGCTGTAGCCAGACATCGCGTTGGCTGCGGCGGCCTGCAGCATCGCGTCGATCGCCAAGTGCAGACTCTGCCGCGCAGCGTTATCGTCCTTGGCGCTGCGCTGTTCTTCGGCGATTGTGAGAAATGCGTCCACGCGGCTATCGTTCTGCGCGCGTCCTGCGTAGGACAGCGCGTTGGAAAATTGCTTCGTGCGGGCGAGCGAAACGGCGGCGCTTCTGAGCGCGGCATCGCGGACATATGTTTCGCTGCTGCGGCTGATGGCGTTGTCGATGCATGAGAGGTCAGATCGCGCGGCGCAGGCGCTGACGATGTCGTTGAATATGTATGAAGTTGTGTATTTGTCGGCGCCCAGCGAAATGGCGTTGAAAGCGGTATTCCACGCGCCGGTTAGATCGCCCGCCTTTGCCCGTGTCGCTGCGATTTCCCGCAGCGACCCGATGCGGTCCTTCGGTGAAAGGCTGCCGCTTGCCGACACCGCCTTGTCGATCAGGCCATTGGCGCTGGCATTGACCGTTTGCGTGAGTGCATCGATCCTGGATCTGATGGCGTCGCGCTCGGCCGGCTCCGGCATCGCGGTGAGATAAGCGCGATACCAGGCGATGGCGATCAACTCCCGGCCGCCTCTGCGGTCATTCACGCGCGCCAGATTCAGGAGAATATCCGGCACATCCGGCGCGAGCTTGTGAGCTTCCTGAAACTGCTCGTCGGCCTTCTGCCATTGCTGCGCCTGCACGGCAGTCCGGCCGCGGTCAAAAGCTTCCCGCGCCTCGACGGGAAATCCTTGCGAATGGGCCGAACCTGCGCCGAGCAACAGCCAGAGCGCGAGGGCAAGCGTTCCGCGCGCAAACAATCGAGGTGCGGCTGGTTTGTTCATCGTTAGAAAAGCCAAGCCCAGACGCCGAAAGCGATCGCGGCGACAACGATGATCGTCAGAAGCAGGCCACCGCCTTTTTTCTTCGCGGCTTTGACCGGCGCTGCGGCGGCAACAGCGGGAGCAATGCTTTCGGGAGGAAATGCAACGACGATGGTGCAATTGTCTTGTTTCGGTTTGCCGCGATCTTCCACTGCTTTCAGCAGAGAGCGCGTCACAGCTTCGGGCCCATTGCCGGCATTGCGCGCGGCCTCGGTGGCGATCTCGTTTTCCTGCAAGGTCAAAAGACCGTCGGAGGCAAGCAGCAAAACATTACGCGCGCCCGGCGGAGGGCCCGGCACCTGGCAGTCGATCAGCGGGATCGGCTCGCCATTGAGAACCGAGCGCAAAATGCTTCCGCTGACTTTCGCGCCTTCGCGCGCCACCGCGCGCAGCGAGTGATCTTCATTCAGCCGGAGCAGCTTGCCGTTTTGCAAAAGCCAGAACGGCGAGTCTCCGACGCTGATCCAGCCGAGATTGCTGGGCGAGATATAAACCGCGACCAGCGTCGTCCCCATGCCAGTGAACTCGGGTGAGGCGGCTTGCGCCTTTGCGATTTGCGAATTGGCGTGATCGAGCGCGGCTTGCAACGCGGGCTGCAAATCCATTTTTCTGGCGCGGCTCGAGGTGAATGCATCGACGAAACTGTCGGCGGCGATCCGGCTTGCCATTCCGCCGGCGGAATGTCCGCCCATGCCGTCGGCGATAATCAGCAGCCAACCTTGCTCAGCCGCCAGCCAGATGGAGCGAAAAGAATCCTGCTGCTCGCTGCGCTGGCCCTGAATCGCCGCGCCGAAGACTCCGGTGCCTGCTGCAACTTGACCGGATGGAGTTTGCATCACTTCCAGCCGAAATGCGGTCCACAGAATGGTACGAAGCGCAACTTCGTGTCTCCGAGCGTGATCGTCTCGCCGCCCTTGATCTCGACCGGCGAGAGCACGACTTCCTGGCCGACGTAAGTGAGATTGCGCACGTCGCCGTTATGCAGGAAAAAGCGCGCGGAGAGGGGATCGTAGATCAACGCCGCGTGCCGTTCGCGCGAGATACGTTTATCGCCGAAGTTCAGGCAGAGTTTTTGTCCCGGCGCGCGGCCGATGGAATTCGAGCCGGAGCCGATTTCAACGGATCGCCCACGTCCCGGTCCCTCGACCACCACCAGCCATCCAACGGCCGGGTCGCCGCCGCCTGCTTCGGCCGTGACGAGCCTTGTCATGTCGTCGTCTTCGGCTCTGCGCGGCGGCGGAGATGAATCTGCTTTTGACGTTCGCTTGCTGGCGGATTTTCGGGGCGCGCGGGTATCGGCCTGCGCGAGGTCATCGTCGCTGACCAGCCGCGTCGGCGCCTCGTCGCTATCCACCGGCGCTTGCGCGCGCGAGCTGCGCGGCTCCGGCGGCGCATCGCCATCGCGTGCCGGCCAGGAGAGGCGGCCCGAGGGCGAGCGGCTGATGCGTATGGTTTTGGTGTCGTCGGAAAGCTTTCCCAAATTCCGCTTCGGGTCAGTCGTTTCCGCATCGGAGGCGTGGCCGCCGGCTGCGGGGCGGGCGCTGGAAAAAGGCAGGCGGGCGAAAAGGCGGGAGAGCAGGCTCATAATCGGGGACCGCTACAATGGTGCTTACAAAGGTGTTTGCAAATTCCACATAGGCTAGGCGGCAATGACAACGGGCGAAAGGCTATCATTAGCAATGAGATCGGGCATCCAGTTTAATTCGGGCGGTCCCTGTGGATGATGCGCTGCACTCCGCTACCCTATTGAATCTAGGCAATTTTCTTGCGAATAATACGCCCTCTGGGGCGCCAGCCTGGAATTGGACGGACCGGCGCGATGCGCAATCAACGACGGCTTCCAAAATCGCGCGGGCATTGTCTGCGTCAAGGGCGGAATAACGGGTCGTGAGTAAGCAGACCACGTCCACCGGTTCGAAGAAAGGCAGCCATCTTTTTGCGCTGCCGAACGGCACCAAGCTGCTCGAATACGAAATCGAGGAGCTGCTCGGGCACGGCGGCTTCGGCATCACATACCGCGCGATGGACACGCTGCTGCGGGAAACCGTGGCGATCAAGGAATTTTTGCCGAACGAACTGGCGGTGCGCACCAACGACTCCACGGTGCATCCGAAATCGGACGGCGACGCGCAGGATTTTGAAGCGGGCCTGAAAGCGTTTTTGGAAGAAGCGCGGAGCTATCGCCTAAAGTTGGTGACGGCCTGATCTTTTAGGCGGCGGTTTCGTCCTGAAGGTCGCTCGCCTTGGCGATGACCTCCAACCCGTTAGTGAACTTTACCCCCAGGATAAGTTTTGGCAAGAGTGCGTGGCCATCAAGGCGA
>CAMDSH010000022.1 GCA_945907045.1 Rhizobium sp. Q54 | reverse complement strand
CTCTTCCAGCGTCTTGCTCAGCGGCTTGTTCGGGTCGTACCACGGCACGAAGCTCAGCGGGCCGTCGGCCAGCTTGCCGAGGGTCTTGAGATACTGATCCTCGTACCAGCCCGGACCCATGCTCATGATCGCCATCGGCGACCAGCGCTGCTTGACCATTTCGCGGGTCAGCAGGATGGCGTCGTTGAGACGGCTCACCATCACCAGCGCATCGGCGCCCGTCGCCTTGGCCTTGGAAATTTCCACCGCCAGATCGCGCGCCGCCGGGTCGTAGGCGATGGTCTCGACGATCTTGTACGGCATGTCGAATTTCGGCATCACCGCGCCTATGCCGCCGGCCATCGAGGTGCCGAAGGTATCGTTGACGTGCATGAACACGGCCGTCTTCGGCGCCGAACCGACGGCGGCGAAGATTTCCTTTTGCGCCGTGAAGGCGCCGCCGAGAATCATGCCGGCGGTCGGGAAATTGCGGAACACGAACTTGTAGCCCTGCTCGGTGATCGGCGGGGCGGCGGCGATGTTGATGACGTAAGGGATGCCCTTCTGCTCGGCGACCTGCGCGATCGCGGTGCTCTGGCCGGAGTCGAAGGCGCCGACGAGAAGCTGCGCGCCTTCGGAGATCAGTTTTTCGGCGCGGGCGCGGGCGACCTCGACGTTGGTCTCGGTGTCGGCGCTCATGATCTGAAGCGCGGGCAGCTTGAGGTCTTTCAGCAGCCCGGCGGTGATATCGACGCCGCGCTGGCAGTCCTGGCCGATGCCGGCCTGCACGCCAGAGCGCGGCAGCAGCACACCCACTTTCAGGGCGGCCCCCTGCGCGCGGATGATGTTGAACGGAGCCGTGCCGGCCATGAAGCCGGCAGCGCCGATGCCAGCGGCGAACGTGCGGCGCGTCACGCGCGTGGAATTCTTATGCGATTTGCGGGTCGTCATGGTTCCCTCCCTGTCCGTTTTCACGGCTCGTTGGCCGCATGATGCCGGATTTGCCCCGGCATCAACAAGCTCTAATGGCCCTGCAAACGCCTGCCCCAGACATGGGCCGCGCCGCCAGCCTTGGGACATATTGTTGACTAGGACAACAAATATCGTCAACAGCTATATTGCCGCTGATTGCGAATGGGGACAGTTCGATGCCTGAACGAAAGCGCTCCGCGACGGTGCCATTCCGCAGGCGCGCGCAAGTGCGAAAAAGCAGCCGGCCGGCGATCGACCTCGGCGCGCTCAACGGCCACCTCGGTTATTTCGTCCGGCGGCTTCAGGTCTGGGTGTTTCAGGACTTCATCCGCGCGCTTTCGAGCCTGGACATCAGCCCGGCGCAGTTCTCGGTGCTGGTGGTGATCAGCGCCAATGTCGGGCTCTCGCAATCCGAGCTGGCCGAGAAACTCGACATCGAGCGCGCACGCCTCGTGCGCCTGCTGCACAATCTCGGACGGCGCGGTCTCACACAACGCCTGCAATCCTCGGCGGACCGCCGCACGCACGCCCTGCGCCTCACCGCCAAGGGGCAGAAGATTTTGACGCGCGCCAAGGCGCTGGCCGCGCAACATGAAGCGCGACTGATTGAGAGGCTCGGCGCATCGCGCCATCAGGTGATGATGAACTCGCTGCGGGATTTTTGAACGCGATCGCTATGCAGCGAACAATCGCTCCACCGCCGCTGCGATAGCGAACAGACGATGATCCTGCCCGTTGCGCGCGATCAGCATCAGCCCGGTTGGCAATCCGCCATGGCGCGGCATCGGAATCGACATCGCGCACAGATCGAAGAAATTGATGATTGAGGTATTTCGCAGCAGCAGCGCGTTGCGCGGCGCGAAAGTCTCCGCCGTCGCGACCTCGGCGATTTTCGGCGCAACAATCGGCGTTGTCGGCATCACCAGCACATCGAACTCCGCCAGCCGTGCATCCATCGCGCGCACGAGCTGGGCGCGCTCGCGTATCATATCGGCGTAGTCCGCATCGGAAATTTTCCGGGCGCGGTTGATGCGCGCGGCGACATTCGGATCGATGTCGGAGCTACGCCGGTCGAGCCGGTCGCGGTGCACCGCAAGCGCCTCTGCCGGCGGAATGCCGCCTTTGGCGTTCACGCCCGCCATGCCGTCGAGCAGTTCCAGCTTTTCGGGCGTGAGCCGCGCGCCGGCTTTTTCCAGACGCGCAAGCGCTTCCGGAAAACGCTTCGCTGCCGTCTCATCCAGATTTTCCAGCACCATGCCCTGCGCGATACCGATCCGCAGGCCGGAAAGAGCCGCAGGCTCGATGGGGCGCGGCTTTTCACCCGCCATCACCGCGTCGGCATCGGCGCAGTCCTGCACGAAACGCGCCATCGATCCGATGGAATCGAGCGTATTGGAAAGAGGGAACGCTCCCTCGGTGGAGATGCGCGACTTGCTCGGCTTCCAGCCCACGATGCCGCAGAGCGCCGCCGGAATGCGGGTCGAGCCGCCGGTGTCGGTGCCGATGGCGATCTCGCACATGCCGTCGGCGGCGGCGACCGCGGCGCCGGAAGACGAGCCGCCCGGAGTGCGCGCGCGATCGGCGGGATTTCCCGGCGTGCCGTAATGCGGATTGGCGCCGACGCCAGAGAAGGCAAATTCGGTCATGTTGGTCTTGGCGGCGATCACAGCCCCCGCCGCGCGCAGCCGCTGCACCACCGGCGCGTCCTTGGCAGCGGGCTTTCCTTCGTCCGCCAGCACGCGCGAGCCCGCGCGTGTTACTTCCCCGGCAACGTCGAACAGGTCCTTGATGCTGACAATCGCGCCATCGAGGGATCCGAGCGATTTTCCGTCGCGCATGCGCGCATCGGAAGCATCCGCCGCAACTTTCGCCGATGCGCGATAAATCGTGAGGCAGGCGCGCGCGCCTTCGCCTTTTACATCGTCGATGCGGGCAAACGCCTGCTCGAGACGCTCGCGGGCGGAAATCTTTTTCATGACGCGAAAAATCCGGGAACAGAGAAATTCATTCCGCCATTGTCACGGAGTGCGCACGCGATGTCGAGAGAAAGCGCGGAACGGAATCCATCTTTGTGCGTTATCAAACATTCAATGGATATTGATGGGAGACGACCCATGCGTAAGACATTGTTTGCGGCGGCGGCCATTGCCGCACTTGCCGTTATGCCCACGGGCGCGAATGCCCAGTCCTCGACTGTCGGCGGCGCGATTGTCGGCGCCGGCACCGGAGCCGTGATCGGCGGCGCGGTTGGCGGCGGCCGCGGGGCTGCTGTTGGCGCGGTGGTCGGCGGCACGACTGGCGCCGCGATCGGCGCGCAGGCGGAACCGCGTTATGTCCGCGAGCGCGTTTGCTGGCGTGACGACTGGGGCCGTCGGCACTGCCGGTATCGCTAAGTCAAATTGAATGCCAATGAGCGGGGCGGCTTCGGCCGCCTCGTTCTTTTTTATTTAACGGCCAGCCCGCCTTTTTGCTCGACGAACCGCGCGATCTCATCAACACCCTGCCCGCTTTTCAAATTCGTCATCACGAACGGGCGCGCGCCGCGCATCTTTTTCGCGTCCCGCTCCATCACTTCCAGCGAAGCGCCGACATAGGGCGCAAGATCGACCTTGTTGATGACCAGCAGATCCGAGCGCGTGATGCCGGGACCTCCTTTGGAGGGGATCTTGTCACCCGCCGCCACGTCGATGACGTAGATCGTGATATCGGCTAGTTCAGGCGAAAACGTCGCAGCGAGATTGTCGCCGCCAGATTCGATCAGCACCAGATCGAGATCGGGAAATTTCGCGCACATCTCGGCGACGGCGGCGAGATTGATCGAGGCATCCTCGCGGATCGCGGTATGCGGGCAGCCGCCGGTCTCGACGCCGGCGATGCGCTCGGCGGCGAGCGCGCCGGAGCGCACCAAATATTCCGCGTCCCATTTTGTGTAGATGTCGTTGGTAATGGCGGCGATCTCGAAACGGTCGCGCAGCTTCTTGCACAGCGCGTCCATCAGCGCGGTCTTGCCGGAGCCGACCGGACCGCCGATACCGACGCGCAAAGGTCCATGAGGATTGGGTCCATGCGGATTTTTGCTCATGAGCGAAACAGCCTCGTGTATTGCGTCTCGTGCCGCGCGCTGGCGAGATCGGCGCGGAAGGCGGCTGAGCCTACATCCTCAAGTGCCGTGCCGAGCGCGCGCTGCGCCGTGGCGGCAACAACGGGTTCGAGCGCAACGAGCACATGCTGGCCGTCGGTCTGCCCGAGCGGAATGAGCCGCACGCCGGCGGATACAAGATTAGCCGCGACGGCTTGCAGATAAGCCAGCAACGCGGCTTCCGCGGCGATGCCATGCCCCGCCGCGGCGGTACCGACCGCAACCGGATAGGCGACGGGGCCTTCCCACACAGCGATGAGCCGGTCGAGCGCCGCGCAGCCCCAGGCCGCGCGCGTCGCCTGCACGAATGCGTTGCCTTGCGCGGTCGTTTCCAGATGGCGTTCTTTCGTTGGCGCGAACGCGGCGGCCAACTCAGCGACCGCACGCAAACCCTCATCGTCCCCAACCGCAGCCGCGCGATGCGCATGCACAAAGAAAACCGCTTCGCAAAAACCGCCGCCTTCGCCGATCATCACGCCCAACCAGCGCGACAATGTTCCGGCATCCTTGATGTCGCCAGCCTCCACCGCCCATTCGATGCCGCTCGAATAGGAAAACGCGCCGACCGGATAAGCGGGCGAGAGCCACGCCATCAGCCGGTAGAGCGCGGATGCTTCGAGAATTTGCTCCCGCTCATTCCCGCGCAGGTGGGAATCCAGTTCTTCAGTGCTGGGTCCTCGCTTTCGCGGGGACGAGCGGCGCAATAGCGCGGGGTGTTTTTTACGCGCCATGGTCGTGTCCGTGATGCGGCGCGTGCGCGCCGGCTTCGGGATCGAACGGCGCATCGAGCGGCGCAATGCGCGCACCGAGGCCCTTGAGCATATCTTCTAGCACGTGATCGCGTCGAATGCGGATTTTATCGCCCGCGATCTGCACGTCGGTATGGCGGTTGCCGAGATGCCACGCGAGCCGCACCGCATCGAGCGCGCTCCCGGCTGAAATCTCCACCAGTTTCTCATGCACGCCGCACACCTGCACGATTTTGCCGCCATCGAGCAGCAGCCCGTCGCCATCGCGCAAGGAAACCGGCTTTGCGAAGTCGATGAGAAATTCCGTTCCCTTCTCGCCTTTCATCGCGATGCGCCGCCGCTGCCGGTCGTCGGCATCGAGCACGACGCGGTCCATGGCGGAGGCCGCGTCCCATTGCCCCGCCGGCTTGATCGCGGTTACGCGCTGCATGCTCAGAACAGGAAATACCGCTGCGCCATCGGCAGCACTTCGGCGGGCGCACACGTCAAAAGCTCGCCGTCGGCGCGCACCTCGTAGGTTTCCGGATCGACCTTGATGTCCGGCGTCGCGTCGTTGTGGATCATGCTCTTCTTCGAGATATCGCGCGTGTGTTCGACCGCAACGAACTGCTTCTCGACACCCAGCTTGTCGCGCAGCTTGCTCTTCACCGCCGCCTTCGAGACGAACACCACCGACGAGGCCGTGAGCGCCTTGCCGAAAGCGCCGAACATCGGGCGGTAATGCACCGGCTGCGGAGTTGGGATCGACGCGTTCGGATCGCCCATCTGCGCCGCGACGATGGTGCCGCCCTTGATGATGATTTCGGGCTTCACGCCGAAGAACGCCGGCGACCACATCACGAGGTCCGCGAGCTTGCCTTTTTCCACCGAACCGATGTGCTTCGACACGCCGTGCGCGATGGCGGGGTTGATGGTGTACTTCGCGATGTAGCGCTTCACGCGAATGTTGTCGTTGCCGGCCTTCTCGCCCTTCAGGCTGCCGCGCTGCTTCTTCATCTTGTCGGCGGTCTGCCACGTGCGAATGATGACTTCGCCGAGGCGGCCCATCGCTTGTGAGTCCGACGACATCATCGAAAGCGCGCCGAGATCGTGCAAAATGTCTTCCGCCGCGATGGTCTCCTTGCGGATGCGGCTTTCGGCGAACGCGAGATCTTCGGCAATCGACGGATCGAGATGGTGACACACCATCAGCATGTCGAGATGTTCGTCGATGGTGTTTTTCGTAAACGGCCGCGTCGGATTGGTCGACGACGGCAGCACGTTTTTCAGTCCCGCCACCTTAATGATGTCGGGCGCGTGTCCGCCGCCCGCGCCTTCGGTGTGAAACGCATGAATGGTGCGGCCCTTGAACGCCTTGATGGTGTCCTCGACGAAGCCGCTCTCGTTCAGCGTATCGGTGTGGATCATCACCTGCACGTCGTAATCTTCCGCCACAGACAGGCAGCAGTCGATGGCGGCAGGCGTTGTGCCCCAGTCTTCGTGCAGTTTGAGCGCACAGGCGCCCGCCTTGACCATTTCCTCCAGCGCCGCCGGGCGCGAGGCGTTGCCCTTGCCGGCAAAGCCGAGATTCATCGGGAACGCATCCGCCGCCTGAATCATGCGCGCGAGATGCCACGGCCCCGGTGTGCAGGTGGTTGCGTTCGTTCCGGCCGCCGGGCCGGTGCCGCCGCCGAGCATGGACGTGACGCCGGACATCAGCGCCTCTTCCACCTGTTGCGGACAAATGAAATGGATGTGGGTATCGAAGCCGCCGGCGGTGAGGATTTTTCCCTCGCCCGCGATTACTTCGGTGCCGGGACCGATGACGATGGTGACGTTCGGCTGAATGTCGGGATTGCCCGCCTTGCCGATGCCCGCGATGC
Source organism: Rhizobium sp. Q54 (assembly GCA_945907045.1). Classification (GTDB taxonomy): domain Bacteria; phylum Pseudomonadota; class Alphaproteobacteria; order Rhizobiales; family Xanthobacteraceae; genus Pseudolabrys. The sequence goes on along the minus strand of CAMDSH010000022.1, from coordinate 55,389 downwards.
GGCCGTCCTTCATGCCGACGTCGGCCTTCACGATGCCCCAGTGGTCGAGGATCAGCGCATTGGTGATGACGGTATCGACCGCGCCCTGCTTGTTGGTGACCTGGGATTGCCCCATGCCGTCGCGGATCACCTTGCCGCCGCCAAATTTCACTTCCTCGCCGTAAGTGGTAAAATCCTTTTCGACTTCGATGATGAGGTCCGTGTCGGCGAGCCGCACGCGGTCACCGGTCGTCGGCCCGAACATGTCCGCGTAGGCGGAGCGTTTCATTTTTACCGACATGGCGTTTTCCTTCAGATGCTCCGGCCGTCGAATTTCATGACTTCAAACTTGTCGATATCGACATCGTCGAGACATCGCACATTCAGCATCACCATCTCCGCGCCGCCCGGCCCCTTACCCTGCGCATAAGACTGAATGCCGCACGTCGCGCAAAACGGATGGTGGATGACATGCTTGTTGAATTTAAAATCTGTCATCTCGTCTTTGCCGGAGATCAGTTTGAAATCGGATGCCGAGGCCGCGGCCAGCAGCGAGCCGAGTTTGCCGCAACGCGAACAATTGCACGAGATGACCTTGTCGATTTCGGCCGAGACTTCGTAGCGGACTTTTCCGCACTGACAGCCGCCGGTGTAAGTCTTTTTCATCCGCGCCTCACAGCTTGCCCATCACGTCGCCGCGAAAGCCGTAGATCGTGCGCTTACCGGCGAGCGCGACCAGCGTCACCTCGCGCGTCTGCCCCGGCTCGAAGCGCACGGCCGTTCCAGCCGCGATGTCGAGCCGCATGCCGCGCGCGGCCTTGCGGTCGAACTTGAGCGCCGGATTGGTCTCGAAGAAATGATAGTGCGAGCCGACCTGGATCGGCCGGTCGCCGGTATTCGCAACCGTTATCTTCGCGGTCTTGCGCCCCGCGTTGAGTTCGATCTCGCCTTCTTTGATGAACGTCTCGCCCGGAATCATGGCTGCCTCAGCGGCGCCGCAGCAGGCGCGAAATGAAAATCCCGCCCACAAGCGCGACCGCACAGATCAACATGATCGAAAGGTCGGCCTGCACGCTGACCGGGTGCGGATGCTTGTGCGGGATCAGCGATGTATGCGCGCAAGCCGCGTCAGAGATGAGCATCATCGCTGCGCCTGCGAATGACCCCCACCCCGACCCTCCCCCTTTCACGGGGAGGGAGTCGCGCAACAACGTCATCCTCCCCCTGCAAGGGGGAAGAATGTGGAGGGGGTCATCTTTTTCGATCATCGCGTAAATTCCTTCACCTGATCGGATTGTGCACGGTGACGAGCTTGGTGCCGTCGGGAAACGTCGCTTCCACCTGAATGTCGTGGATCATCTCTGAAATGCCATCCATCACCTGCGCGCGTGTGATCACGTGCGCGCCCTTCTGCATCAGCTCGGCGACGCTCTTGCCGTCGCGCGCGCCTTCCAGGATGAAGTCGGAAATCAGCGCCACCGCTTCGGGATGGTTGAGCTTGACGCCGCGCTCGAGCCGTCGGCGCGCCACCATCGCGGCCATGGCGATCAGCAGCTTGTCTTTTTCGCGCGGCGTGAGATTCATCGAAGCCTCAGTAATGCTTGGCGCATGATCTTATCCGAAAACCGTACCCACTTTTCGGGATCATGCGCTAATTCAACCACAACCGCGGCACAGGTGCGCCCAGCGCCGCCAGCACGGCAACAAGATCGTGGCGCAGCGCGGCGCCATCGCGCGCGCACAGCCGCGCAACCGCGATGCCGTTCCATGCCGATATTGCAACCTCGCCCGCGAAGTCTTCGAGGGCGCGCACGGCGGCGACTTTTATCTCGTCTCCCGGCGCGATCAGCACGGTAGCAATCGCGATGTTGCCGTTCGCCACCGCCGGCTCCGACATCTTTTCCGCAATCGCACCGCCGAGCTGGACGGTTTCGGCAAAGACAAGTTTGCCATTACGGCGCACGCGCCAGCGGTCGGTGAGACTTCCTTCCATCACCGCCTCGCCCGACGCCGAGCGCCCGAACACAATCGCTTCGGCGAGAATGAGCGAAGCATCTTCCGCCATATCGACATCGATGCGGCGGGATAACCGCGCCTGGTCGAACAAAATCGTTTCCTGCGGCAGCCACGAAAGCCGCGCGCCCGCGCCGAGATCGAGCTTCACGCCGATATCCGCATCCGGCCCGTTCGAGCGGTAAACTTTTTCCGCCGCGGCCGTGCCGGCGACCAGTTTAGCGCCCGCACCCAAAGCAATATCGACACTGAAACTGTCGCCACCCGCGATTCCGCCGGCGGTATTGACCAGTACCGCTTCGAGGCCATCAGCGTTGGGAAACCGCACCCGCAGCGAGCCTTCCTCGTGCACGCGCGCGCGGCGGCTTTTCCCGCCCGCGGCGCCGACGGTAAGCGCAACGCGCCCGACCGCGCGATTGGCGGCAAAAATCTCGTCCCTGACCTGCAAGGCGGCGGCGTCCATCACTCGCTCTCCCCGCTTATTCTCGCACGTTGGCGTGCGTTATTGTCAAATCGCCAGCGCCTTTTTCAGCGCGGCCTCGTCCATGTTGGCGCGATCGCACGAATAGACGATGGCGCCGCGATCCATCACGACGATCTGATCGCCAAGCTCGCGCGCGAAATCGAGATACTGCTCCACCAGCACGATCGCCATTTGCTTGAGGCCGCGCAAATAGCCGATGGCGCGGCCGATATCCTTGATGATGGAGGGCTGAATACCCTCGGTAGGTTCATCAAGGAGAAGCAAACGCGGGCGCATCACCAGCGCGCGGCCGATCGCCAGTTGCTGCTGCTGGCCGCCGGAGAGATCGCCGCCGCGCCGCCGCAGCATGTCTTTCAGCACCGGGAACAGCGAAAACACGTCGTCGGGAACGTTACGCTGGTCGCGCTTGAGCGGCGCAAATCCGGTTTCCAGATTTTCCTCGACCGTCAGCAGCGGAAATATTTCGCGGCCCTGCGGAACGTAAGCAATGCCGCGCCGCGCGCGCTCCACCGTCGAGAGCCTGGTGATGTCGTTATTTTCCCACGTGATCGAGCCGCTGCTCACCGCGTGCTGGCCGACCAGCGCGCGCAGCAGGCTGGTCTTGCCGACGCCGTTGCGCCCGAGCACGCAGGTCACCTTGCCCGGCTCCGCTTTGAGCGAAATGCCGCGCAGCGCCTGCGCCGCGCCGTAATGCAGATCGATGGCGTTGACGTTGAGCATAATTTACCGCCCCAAATACACTTCGATCACGCGCTCGTTCGACGACACCTGGTCGATCGAGCCTTCGGCCAGCACCGCGCCTTCGTGCAGCACCGTCACCTTGACGCCAAGCTCGCGCACGAAGGCCATGTCGTGTTCGACCACGATCACGGTCTTCTCGCGGTTGATTTCTTTGAGCAGCTCCGCCGTCTGTTGCGTTTCCAGATCCGTCATGCCGGCCACCGGCTCATCGACCAGAAGTAATTTGGGCTCCTGCGCCAGCAGCATGCCGATTTCCAGCCACTGTTTCTGACCGTGCGACAGGCTGCCAGCCACGCGCTCGCGCAAAGTCTTCAGGCGGATGGTGTCGAGAATGCCGTTGATGCGCTTGTCCTGCTCCGCGCTGGCGCGCCACAGCAGCGTCGAGCGCACGCCGCGATTATTCTTGAGCGCGAGCAGCAGATTGTCCTCGACGCTGTGCATGTCGAACACCGTCGGCTTCTGGAATTTACGCCCGATGCCCAACTCCGCGATCTGCGTCTCGTCCAGCTTGGACAGATCGTGCGCGCCACCTTCGAAAAAAACCTCGCCGCCGTCGGGCCGCGTCTTGCCGGTGACGACATCCATCATCGTCGTCTTGCCGGCCCCGTTCGGGCCGATGATGGCGCGCATCTCGCCCGGCTCAACCGCAAGCGAGAGATCATTAAGCGCCTTGAAACCGTCGAACGAGACGGTGACGCCGTCGAGATAAAGCAGTGATGAAGTGGTTTGCTTGTCCATCATCGCGCTACTCCGCCGCCCGTGGCGCGCCGGACGCGGCCGCTTCGGCTTTCTTCTCGCCGCGCGTCAGCTTCCAATGCTGATATGTGCCGACGATCCCGCGCGGCAACAGCAGCGTCACCGCGATGAACAGGCTGCCGAGCACGAACAGCCAGTAAGGCGCGAGCACGCCGGAGGTGAACGTGGTCTTGGCGTAGTTCACGAGGATCGCGCCCAGCACCGCGCCGGTGAGCGTGCCCCGCCCGCCGACGGCGACCCAGATCACCGCCTCGATGGAATTGCCCGGCGCGAATTCGCTCGGATTGATGATGCCGACCTGTGGGACATAAAGCGCGCCGGCAACGCCCGCCATGCAGGCCGAGAGCGTGAACACGAACAACTTGTAGGATTCCACCCGGTAGCCGAGGAAGCGCGTACGCGATTCAGCGTCGCGAATGGCGATGAGCACCTTGCCGAATTTGGAGGTGACGATCGCACGGCAGATGAGGAACCCAAGCGCCAGCGCGATGCAGGAAATCGCGAACAGCGACGCGCGCGTTCCCGCCGACTGCACGTTGAAGCCGAGGATGTCCTTGAAGTCGGTCAGGCCGTTATTGCCGCCGAAACCGAAGTTGTTGCGGAAGAACCCGAGCAGCAGCGCAAAGGTCATCGCCTGCGTGATGATGGAGAGATAAACGCCGGTGACGCGGCTGCGGAACGCGAACCAGCCGAACACGAACGCAAGCACGCCCGGCACCAGCAGCACCATCAGCGCCGCATAGGCGAAATTCTGGAAGCCGTACCAGAAGATGGGGAGTTCCGGCCAATTCAGGAACACCATGAAGTCGGGCAAGATCGGATCGGCATAAACGCCGCGCGTGCCGATCTGCCGCATCAGGTACATGCCCATCGCGTAGCCGCCGAGCGCGAAGAACGCGCCGTGGCCGAGCGAGAGAATGCCGCAATAGCCCCACACCAGATCGATCGAGAGCGCGAGCAGCGCGTAGCAGACATATTTGCCGAACAGCGAAACGAGATAAGTCGGAATGTGAAACGCCGACTCCGGCGGGAACAGCAGATTGCACAGCGGAATGAGAACCGTCGCCGCGGCAAGAATGGCGAGGAAGATCGTCGCGTTGCGGTCGAGCGAGCGGATGAGGGCGGCCGAAATCATGTTTCGATCGCCCGACCCTTGAGGGCGAACATGCCCCGCGGACGCTTCTGGATGAACAGGATGATGAGCACCAAAATCGCGATCTTGCCGAGCACGGCGCCCGCGAACGGCTCGAGGAATTTATTGGCGATGCCGAGCGTGAAGGCGCCGACCAGCGTGCCCCACAGATTGCCGACGCCGCCGAACACCACGACCAGAAAGCTGTCGATGATGTAGCCCTGGCCAAGATTGGGGCTCACGTTGTCGATCTGAGAGAGCGCCACCCCCGCGATACCGGCGATGCCGGAGCCGAGCCCGAAGGTGAGCGCGTCAATGCGCGCGGTGCGGATGCCCATGGAGGCAGCCATCGCGCGGTTCTGCGTCACGGCGCGCATTTCCAGCCCAAGCCGCGTGAAGCGCAGCATCGCCAGCAAAGCCGCGAACACCACAAGAGTGAAGACGATGATCCAGAGCCGCCCGTAGGTGATGTTGATCTGCCCGACCTCGAACGCACCCGACATCCACGATGGATTGCCGACTTCGCGGTTGGTCGGCCCGAAGGCGGTGCGCACCGCCTGTTGCAGGATGAGCGAAAGGCCCCAGGTCGCCAGCAAGGTTTCCAGCGGGCGGCCATAAAGGAATCGGATGATGCCGCGCTCGATGGCGATGCCGATGACGCCCGACACCAGGAAGGCGAGCGGCACCGCGATCAGCAGCGAATAGTCGAACAGGCCGGGGTTGTAGGTGCGGATAAGCTCCTGCACCGAGAAGGTGACGTAGGCGCCGATCATCACCATTTCGCCGTGCGCCATGTTGATGACGCCCATGACGCCGAAGGTAATGGCGAGGCCGATGGCGGCCAGCAGCAGCACCGAGCCGAGCGAGAGGCCGTACCAGGCGTTCTGCACGCCGGACCACATCTCGAGCTGGTTCTGGATCGCCGTCACGCCGGCTTGCGCCGCGCGATACACGGGAAGCGGCGCATCCGACGTCACGCCGGAAAGCAGGCTCACCGCGTCCTGATCGCCGCGCGCCTTGATCACCGCGATGGCTTCGATCTTGTCGGCCTCGCTGGCGTCATCCGAACCGAGAACGACCGACGCGCGCGCCTCGACCAGCGCGCGTTTGATGTTGGAATTGGTTTCCTTGGCAATCGCGGTATTGAGCGCGGGCAGCGTCTTGGCATCGCGCGATTTGAATACCGCCTGCGCGGCTTCTGTCCGCTTGTCGGGATCGGCCGACATCAGCGTGAGGCCGCCGAGCGCCGCCTCGATCGCGCGGCGCAGGCGATTGTTCACGCGCACCGTTTCAAGATCGGCCGGCGGCGAAGCCACCGCGTTGCCGGTGGCAGCGTCAAGCACGCGGTCCTTGTCCTTGATGTAAACTTTTTTCGAAGCTGGATCGTAGGCGAGCCGCGCATCCTGCAGCGCCTCGATCACGGCTGCCGCCATCGGATTGCCGCTCACAGCCACCGCGGCGATGCCTTCGTCGGTATCGCTGAAATCGTCGGTGGCGAATTTCGCCAGCGCCTGATCGAATGTCTGCGCGTATGCCACGGGCGCGGCCAGATAAAGGCCAAGCGCCAGCACGAACGCGAACAGGCGAACGAAGATCATACGCATCGCAGGTATTCCCGGCAGGGAGAAGTTTTCAGCTGCGCAAGTACGGAGGCGGCGGGAGTGCCCCGCCGCCTCCGGTGTCGGAAAAGATTAGGGCTTATGAGCCCTGACCGCCACACTTCTTGGTCTTGGTGTTGTAGTTGCCGCACTTGAGCGTCACCCAGTCACCGATGAGGTCCTTGGAGCCATCAAGCTCCTTCGACCAGGCGTCGCCAGCGACGAGGCCCGGAGTTTTCCAGACTACGTCGAACTGACCGTCCGCACGCACTTCGCCGATGAACACCGGCTTGGTGATGTGGTGGTTCGGCAGCATCTTCGAGGTGCCACCGGTCAGATTCGGCGCTTCGATGCCGGGCAGCGCAGCGATCACCTTGTCGGGATCGGTGGACTTCACCTTCTCGACCGCCTTGACCCACATCGCGAAGCCGATGACGTGAGCTTCCATCGGATCGTTGGTCACGCGCTTCGGATTCTTGGTGAAGGCCTTCCACTTCTTGGTGAACTCGGAGTTCCCCGGGCTCTTGATCGACTCGAAGTAGTTCCAGGCGGCGAGATGGCCGAGGAGCGGCTTGGTGTCGATGCCGGCGAGCTCTTCTTCGCCGACCGAGAACGCGACGACCGGGATGTCCTTAGCCTTGACGCCCTGGTTGCCAAGTTCCTTGTAGAACGGAACGTTGGCGTCGCCGTTGATGGTCGAAACCACCGCCGTCTTCTTGCCCGCCGAGCCGAACTTCTTGATGTCGGCCACGATGGTCTGCCAGTCGGAATGACCGAACGGCGTGTAGTTGATCATGATGTCTTCCTGCTTGACGCCTTTCGACTTCAAGTAGGCTTCCAGGATCTTGTTGGTGGTGCGCGGATAGACGTAGTCGGTGCCAGCCAGCACCCAGCGCTTCACCTTCTCATCCTTCATCAGATAGTCGACGGCCGGGATCGCCTGCTGGTTCGGCGCCGCGCCGGTGTAGAACACGTTGCGCTCGCTCTCTTCGCCCTCGTACTGCACGGGGTAGAAGAGAATGCTGTTGAGCTCCTTGAACACCGGCAGCACCGACTTGCGGGACACCGAGGTCCAGCAGCCGAACACCACCGAGACCTTGTTCTTGGAGATCAGCTCGCGCGCCTTCTCGGCGAACAGCGGCCAGTTCGACGCCGGGTCGACGACCACAGCTTCGAGCTTCTTGCCGAGAACGCCGCCTTTCTTGTTCTGCTCGTCGATGAGCATCAGCATCACGTCCTTCAGCGTCGTTTCGCTGATGGCCATGGTTCCGGAGAGCGAGTGCAGGATGCCGACCTTGATCGTTTCCTGCGCCTTGGCAGCCACGGTCGCCGCTAAACTGAGAGCAAGACCTGCCGTGGCGGCGAGCCAGCGGCGGGCCATCGGTCGCTCGGCGACCGTACGAATGAAAGTAGCCATCGATAATCCCTCTGCGTTTGACGCGCGCATACGCCACGGCGGCTCTATCGCGCAGGAGGTAAATCGCAAGCCCTGTGCCAAGCCCGTGAAGGGGGTCTAAGCACCTGCGAACACTTGTCTTTATAAAAATGGCCGGGTGGTTGCCCATTTCTGAGGCAACGAGGTGAGATTAAATAATAGGCAGAATGCTTGATTCCAAGCCAGAAACGGGCGGTGGATATACAACCCGCCACGGCGGCAGAAATATCGCCGGCGTTCGTGCCCCGGCCTGCCCGGTGCTATGGAAATCCCCCTTGGTGCGGAAGCAAGATTTGGAATTGCGAGAGTAAAAATGGCCGACCAGAAAAAGACCGGGCTCGTCATCACCGCTCATCCCGGCGATTTCGTCTGGCGCGCGGGCGGCGCCATCGCGCTGCACGTCAAGCGCGGCTACCGCGTGAAGATCGTCTGCATGTCGTTCGGCGAACGCGGCGAAAGCCAGTTCGCCTGGAAGGAAGCCGGCGCTACGCTCGCCACCGTGAAAAAGGGCCGCAAGGAAGAGGTCGAAAAGGCGGCGCAGATTCTCGGCGCCGAGATCGAGTTTTTCGACGCCGGCGATTATCCGCTGCGCACCACGCCGGAGATGTTCGAGCGCACCGTGGACATCTACCGCGAACTCAATCCTTCTTTCGTGCTCACGCATGCGCTGGAAGACCCGTACAATTTCGATCACCCGGCCGCCGCCCATTTCGCGCAGGAGACGCGCGTGGTCGCGCAGGCGATGGGCCACAAGCCCGGCGCGAAATACACCTATGCCGCGCCGCCGGTGTTCCTGTTCGAACCGCACCAGCCCGAGCAGTGCAATTTCAAGCCGCAGGTCATCCTCAACATCGATGAAGTGTGGGAGACGAAATACAAGGCGTTTCAGGCGCTGCCGGCGCAGAAGCATCTGTGGGCCTATTACGAGCGCGTCGCGCTCAATCGCGGCATGCAGGGCGGGCGCAACGCCGGCAAGGCGATGACGTACGGCGAAGCGTATCAGCGGCTGTTCCCGTCGGTGCTGGAGGTGCTGCAATGAAGCCGGTCGTCGTTCGCAACATTCAGCGCGCGGATGCCAATGTCTGCGGCGTTCTCGGCGCGCTCGGCGTTTCCACAACGCACGAAGCGCTCGGGCGCTCCGGGCTGATGAAGCCCTATATGCGGCCGATCTGGGCAGGTGCGTCGATTGCCGGCCCCGCCGTCACCGTTCTGGCGCAGCCCGGGGATAACTGGATGATCCACGTCGCCATCGAGCAATGCAAAAAGGGCGACGTGCTGGTGGTCGGCTGCACCACCGACAATACCGACGGCATGTTCGGCGACCTCCTAGGCACGTCGCTGAAAGCCCGCGGCGCCATCGCCCTCGTCATCGACGCCGGCTGCCGCGACGTGAAACAGCTGCACGACATGGGTTTTCCGGTGTGGTCGCGGGCGATTTCCGCCAAAGGCACCGTGAAGGCGACGCTGGGCGCGGTGAATATCCCCGTCGTCTGCGCGGGGATAAATGTCGAGCCCGGCGATGTTGTCGTTGCTGATGATGATGGCGTGGTTATCGTCCCGCGCAGGCTCGCCGCCGATGTCGCGGCCAAGGGCGAAAAGCGCCACGCTGACGAGGACGGCAAGCGGACGAAACTCGCCTCCGGCATTCTCGGTCTCGACATGTACAATATGCGCGAGCCGCTGGCGAAAGCAGGGCTCGTTTACGTCGACAAGCCGGAAGACGTTTGAGCGAAAGTTGCCGCCGATCCATGTCGGACAAACTGAAGCTCTACACTCTGCTGGGCGATCATCCCGGCGCGATGGCGTTGAAGAACAAGACCATCGCGTCCGCGCTCGTTGAGTTCGATTTCGCCGACGTGAAGGTGCCGAACACCGCGTTCAAGGCACTGGTGCGCGAGTCCAAGTTCGATCTCGCCGAACTCGCCATCGTCACTTTTTTGCAGGCGAAGACTTACGGCAAACCTTACGCGCTGATCCCGGCGACGGTGATGGGACGCGGCCAGCTGCACACAATTTTCTACAATCCCAGCCGCGGCGCGCTTGCGCCCGCGCAACTTGCCGGCAAGCGTGTCGGGGTGCGCGCCTATACGCAGACCACCGGCGCCTGGGTGCGCGGCATTCTCGCCGGCGACTACGACGTCGATTCCAACGATGTCACATGGGTGACGTTCGAAGACCCGCACCTCGCCGAATACAAAGACCCGCCGAACGTTGTGCGCGCAGCGGCAGGCAAGGCGCTGGAGCAAATGCTGCTCGACGGCGAGATCGACGCTGCCATTCTGCCGAATGTGCCGCAGCCGCCGTGCGCGCCGTTGTTTCCCGATGCGGCGGATATCGATCGCAAATGGGCGCAAACGAACGGTGGCGTGCCGATCAATCACATGCTGGTCATCCGCTCTGAAATCGCGAAAGAGCGGCCCGACATCGTACGCGAGGTTTACCGGCTGTTTCTGGAGAGCAAGAAAGCTTCTCTCGCAGGAAAGTCTGCGCCCGCGCTCGATCCCATCCGCTTCGGGATCGAGGAAAATCGCAAATCGCTCGAGATCATCATCGACTATTCACTGCGGCAAAAGCTGATCCCGCGGCGCTTTACGGTCGATGAACTGTTCGAAGAGAGCCGGGCCGCGCTCGCATGAGTGTACTTGGGCCGAGGATAATGGAATAAATCGCAGCCATGACCACGCCCGAACCTATCCTCGACATCGCGCATCTCGCGCATCTCGAATTGCTGACGCCGAAATTCGAGGAGAGCCGGAAATTTTTCATCGACGTGATGGGCATGACCCAGAGCGGTGAGAAGGGCGGCTCGGTTTACCTGCGCGGCTGGGACGACTACGAGCGCTATTCGCTCAAACTCACGGCGTCGAATACCTCCGGCATGGCGCATGTGGCGTTCCGCACGCGCTCTCCGCAGGCGCTGGAACGGCGCGCGGCGGCGCTCAAAGGTTCCGGCTTCGATGTCGGCTGGACCGACGGCGACCTCGGCCACGGCAAGACTTTCGTCTGCAAGGACCCGGACGGCCACGTCATCGAACTTTATTACGACACCGAATGGTACGACGCGCCACCCGACAAGAAACCCGCGCTGAAAAATCAGGCGCAGAAATTTCCCGCGCGCGGCTGCAACGTGCGCCGCATCGATCACTTCAACGGCCTCGCCATCGACATCAAGGCCAACCGGGAATTCTTCGAGAACTATCTCGGCTTCCGCCTCACCGAGCAGATCGTACTCAACGACGGCACCGAAGCCGGAATGTGGATGACCGCCACCAACAAGTCCTACGACTTCGCCTACACGCTCGACCACACCAATACCAAGGGCCGTTTTCATCACGTCACCTACGCGCTCGACTCGCGCGAGGACGTGCTGCGCGCCGCCGACATTTTTCTGGAGAACGGCGTCTACATCGAAACCGGCCCGCACAAGCACGCCGTGCAGCAAACGTTTTTCCTTTACGTCTACGAGCCGGGCGGCAACCGCGTCGAAGTCGCCTGTGCCGGCTCACGGCTGCTGCTCGCGCCCGACTGGAAACCGATCCGCTGGACCGAGGACGAGCGCAAGAAAGGCCAAGCCTGGGGCCTTAAGACCATCGAGTCGTTTCACACCCACGGCACGCCACCGGTGGATCATAAGTAAAGAGATGCGCCCATGAGCACGCGCGCCAACACCCCACGTCTCTCTTTCATCGGTTTCGGCGAAGCGGGCCAAGCCATCGCCGCGGGATTGCGCGAAGCAGGCGTCGAGCGCATCGCCGCTTGGGACATTTTGTTTCCGCAAGCCGAGGGCGAGAAGCTCAAGCAGGCCGGAGCCAAAATCGGCGTGCGTCTTGCCGCCTCCGCCGCCGATGCCGTGCGCGAGGCCGACATCATCATCGCCGCCGTCACGGCAGCCTCCAGCGTGGACGCCGCGCAGTCGGTTAAGGCGCACCTCAGCGGCAATCCCTTCTATCTCGACATCAATTCGGTATCGCCCGGCCGCAAGCAGGAAACCGCCAAACTGCTGGACGGCCGCGCCCGCTATGTCGATGTCGCCGTAATGGCGCCGATCCATCCCGCCCGTCACAAGACGCCCATGCACATCGCAGGACCGCAAATCGAAGCGATCGCGCCGATCATGCAGGCGCTCGACATGCGCCTCATTGTCGCCGGGCCGCAGGTGGGCGCGGCGGCGGCGATCAAGATGATCCGCGGCGTCATCATCAAGGGCATCGAGGCGCTTACGGAAGAATGCTTCATCGCCGCCACGCGCGCCGGGATCGCCGATGAGGTCGCGGCCTCGCTGGTCAATAATTATCCGACGCTCGATTGGAACAAAATCGTCGAATACAACATCGAGCGCATGGCGAGCCACGGCACGCGCCGCGCCGCCGAGATGGAAGAGGTCGCGGACACGTTGCGCGAACTCGGCGTCGAACCGCTGATGGCAGAAGCCACCGTCAAGCGCCAGCGCGCGATGGGCGTTCTCGGCAAACAGGAGAATGTGCGCGCCGCCGTGAAGCAAGATCGTGCGACGATGCTCGCCGCCGTCAGCACAGCTGCAAAAACAAATTCAAATTGACGGCAAAATTCAGCACTTGTGTTTTCTCGACAGAGCCGTTCATTATAGAAATGTACTGCTGAGAAAAATGAACGCTCGTTAATAAAACATCTGGGGAGAAATCATGCGTAAGTTTACTGTTATCGCTGCCGCTGCTGCGGCGATCTTGGCTGGCTCCGCTCTGTCCGCGAACGCGGACTACAATGCCGGTGGCCCGGTCAAGAAAGGCAAGATGTGCTGGTTCTCGACCAGTGGCGTCGATCACGGCTACTGGGGCAAGTGCCCGAAGCCGGCGAAGGCCATGCGCAAGGCCGGCAAGAAAGCGGCGAAAAAGAAGTAAGAGCGCTCAGCGCACTCTCTTCTTATTTGCTGTCGTTAAAAAACGGGCCGCTGGTTTCCAGCGGCCCGTTGTTCATTTGAGAAGCCCGCGGTCTATTTGCGCGCGGGAATTTGCAGCAACTCGGTGAGTTGCTCCTTGCTGAGCGGCGCATCGAGGAACTTCAGTTTCACGGCGTCACGCACCGCGCCATCGAGATCGGCCATCTTGTCGGTCTGCATCGTCGACTTCGGCTGGAAGTCCTTGATCGACTGCTTGATCAGATCCTCGTCCAGCTTCATCTTCGCGGCGTACATCGTCACTGCCTTAGGATCGGAATACATCCAGTCCGCCGCTTCGCGATAGCCGGCGACGAAACGCATGATGGCGTCGCGTTTCGTTTTCAGCGCGTCGGAGTTCACGATCAGCACGCGCACGGTCTGCCCGCGCAACGAAGGCACGTCGCTGCCGCGCGCGACGATACGGATTTTGCCTTCCTTGATCTCTTTCAGTCCGAACGGCGGCGCCGCCCAGCCGACATCGATCTGGCCGGACATCACCTGCGTGAGCGTTGCCGCCGGTCCGCCGGTCGCCGTCGGCTTGCCCTTGGCGCCCAGTTCCGAGACGAACGCAACGACGATGTTGTTGGAGCTTGAGCCGTTGGTGGAATAGGCGATGCTCTGTTCAGGTTTCACGTCCTTAAGCGTCTTGATCGGCGAATCCGCTTTCGCGTACCAGTAGAGATCGCCGGTGCCGGTGAACGCGGGGAGTAGAATGCGAACCGGCGCGCCCTTGGAAAACGCGCGCATCACGCCGGCGACACCGACGCCCGCGCCGATATCCGCGCTGCCCGAAATCACCGCCTGCACGGTTTCGCCCGCGCCCGCGGTGCCGACGTTTTCCAGCACCAGATTGCGCTTCTTGAAAATCCCGGCGTCCTGGCCGAGCGTCGGAGCCTGATTTTCCCAATTGTTGATCTGTCCGATCGCGAGCTTGAGCTGATCCTCGGCCGACGAAGCCGGGGCGCAGATGAGCGCGAGCGGAGCGATGAGCCCGATCGCGCGTATGACGTGTTTGAAGTGCCTCATGGTCCGTTCCTCCACTTGGTTTTTTGTAGCCGTTACGCAGCGCCCCCGTTGCGGGGACATTGAACACCGATCCCCTCCCGAGAGGAAAGGGCTAAAGCGTCACCGTTTCTTCTTTGCCTTGCCGGGCTTTGCCTTCGGCTTTGATTTCGCCTTCACGCCACGCGGCGGCGTGCCGCCCGCCTTGTCGAGCCGCACGGTCCACAATTCCCAGGCGCGCGCCTGGCCCGTGGTCTTCGTGCTGATCACCGCCGCCTTTTCCACCTCGCCGGGGGAGAGCGGCTTGATCTCGCCGAGCGCTTTCGCGCGCAGCAGGAATTCGGCGTTACGGCAGGAGAAGATCGCGCGGAACACCACGTCGCGGATGCTGGTGCCGCCGAGCGTGACGCCGTGCCGGTTCATCAGCACCATCCAGTGCTTGCCCATGGCGCGCGCCAATGAAGCGCCCTCTTCCGGCTTCACCACCAGCAAATTCGTGTCGCCGAATTCGTGCCGCTGATCCCAGAACGGCGGTTTCGCTCCGCCCGTCGCGCCGAGATGAAATACAGGGACGTAATCGGTGCCGGTGATGACGAACGGCATGAACGGCGGCGCGTGATGATGCACAACGGCCATCACGTCGGGCCGCGCCTTGAAGATTTCGCCGTGAATGACGCGCTCGGAATAAAGCGGGATCTCGCTCTTGGTCACGAGCTGGGAGTCGAGCGTGTATTCCATGATGTCGCCGGGCGCCACCAGTTCGGGCGCGCGCGAACACGACAGCAGGTAACGGTTCGGGTCTTTCGGATGGCGCACGCTGACATGGCCGAAGGCATCGAGCACGTCCTCGTTGGCCAGGATGCGATTGGCGAGAGCAAGCTCGTAGCGGAGTTCGGCAAGCGGATCGGGCACAGAAGTTTCCTCGCATTGCGACGGCGCCACCGCGGGCCGTCCGGCATGGCCGCATTATAGAATAGAAAGTCCGAGAAACTGTACCGGCATACGGATGCAAAAAGCAGCATGAGCTTGACAGATCGCGGCCATTCGGGACGCTTCTATCCGTCATGGCGGACACAGCGCAAATCGTCGTCGATCGCGTCAATCACCTGTATCGCCCACCGCGTGGGCGCGCGGTGCTGGCGCTGGAAGACGTATCGCTACAGGTGAACAGCCGCGAATTCGTCGCGCTGCTCGGCCCCTCCGGCTGCGGCAAGTCGACACTGCTTTATTTGGTCGGCGGTTTCCTGCCCGTAGAAACCGGCTCCATCCTGATCGACGGCCAGCCGGTTGCCGGCCCCGGCCCCGACCGCGGCATCGTGTTCCAGCATTTCGCGCTGTTCCCGTGGAAGACCGTGCGCGGCAACATTCTCTATGGCCTGGAACGGCAGGGAATGCCGAAAGAGGAGCGTGAGAAGCGCGCGCAGGACTTCATCCAGCTTGTCGGACTTTCCGGTTTTGAGGACAGCTACCCCTCGCAACTCTCCGGCGGCATGAAGCAGCGCACGGCGATTGCGCGAACGCTCGCCGTCGATCCAAAAATTCTGCTGATGGACGAACCGTTCGGCGCGCTCGACGCGCAGACGCGTCATTTAATGCAGACCGAACTACTGAGCATCTGGCAGCGCACGCCAAAGACCGTGATCTTCGTCACCCATGATGTGCAGGAGGCGGTCTATCTCGCCGACCGCGTGGCGGTGATGTCGGCGCGGCCGGGACGGATCAAAACGATTGTCGATACAAAATTCGACAAGAACGATCCCAATGTGTTCAAGGCCAAGGCCTTCGTCGACAAGGTGGACGAAATCTGGAACCTCGTGCGCGTCGAGGCGATCAAGGCGCAGGAGACGGCGCACGGGACGGTACAAGGAACGCGGCCGTGAAGACGCTGTGGCGCTATTCGCCGCTCCTTCTTCTCGCCATCGGGTGGGAAGCCGTCTCGCGCTTCGGGCTCGTCTCAAGTCTGGCGCTGCCGCCGCTCACCAGCGTGCTTGCCGCCTGGTGGGATTTGCTCACCAACGGCGAACTCATCAACAACGCCGGCGCATCGCTCTATCGCGGCGGCACGGGATTGTTGCTCTCGATACTGGTCGGTTCGGTACTGGGCGTGTTCATGGCCTGGTGGCGGCCGGTCAACGTGCTGGTCGGGCCGCTGGTGGAAATCTTCTACCCCATGCCGAAATCCGCGCTCATTCCGGTCACTGTGATCTGGCTCGGTTTTGGCGACGGCTCAAAAATTTTGCTGATATTTCTCGGCTGCATGCTCCCCGTCACCATCGGTGCGTTCAACGGCGCGCGATCGAGCGACCGCACGCTGGTGTGGTCGGCGCGCAGCATGGGCGCGAGCCGGCTGCGGATGATGTGGGATGTGGTGCTCCCCAGCGCGATGCCGGAACTGCTCAGCGGAATCCGCACGGCGCTCGCGCTCACGTTTATCCTGCTGGTCAGCTCGGAACTGATCGTCGCGCAGAAAGGTCTCGGCTATCTGATCGGCTATCTCGGCGCCGACGGCGCCTATGAGGCGATGTTCGCGGTCGTGCTGACCGTTGCATTTCTCGGCTTTGCCGCTGACCGCGCCTATCAACTGCTCATGAACCGGGTGCTGCAATGGCGGGAATGAAACAGCCCTCGCAGCTGACGGCATTCGCGTGGCGGCTGGCGCCGTTTTTCTCCATCACGCTGCTGCTGGTCGCATGGGAGTCGCTCGCCCGCAGCGGCAGCTTCACGTCCTTCGTGCTTCCCGCGTTCTCCGCCGTCGTCGAGCGCATCTGGAACGACGCCATCGGCGGCGACCTCGCCATCAACACCGCGCTCACGCTCTACCGCGCGCTGACCGGCTTTATCATTGCCGCCGTCGGCGGCGTCGCGCTCGGACTTGCGATGTCGCGCAGCGTCGGCGTGCGCTGGTTCTTCGACCCCATCATCTCGGTCGGCTTCCCGATGCCGAAGATCGCGTTCCTGCCTGTCGTTATCTTGTGGCTCGGCCTTTACGACCTGTCGAAAATTTCCATCATCGTCTTCGACGCCATTTTTCCCGTCGTCACCGCGACAATAGCCGGCATCAAGGGCGTCGAGCGCGAACTGTTATGGTCTGCGCGCAACATGGGCGCGCGCGAACGCGAAATGCTGTGGCAGATCGTGTTGCCCGCGGCGTTTCCGATGATCATGACTGGCCTGCAGGTGGCGCTGCCGCTCTCGCTCATCGTCGCAGTGGTTGCCGAAATGTTGATGGGCGGCTACGGCGTCGGTGGCGCGATGATGACGGCCTCGCGCTTTGCCGACTCGCGCGGCGTATTCGCCGGCATCGTCGAGATCGCGCTGATCGGCTTCGTGCTGGTCAAGGGCATGACGCTGATCCGCCGCCGCCTGCTGGTCTGGCATCAGGAAGCGATGGAGCCGAGCACGGCGTGACGCAATGGTTGCCTGACGCCATTTGCCACTCGCCGTCCAACCCGCGTCTGCTATATTTCAGGAATTGAGTGAGGCCGTTTCCCGGTGAATACAAATGCAGCGCCGCTTCATATCGGTTCTGGTCTGTCCGGTAATACTGCTGGCAATTTGCGCCATCGGTCCTGCCGCGCTGGCGCAATCCGGCATGACCGGCGGCAGCATAGGCAAACAGCAAAAATCCGCCACCAGCAGTGACGAACAGCCGGCCGCGGCGACGCCTGCCGCTATCGAGCGGCCGGTTACCGCGGATGAGTTCCGCCGTGAACTTGTCGGCTTGGCGTTGTGCGGTACGGCACCTTCCGGACCATATAAGGAATAAGACGATTTGCTCGGTCTACTCCGCCGACGGCACCGTCACACTCTCCGGACCGCAACTTAATGCGCGCGGAGTTTGGGAGATCGTGGACAACAAAGTCTGCCGCCGCTCCGCCGATGCCCCGCGCGAAAAAGCCGTTTGCTTGAGCTATGTGCGCCTGAGCGCGCAACGCTTTCGCAACACTTCCGGCATGGAATTTTGCATCGGACCCTGCCAATGAGGACCGGCCTGTACCGCATACCGGGCTGAAATAGCCCAGCGGCAGGCTTGCCAAAATCAGTTGGAATCCCGACAATCTTCACCATTCGCAACGCGATTGCTTGCCAGTTGAACGAGCAAGCCCGGCGAATTTTGGGAGGACATAATGCGCTTACAAAAACTCGCGCTGGCGAAAATCGCGTTGATTTGCGTGTGCGCGCTCGGCCTTTTCGCTGCCGGTCCCGCGCAAAGCGCCGACCCGGTAAAAATTCGCATGTCGTGGGTGGCCCCGGTCGCGAACTGGGGTTCGATCCTTCTGGAGAAGAAGGATCTCGCCAAGCATCTCGGCAAGTCCTACGTACTCGAGCCGGTGCGTTACGCCGGCACGCCGCCGATGGTCACCGCGCTCGCCAACAACGAGCTGGAAGTTTCCAACCTCGCTTATTCCACGCTGGCGATCGCCATTCAGAACGCCGGCATGGATGATCTGCGCGTCATCGCCAGCGAATTCCGCGACGGCGTGCCGGGCTATTACAGCCAGGAATATTTCGTCCTCAAGGACGGCCCGATCAAAGACATCAAGGACATGAAGGGCAAGGTCGTCGCCACCAACGCCGCCGGCAGCGCCGTCGACGTCGCAACGCGCGCGATGCTTCGCAAGTTCGGCCTCGAGGACAAGCGGGACTACACCGTGATCGAGACGCCGTTCCCGACCATGCGTGCGATGCTGGCCGAAAAGAAGGTCGATCTCATTCCCGGCGTGCTGCCGTTCTCGCTTGATCCCGAGCTGCGCAAGATCGGCAATCCGCTGTTCAATCAGCGCGAAGCCATCGGCACCACCGAAATGCTGGTGTGGGCGGTCCGCAAGCCGTTCATCGACAAGAACCGCGCCGCGCTGGTGGATTTCCTGGAAGACGCCATGCGTATCGAGCGCTGGTTTCTCGATCCGAAGAACCACGATGAAGTCGTTCAGATCGCGGCGCGCGTAACCAAGCAGCCGCCGGAGCGTTTCTCCTGGGTATTCACCAACAAGGACAACTATCGCGATCCGAACATGCTTCCGGATCTGGTCGCGTTGCAGAAGAACCTCGACATGACCAGCGATCTTGGCTTCGTGAAATCTAAGATCGACGTGAAAAAATACATCGATCTCAGCCTGGTTCAGGAAGCCGCCAAGCGGCTGAAATGAACGCCTGAAGCAGGCGCCGGACTACCACATCTTGCGGTTTTGACCCCGGGGCGTCGCTCCGGGGTCAATTCGTTGTGGAGATAGGCGGTTGCTGCGGCCCAAAACCACACCCCGTAATAGGCCTTTACAAGTATGGTAAAAACCGAAAAACTGTAGGCAGTGGTTGAGCTTATATGGTTAACGGGGCGTACCAATGAAACACATGTATCAAGCGTTTTTCGGGGCTTTGCTGGTCTTCGTGCTGGCGACGCCAGTCACCGCGGGCAGCCGTTATGATTCAAGCTGCAACTGTTATCGGCCCGACAGCTGGTTCCAGAGCAAGCGGGTGGTCCATGAAGGACCGCGCGTCATCGAGGGCAGCCGCCGCGTCATCGACGTCGAGCGCGTCGTTCCGCGCAGAAACATCATCGACCGCAACAACCTGATCGTTCACGTCCGCCCGGTCATCCATAAGGATGTCGTCGTCCGGCGCGAAAACGTCGTCTACAAGAACATCACCGTCTATCGCGAGAACAATACGCATCGCGTGCGGGAGCAGCATCGCAACGTGACGGACTATCAGACGGTTCGCGGATCGGTCCGCACCGTCAATGAAGTCCAGCACGTCAAGGGCCGCGACTGTAATTGCGGCGGCACCACCCGTGAATACGGTGGCGAGCGCCTGGTCTCGAGCCGTTACTAAGATTTGACGCCTTGGCTGGGCGCAAAGCCCGGCCTGAATTGATCTGACAACTGCCTCGTGGGGAAATCCGCGGGGCAGTTTTCTTTTGGCGGCGAGCCTGGCGCGCCGCGCAAGTTCACAACGAGCTTACATCTCGGCCCATTGCCGCAGCAGGTTGTGATAGACGGCGGTTAGCGAGACCACCGATTTGTGCTGCGGGTGATCGTTGCCAAGCCGCATGATCGACATGTCGAGGTCGAACAGCAGCGCGCGCTGGGCTTCGTCGCGTATCATGCTCTGCGTCCAGAAAAACGAGGCGATGCGCGAGCCGCGCGTGATCGGCGCGACGTGGTGCAGACTGGTCGCCGGATAGACGATCATGTCGCCGGCCGGCAATTTCGCCGAGTGCCGACCGTAAGTGTCCTCCACGACCAGTTCGCCGCCGTCATAATCCTCCGGCGCGGAGATGAACAAGGTCGAGGACACATCGGTGCGGATGCGCGCGCCGGAAGCGGCATGCCCGCGCACAGCGTTGTCGACGTGGGCGCCGAACGTCATGCCGGCGTCGTAGCGATTGAACAACGGCGGAAATACCTGCTTCGGCAGCACCGCCGACATGAACAGGCTGCTGCGGCCAAGCGCCTCGATCACCATGTTGCCGAGTTCGCGCGCTTCCGGCGCATCTTCCGGCAGCTGCAAATTGTTTTTCGTTTTCGCCGACTGGTGGCCCGCGGTCACCCGCCCGTCAACCCATTCGGCTTTCTGCATCACCTCGCGGCAACGCGCTACTTGTTCGGGCGTCAATACGCCCGGGACGTGCACCATCATGGCCGTGGCCTCCCGGCTCCAATATCGCCACGCTCCTTGCAACTGACAAGGTCGCGGCGCCTGCGTCGAACGATGATGCGCGTTCGGCGCAGGCTGTCTTCGCGCAACACCTACCAGCGCGTCCGCAGCGTGAGCGCGGCCATGCGGCTCTGTCCGGGCACCGCCCAGTTCGAGTAGGCGTATGCGTAGTAATACTTGTCCGTGAGATTGTAGACGTTGAGCTGCAAGGTCGATTTGGCGTCGATCTTGTAGGCCGCCATTGCGTCGAACCGCCAATAGTCCGGCACGATGGCGGTGTTCGGCAAATCGCCGTACATCGCTCCCATATAATACGCGCCGCCGCCGATCTGGAACTTCGGCGTGATGTCGTAGGTCGTCCACACCGAAGCGCTGTTGGTCGGCGTCATGATCGGCTCATTGTTGAGCTGCGCCGCGTTGAGCGTCTTGATGATGCGCGCGTTGAGATAGGTGTAGCTCGCGATCACCTGCCATGCGTCGGTGATCTTGCCGGTCGCGCTCGCTTCGAAGCCGCGGGCGCGGATGACGCCATCAAGCACCGTAATCGAGGTATTGGCGGGGTCCTGCACGCGCGCGTTGGTCTTGTCGGTCTGAAACACCGCGCTCGCCAGGCTTAAGCGGCCGTTGAGAATGTCCCCCTTCACGCCGAATTCGGTCGTCTCGTTTTTCTCAGGCGAGAGGCCGAACGTGCTGATCGTATTCTGAATGGCGCCCGGCGTCGTGCCGATCGCGACGGACATGTTTTCAGCCGACGGATTGAACGACGTGCCGCGCATCGCATAGATGCTGGTGTTGGGCATAGGGTGAAAGATAATGCCCGCGCGCCAGCTCAGCAGATTGCTGTCTACGTGCGAAAGATTCCTGATGAGCGGATCCGCAAGCGGCGCATTCTGATCGAATTTGAAATAGTCGTAGCGCAAGCCGCCGAGCAACTCGATGTACCGGTTTAGCTTCACCTGATCGGCGATATAGGTACCCATGCCCACGCCGGTGCCGGAAGTGATCCGGTTCGCCGTGGGATTGGTCAGTGTGCCGCCGAAGCGGAACGGATCGGGGTCAATGAAGTTCGATGTGTTCTGGGTGAAGTCGGTGCGGTGAAAGTCGCGATTTTCCTGGTTGATATCGACACCGAATACCAGCGTGTGATCCAGCGTGCCGGTCATGAACTTGGCGATAAAATCGGTCTGGTTAGCCAGCGTCCAATAGTGCGTCTGGACCTGCGCGCGATTGGTCAGCCAGTTGGCGTTCAAATTCGGCGGCGGCGGCACGTTGGCGTTCGGTTCCGGGAAGACGTTGCGCTGGAACCTGAGCACGTCCGAATACCGCGTGGTGTTGGTGACCTTCAGTTGATTGTTGAACTCGTGCTCGATCTTTCCAGTCAGCATGCTGGCATCGACGCGGGTGGTATCGGCCGGATCGCTGAGGATTCCGTAGAACGTATTCCTGTTCACCGGAGCGACCTGGCGCGGAATGCCCCAGGCTGTCGTCAGAAATGGAATGCCGTAATCCGGAACGCTGATTTCGTGCTGGTAAATATATGACAGCGTCGCCGTCGTGCTGTCGCCCAGCTTCATTTTGAGCGAAGGCGCGATGCCGTAGCGGTTTTCCTCGACATAGTCGCGGCCGGCGACGTCGTAGCGCTGGCCCATGACGGCGACACGAGCCCAGACGTTGTCGCTGACCTTGCCGTTGGCATCGAGCGTCGTGCGCGCACCGGGCGCTGTCGTGCCCGTTAAGGTGGTTTCGAAGAACGTTCTTTCGACCGGCGTCTTGGTCACGATGTTGATGACGCCGCCGGTTGAGCCGCGGCCGAACAGGAACGACGACGGGCCCTTGAAAACCTCAATGCTCTCGACGCCGAAGGAGTCGCGCGTGTACCAGCCGGGATCGCGAACGCCGTCGCGGAAGATATCGCCCCGCGACTCCATGCCGCGAATGTACGGAGAGTCGCCCTGGTTGCCGCCCTCGCCTGCCCGGAAGGTGATGCCGGAGACATTACGCAAGGCCTCGATCACCGTGGAAGTGTTTTGGTCTTGCAGCACCTGCTGCGGAATGACGTTGACGGTCTGCGGGGTGTTGATGAGCGGGGCTGGACTGCGCGAGAGCGTCGACTGCGATGTCTGGTAACCGTCGTTGCCGCCGAAAATGTCGATGGTCGGGAGCGAAACGCTGCCGCCTTCTTGCGCCGAGGCAGTACCGGCGAGCATCAGGGAAGCCATGGCCACGGGGGCCAATGTACCCATCGTAAAATATCGCTCGTTATTGCCGGTTATTGCTTCGATATTACGGTTGTTTTTGCCGATATTACGCTTGTTTCGTCGACGATTACTTGAGCCTGACTTGTACATTTCACCCGCCCCACAAGTATTACTACATTAGAACCGCAATAAATGTCGCATTACTACGGTATAAATCGATAACTGAACTGTAATCGTCAGGCAATAGGCAAAGATGTACTGGCATAACTATAGAATTAGAACATTTCCAAACTATATTTTCTCTTTGGAATACTTAAAATCTGGCGTAAGCGCTCGTTTTCTATTTATAAATTCCGTTCCATGCTGCTATAGGTCCCCGCCAACGAGGACGAGGTCATGGCGAAATCCGGCGCGGCGTCGCTGCGCAAACTCTGGCTCAACGTGCATCTGTGGATCGGCATTGGGCTCGGCCTGCTGATCGTGCCGATCGCGATATCCGGCGCCCTGCTCGTCTGGCACGACCACATCGACGCACTCGTCAACCCGGCGCGCTACGCGGTGAGCGGCACGAAGGTGGAATTGCCGCCGTCCGCCTATCTCGCCAGCGCCGCGCGCGCACTTCCCGCCAACGCCGCACCGGTGGCAGTGCGATATCCGGAGTCCGATGGCTGGCCGCTCGTCGTTTCAGCGGCGGGCCGCGTCAATGTCTATCTCGATCCGCCGACGGCGCGCGTGCTCGAAGTCGTGAATTTCCGCTCCTCCTTCATCGGCGTGCTGCATCGCTTTCACGAGAATCTGACCATTCCGGAATATTCCGGCCGCGCCGTCGTCGGCTGGGTCGGGGTCGGCATGCTGATCTCGTCGCTCACCGGCATTTATCTCTGGTGGCCGCGCAATAGCGCATTCACGCGCGGGCTGCGCTGGCGGCGTTCGCCGGAAACGACAACCAACCTGCATCATCTGCTCGGGTTTTGGATTTCAATTCCGCTCGCCGTGGTGTCGGCAACCGGCATCTATCTCGGCTTCCCGCAACAGGGCCGTGAATTACTTTCCTCGATGATGGCCATGAGCCCGCGTCCTTCGGGCGCACCCCTGGCGCGGCAAACAACGCTCACGCCCGACAGCGCCTTGGAAAAAGCACGCGCAAGCGAACCGGGAGCGCAGCCCGCCGTGCTGTTCCTCGCAACCCAGTTGCAAGGTGGCGCGTCCCCGCTGTGGCGCGTGCAGTTACGCAAAACAAATTCGGACGAAACCGTCACCGTTCTCGTCGACGATCAAAGTGGCAAGGTCACGCCGGTGGCGCCTGCGCTCGCGGGCGATCGCACCGCTCAATGGATCCGCTGGATTCATGAAGGCAGCCGCGGCGGCCCGGTCTGGCAAACAATCGTCTTCCTGTGCGGAGCTTTTCCGCCGGTGTTCGCGGTAACGGGCCTCATCATGTGGCTGCGGCGGCGTCCCGCCCGCAAAGGCGCGGCGCAATTACGGCCTGCGGAATGACCCGATATTTGTTATATTGTTACAATGGCAATGTCTGACGAGCCGGAACGGCAATGTTAAGTGAGAGAGTTAAGTGAGGAAGTGAAATGAGCTTGTCCTATCCCCGCCTCGCCGGTTTGCGCCGTTCCATCCTGGCCTGCGCGCTCGTCTGCGCCATCGCATGCCCTGCAATCTCCGTCGCCCAGAACGCGCCGCCACCCGTTGCGCCGGCTTCAACCGCATCCGAGACGCCCGCTCCGGCTGCGTCCGATATGAAGTCCGACACGGCGTTGAGCCTCCAGCGCGACCTCACACCGTGGGGCATGTTCATGGCCGCCGACATCGTGGTGAAAGCCGTGATGATCGGTCTCGCATTTGCGTCCGTCGTCACATGGACCATCTGGTTCGCCAAGGTGTACGAACTGTATTACGCCCGCCTGCGCCTGATCGCCGCCGTGGAAACGCTCACTCAGGCCCGCTCGCTGCAGGAAGCCTCCACCAAGCTGAAAGGCAACGATGACGGCGCCATTAAACTGGTGCGCGCGGCCGAGACGGAACTGCGCCTGTCCGCCGATACCCTCGAACCCGACGGCGTGAAGGAGCGCATTGCGTCGCGGCTGGAGCGGCTGGAATCCGAAGCCGGGCGCAACATGAATCGCGGCACCGGCCTGCTCGCCACCATCGGCGCCACCGCGCCGTTCGTCGGTCTGTTCGGCACCGTCTGGGGCATCATGAACAGCTTCATCGGCATCTCCCGCCTGCACACCACCAATCTCGCCGTGGTAGCGCCCGGCATCGCGGAAGCTCTGCTCGCGACCGCGCTCGGCCTCGTCGCCGCCATTCCCGCCGTCGTGCTCTATAATATGTTCGCACGCTGGATCGCTTCGTACCGGGCGCTCTATGCCGACGCCTCAGCCGAGGTGATGCGCACGGTCGGCCGCGACTTCGACCGCGGCGCCTACACGCAGCGTTCGGCACGGCGCGCAGCCGCGGAGTAGGCCGTCATGAGTGTGCGTCTCGACCACGGAGATGTGGACCTCGATGAAGTCCACGAGATCAACGTCACGCCGTTTATCGACGTCATTCTGGTGCTGCTGATCATCTTCATGATCGCGGCGCCGCTCGCAACGGTGGACGTTTCCGTCGATCTGCCCTCGTCCAACACGCCACGTCAGGCGCGGCCCGACAAACCGATATACCTCACGCTCAAGACCGATCTCTCGCTCACGCTCGGCAATGACACGATCAACCGCTCGGCGCTCGGCGCCAGTCTCGATCAAATCAGCGGCGGCGATCGCGAGCAGCGCGTGTTCGTGCGCGCGGGCAAGACGGTGCCCTACGGCGAGATGATGACGCTGATGAACGAGTTGCGCACTGCCGGTTACCTGAAGATCGCACTGGTCGGGCTCGAAGGAGATACACTGCAGTGATGCGCCTGCCCTTTCGCATGACGCCCGAGCTCACGCGCTGGGCCGCGAGCTTCGTGTTCGTGGTCGGCGCGCACGGCAGCATCGCGCTCGCCATGCTCTCGTGGAAAGAAAGCGACCTGCTGGCGAATGCACCGACCATCCTGGTCGATCTTGCCCCGGTCGCGGCCTCGCCCGATCTGGTGCCACTCGACATTCCGGTCGGTCCGCAGCAACAGGAAACGCCGCCGGAAGTCGAACCGCCCCCGCCTGAGTCCTCCGTGCAGATCGAGCCGCCCAAACCGCCGGAAAAGCCGCCCGAAAAGAAAAAGGTGGCCAAACTCACCACCGCACCGACGCCCGCCGAAAAACTAGCGCCAGTCGCAGCACCGATGTCGGGCGCCTTCGGCTCAAGCTCGTTTTCAAGCTGGAAGAGCCAATTGGTGGCGCAGCTCGAACGCGCCAAGCGCTACCCCTCCGATGCGCGCTCGCGCGGCGAGCAGGGCGTAACGCAGCTTGCGTTTAGCGTCGATCGTTCGGGCGGCGTGCATGGCGCACGGATCGTGCGCAGCTCGGGTTCCTCAGCGCTGGATCAGGAGACGCTGGCGCTGGTGCAGCGCGCATCGCCGCTGCCGCCACCGCCGGCAGAGATGCGCGGCGGCTCGATCCCCGTCGTGGTGCCGATCCGCTACAGCATTCGCTGACCAAGGCTCGCTGGAATTGCGGGTTTATGACCCCAATATGTTGGGTCGCCGGGGCCGCGTTAACCATAACAAAAACCAGCGCGGTGCTGTGGCACCGTTAAGCTTGCTCCGCCCTGTCGGATAGGAAGAATGCATTCCATAAGCAAAAGCTCCGTATGCGGCGGCTCGAATTCTAAAGAGTTTCAAAGCGTAACGGAGCGAACAGGGGGATCACGCATCCAGCGCGCAAGCGCCGGTGCGAACGAAAAATGAAGCGCTTGGCTCTCACGCTCGTTATTGCTTCCGCCGTGCTTGCCGCGGCGTTGCCGGCTCACGCCGCCAACGAGTCGGCTAACGAAAAGCTCAAGAACGAGCGGTTCATGAATTCCGTTCCGCTCGAGCCGATGGCGCGCAGCCGCACCGACGCCGCGGAAGCAGCAGCGCAAGTTCCCGGCGCGGCGGCGATCCTGCTCGAAGCGCTGCGCTGGCGTGGCCGTACCGCCCGGCAGATCGGCGTTCCGGCCCAGCTCTGGTGCGCCGACTTCATGAATTTCGTTCTCAAGCGCGCCGGCGTGAACGGCACCAATTCGCGCGCCGCGCGCTCGTTCCTCAAATACGGCAAGATTCTCGACGGCCCGCACGTCGGCGCCATCGCCGTGCTCTACCGCGCCGGCCCGAATAACGGCCACGTCGGCGTCGTGCGCGGCACCGACGGCAAGGGCAATCCCATCATCGTCTCCGGCAACCACGGCCCGACGGTGATGCAATCGACTTACGACAAAGGCCGCGTACTCGCTTACGTGATGCCGCCGGATTACGTGCTGCAGGAAATGGCTTCGGCCGCCTCGCGCAATCCCGCTTCCGCTCAGTAAATTTCACCGCTACATTATTCATTAACGCGCGTGCGATCGGACGTTAATCACGTCCCGCCGCATTAGTGTTAATCCCGCTTGCGCATTTCGCTTTGCCCGCTTCGGTCTAAATTCACGCCGAAAGTAAGTTTGCCGCCAACGTGCGCGCGAGCTGCGAGGACGAAATGATCCGGGGAGTGCGACACTTTATTTTCGGAGCGACGCTGACAGCGGCGATGCTGTTCGCTGCCGCGCCATCGTTCGCGCAAACCGCGGAACAGAACAACTGGTGCGCCGGCAGGGACGGCGCGTCAACCGAACTGAAGATCAACAGCTGCACGGCGATCATCCAGTCGACGAAAATAAAAGCGCCGAAACAGAAAGCCGACGCCTACGAATTTCGCGGCAACGCCTATCGCGACAAGGGCGACAGCGAACGCGCTCTGCGCGACTACGATCAGGCGATCCAGCTCAACGGCAAAAGCGCGTCGTCTTATTACAATCGCGGCGTGACCTTCCGCTCGCGCGGCGAACTCGACCGCGCCATCTCCGATCTCGACCAGGCGGTGCGGCTGGATTCCAAGAATTCGCTCTATCTCAACACCCGCAGTCACGCCTATTACGACAAGCGCGATTACGCGCACGCGATCGAGAGTCTCAACCTCGCGATCAAGCTCAATCCGAACTACGCGCTCGCACTCTACAATCGCGGCATGGCGTATCGCGCCAAGGGCGAGCCCGACCGGGCCATCCCGGACTACGACCGCGCGATCAAACTCAACCCCGGCGACATCGTCGCCATTCACAGCCGCGGCCTCGCTTATCGCGATCTGCGCGACTACGAGCGCGCGATCCAGGACTTCGATCAGGCGATCAAGCTGAAACCCGATTTCGTGCTCGCGCTCAACGACCGCGGCATCGCCTATGCCGCGCGCGGCGACACCGACCGCGCCATTCAGGATTTCGACCAGGCCATCCTGCTCGATCCGCGCGACGCCTTTGCCTACAACAACCGCGGCCTCGCCTACCGCAACCGGGGCGAGACCGACCGCGCCATCAAGGACTACGATCAGGCAGTCGAACTGAACGCGAATTACGTTCTCGCCTACTACAATCGCGGCAACGCCTATTACGACAAGCGCGACTACGACAAAGCCATCAAGAACTACGATCAGGCGATCCGGCTCGATTCCGGTTACGCGCTGGCGTTCTACGACCGCGGCGTCGCTTATTTCGAAAAGCGCGATTACGACCGCGCGCTGGCCGATCTCAGCCAGGCGGTCAAGCTCGATCCGAAGGACGCGCTCTCTTATTACAACCGCGGCGTCACCTATAGCGCGCGCGGCGAGACCGACCGCGCCATCGCCGACTTCGATCAGGCGATCCGCATCGACGCCAAGAACGCGCTCGCGTTCTACAATCGCGGTCTGGCCTACCGGGAAAAGGGCGACGATGACCGCGCCATCACCGACTTCACGCAGGCCATCCGCTTCGATCCGAAGAATGCGCTGGCGCTCTATCATCGCGGCGTCGCCTATCGCGGCCGGGGCGACAATGACCGCGCGCTGGCGGATTTCGACCAGTCGATCCGCCTCGACGTCAAAAACCCCTTCGCTTATTACGAGCGCGGCAACGCCTATTACGACAAGCGCGACTACGACCGCGCCATCCAGGACTTGAATTTGGCGATCAACATCAAGCCGGACTACAAGCTGGCGTTCAACGTGCGCGGCCTTTCTTACAGCGCCAAGGGCGACAACGACCGCGCTATCGCCGATTTCGATCAGGCCGTCCGGCTGGATGGAAAATTCGCCGCCGCCTTGACCAATCGTGGCGATGCCTATCTGCGCAAGAACGACTTCGACAAAGCCATTGCCGACTTCGATCTGGCGATCCAGACCAATCCGAATTTTGCTTCGGCCTTCTATAATCGCGGCAACGCCTACAAGGAAAAGCGCGATTACGACAAAGCCGTTCTGGATTTCAGCCGCGCCATCAAACTCGATCCCAAGGATGCGCTGTCCTACAACAGCCGCGGCCTCTCCTACCGGATGCAGGGCGACAGCGCGCGCGCGTTCCTGGATTTCGAACTGGCGATCAAGCTCAACCCGAATTTCGGCGCCGCCTATTACAATCGCGGCAACGCCCACAACGACCGGCGCAACTACGACCGCGCCATCGCTGACCTGAGCCAGGCGATCCGGCTCGATCCGAAGGACGCGCTCGCCGTGCACGATCGCGGCGTCGCCTATCGCGAGAAGCAGGATTACGACCGCGCCATCGCCGACTTCGATCAGGCGATCCGGCTCGATGCGAAATATGCCCAGGCCTATGTCGACCGCGGCAATGCGCTGCGCGAGAAAGGCGACTTCGACCGCGCCATCCGCGACTTCGATCAGGCGCTCAAAATCGATCCGAAATTCGCCGCCGCCTTTACCGATCGCGGCAATACGCATGCCGCGCGCGGCCGCTTCGATCTGGCGTTGAAGGATTACGACCAGTCGATCCGGTTCAATCCGAATTACGAAGTCACCTACAACAGCCGCGGCGTCGCCTACCGCAACCGGGGCGAGACCGACCGCGCCATCGCCGATTTCAATCAGGCGATCAAGATCAACCCCGGCTATGCCGTCGCGCTCAACAACCGCGGCTCGATCTTCCAGAACAAAGGCGACATCGATCGCGCCATCGCCGATTTCGACCAGGCGATCAAGGCGTCTCCGGAATTCGACACCGCGCTCAACAATCGCGGCGTCGCGCTGCGCCAAAAGGGCGAGACTGAGCGCGCCATCGCCGATTTCGATCAGGCGATCAAGGCCAATCCGTCTTTCGCCGCCGCGCTGTTCAATCGCGGCGATGCGCACGAAGCCAGGGGCGACCACGACCGCGCCATCCGCGATCTCGACGCGGCGCTCAAGCTCAATCCCAATTCCGCTCCCGCCTATAACGGACGTGGCCTCGCTTATACCAACAAGAATGAGTACGACCGCGCCATCAACGATTTCGGTCAGGCTCTGAAGATCAACCCCAACTACGCCGCCGCCTACAACAATCGCGGCTTTGCCTACCGCAACAAGGGCGACAACGAGCGCGCCATCGCCGACTTCAATCAGGCGCTCAAGATCGACGGCAACAGCGCCCTCGCCTACTACAACCGCGGCAACGCCTATTCCGACCGGCGCGATTACGAACGCGCCATCGGCGATCTCAATGCGGCACTCAAGCTCAATCCCGGTTACGTGCGCGCCTATTACGATCGCGGCATCGCTTACGGCATGCGCGGCGACACCGAGCGCGCCATTCAGGATTTCGACCAAGCGGTGAAGTTGGAGCCGACCAACGCCATCGCGTTGAACAATCGCGGCTTCGCCTACCGCAACAAGGGCGACGCCGACCGCGCCATCGCCGACTTCAACGAAGCGATCAAGATCAATCCGTCCTATTCCGTCGCGTATTACAATCGCGGCAACGCCTATTACGACAAGCGCGATTTCGAACGCGCCATCGCCGACTTCGATCAGGCGGTCAAACTCAACGCCCGCGATTCATACGCGTTCAACGATCGCGGCATCGCCTATTACGACAAGCGCGATTACGACAAGGCGATCGCCGACTTCGATCAGTTGGTGAAGATCAATCCGAACTACGCCATCGGCTCGCGGAGCGAGACGCGCAATCAGCGCGGCTATGACCGCGCCATCGACGAGCCGAACCAGCAGATCAAGATCAGTCCCAATTTTGCGCTCGCCTTCAACGACCGCGGCGTCGCTTTTGCTTCGAAGGGCGAGACCGACCGCGCCATCGCCGACTTCGACCAGGCGATCAAGATCAATCCGGCGTTCTCCACCGCGTTCTTCCATCGCGGCAACGCCTACTATAGCAAGAGCGACTACGACCGAGCGATCCAGAACTTCGATCAGGCGATCCGCATCGATCCGAAGAACGCGTTCGCTTATTACGACCGCGGCGTCACGCTCTACGAGAAGCAGGACTTCGACCGCGCCATCGCCGACTTCGAGCAGACGATCCGGCTCGATCCGAAGAATGCGTTTGCCTATTACAACCGCGGCACGGCTTTTAATGAGCGGCGCGATTACGACCGCGCCATCGCCGACTTCAATGAGGCGATCAAGCTCAATCCGAAGATCGCGCTCGCCTTCAACAACCGCGGAAATGCTTTCGCCAGCAAGCGCGAATTCGACAAGGCCGTCGCGGATCTCACGCAGGCGATCAAGCTCAATTCAGCGTCGCCGCGCTCGTTCAGCGATCGCGGCATCGCCTATGCGCTCAAGGGCGACACCGATCGCGCCATCGCCGATTTCGACCAGGCGATCCAGCTCGATCCGAAATACGCGGCTGCGTTCAGCAATCGCGGCATCGCCTACGCCGCCAAAGGCCAGACCGACCGGGCGCTCACCGATTTCGAGCAGTCGATCAAGTTCAATTCCAACTACGCGCTCGCCTTCTATAACCGCGCCAACGCGCTCTACGACAAGCGCGACTATGAGCGCGCGATCGCGGATTTCGACCGGGCGCTCAAGCTCAATCCGGCGGACACGCTAGCTTACAACAACCGCGCCAACGCGCACGCCAACCGGCGCGACTACGACAAGGCCATCGCGGACCTCACGCAGGCGCTCAAGTTCAATCCGAATTACGCGCTCGCCTATAACGATCGCGGCGTCGCCTACGCCTCCAAGGGCGACACCGACCGCGCCATCGCCGACTTCGATCAGGCGCTAAAGCTCGATGCCGGCAGCGCGCTCGCGTTCTATAATCGCGGCCTCGCGGCGCGGGACAAGAACGACATCGACCGCGCGATCCAGAATTTCGACCAGGCGATCAAGCTCAACCCGAATTCCGCCGTCGCTCTCTACAACCGGGGCAACGCGCACGAATACAAGCGCGATTACGACCGCGCCATCGCCGACTTCACCCAGGCGATCAAGCTCAATCCCGGCCACATGGCCGCCTATTACGACCGCGCGATCTCGTACGGGTCGAAGGGCGAGAGCGACCGCGCCATCGCCGATTTCGATCAGGCGCTAAAGCTCGAACCGAACAACGCACTGGCGTTCTACAATCGCGGCATCGCCTACCGGAAGAAGGGCGACATCGACCGCGCCATCGCCGATTTCAGCCAGGCGCTGCAACTCGACGGAAAGTTCGCGGCCGGATTCTATTACCGGGGCAACGCCTATTACGAGAAGCGTGACTACGACAAGGCTATCGCCGATTTCGATCAGGCGATCCGCTTCAACGCGAATTACGACATCGCCTATTACAATCGGGGCCTCGCTTATCGCGACAAACGCGACTACGACCGCGCGATCTACGATTTCAGCCAGGCGGTGCGCCTCGATCCGCGCAACGCATCGGCTTTCAACAATCGTGGGCTCTCCTATCGCAGCAAGGGCGAGATCGACCGCGCCATCGCCGACTTCGATCAGGCGATCAAGCTGGATCCGAAATTCGCCTCCGCCTACGCCGAACGCGGCATCGCCTACGGCACCAAAGGCGAGACCGACCGCGGCATCGCCGACCTCGATCAGGCCGTGAAGCTCGATCCGAAGAACGCGCAGGCGTTCAATAACCGCGGCTTCGCCTATCGCAACCGGGGCGATACCGAGCGCGCCATCGCTGACTTCGGCGAGGCGATCAAGATCAATCCGGCTTATGCCTTGGCCTTCTACAACCGGGGCAACGCCAATTACGACAAGCGCGATTACGACAAGGCCGTCGCGGATTTCAGCGAGGCTGTGAAGCTCAATCCGAACAACGCGCTGGCCTATAACGGCCGCGGGCTCGCTTTCGACAGCAAGCAGGAATACGACATGGCCATCGCGGATTTCAGCCAGGCCATCAAGCTCGACCCGCGCAACGCTGTCGCCCTGAACAACCGCGGCTTCTCGTACCGCAACAAGGGCGCCTTCGATAAAGCCATCGCCGACTACGACGCGGCCGTGAAGCTCAATCCCAATTACGCGCTCGCGCTCTACAATCGCGGCATCACCTATTACGGCAAACGCGAGTTCGAGCGCGCCACCGCCGACATCAACCAGGCGATCAAGCTCAATCCGAACTATGCCAACGCCTTCAACGACCGCGGCATCGCCTATTACGACAAGCGCGATTACGACCGCACGATTTACGGCACCGACGATGTCGCGGGCCGTGAACCGCTGTATGTGGTCAGCTTCAACAACCGTGGCGGTTATGAAAACCGGCGCGAGGGCGACCGCATCATTCAGGAAGCAAGTCCGGCGCTGAAGAATCCGCAGCACGGCGCCTACGCATCGACGGAAGCTGAATAAAGCCGCCGCGTCTTTTTAAGGCGCGTAGCGAACCTGTCCGGCTGAGCTCAGATCATATCCGCCCAGCTCCTTCGCCCGTGCCTGCATCGCCGGCGTATGCAGGAACGTAAAAAATGTCTGCAAGGGCGGGCGGAAATAATCCCGCCGGTGCATGACCAGATCGAACTGCTCCCACATCAGCGGCACGAAATCGAGGCCGACCGCGTTCGCCACCGAACGGGTCGCAACGCCGCAATCCGCGCGGCCGCTGCGGATTGCCTGCGCGATGTCCGGGCCGGTGGGGCATGGCGGGCTCACAATATTCAGCTGGGCGATATTGAGTTTGGCCTGATGCAGCAGCGAGAGCAGCAGCAATTGCGCGCCGGCGCCTGCGGGGCGCGACGCCACGCGAACACGGCGCTTCGCAATATCCGAAACTGAACCGAGCTTGAGCGGATTGCCGGCGGCAACCACTAGCCCCTGCTCTCGCCGCACGAAGCCGATCAACACCACGTCATGGAATGCGGATTTTTGTTGCAGCGCCGCCACGTTGGCGTCAGCTTCCGGGTCTTCGAGCGCGTGCAGATGAATCGCCGCGGCGATCAATTCGCCGGTGACGAAGCGCGCAAGGCCCGCCTCGCTTCCTTCCGGCAGCGTCGCCAGCCCCGAACCGCTTTCGCGCAACGCCCATTCCAGCAGCGGATCGTGACTGCCGCCGACAATGGGCATCGGCTCTATGGAAGTGAAACCCTCCGGCCGCGTCAGGCTCCTCACCAGCCAATGGTCGAGTTCGGCTTTCGGAAACAGCCATTTGCCGGTGATCTTGGTGCAGGGGATCGCGCCCTCGGACACCAGTTCATAGAGCTTGCGCTCCTTCAGACGGAGATAGCTGGCGGCTTCGGCGGTATTGAAAAGCTGCATGATTTACAACTGCGCCAACCTGCACAGTTTTTATAATCATGCAATTTCAGGTGGTTGCAAAGGGGGATTTGCCGTCCGTCAGCCCGTCAGCGGCGAAATTCTTCCAGCCTGACCAGCACATCCTTGATCGGACTGTTCACCCAGGCGCGCGTGACGAAATCCCTGTGGCCCACATCCGGGCCGGTCGCCACGAATGCAACGGAACCCCGCCAGTTTTTGCCCTTCGGCATGGGAGTATGTGAAACGTCGCGCTCGGCGGACAGGATGCGCTCCAGCTCGGCATTCTGCCACCGGGTTGAATTCGTGTAGGCGCTGACGAAAAAGTTCGAGCGGTCGCCCTTGATCCACGACGCGAATTTATCCAGTTCGCCGTACAGCGCGTCGAGCAGCACAAGACCGCGCACGCGGTTTTTGAGGCCGCCACGCGCCACGCTCCAGGCCGCCGGCAGATAGCCGCCGCTATAGGCCACGATCACGACTGGCATCTTCGCGAACTTCCGCGCGCTCGACGGCTCGCCGTTGAGGCGCGCAAGCTTGTAAGCCGCCTCGCCGATGAAACGCCCGAACCCGCCCGGTTCGCCAAATCGTCCGACGCTTGAATCCGCGGCATCGACGGCGAATTGCGGCGCCACCAGAACCGCGTTCATGCCCGACGCCGAGATTTGCGCGGGCACCTGCTGCCGGTTGAGAACGTCGCGCTCAAGCGTCGCGCCGTGGCCGTGGAAGAAGACGATGATGACGCCGGGACGGTTGGCGTCGAAGCCACCGGGAATGTGAAGCAACACCCGCCGGTCGTTATAGGTTTCCTTTTCCCACAACACGCGCCCATAGCCGGTGCGATGTCCCTTGTCCTTGCCGTTCGAGACGTTCAGGAACGGCTGGTTCGTTCCGGGGACAACACCATTGTATGGGAAGGGCGCCGTCTTGAAATCGATCAGATCGGTCTTCGGCGGCTTCGGAGCCTTGACGCGCGGAACGGCGGGAGCGGGCTGGCGCTTTTGCGGCGCTCCGGTGTCGATGCGCGCGACGCGTTGCGCGGGCGCGACGTTTTCCGGCGGCACGGTTTTCGCGATAACGGTCTCGCGGACAGGCGCAGGCGTATCGTTGTTCGCCATCAGCATCGGCGCGGGAGCGCTCGCGTCAACGGCCAGGCTCGCCGGAGACCCTGAATTTTCCAAAGACACCAGGTTCGCGGAAGGTCCCAGGCTGCTCTTGGACAGAACGCTTCCGAGCGAGCTGAAAAAGACGAGGACCAGCACTGCCGCCGCGGCTGCCGGCCAACTTGGTGTTTGCGATCGCCGTTTCGTCATTTTCCAGATACGCCCAGATGTTTTTCAGCTACGCCAAGTACTTCCGGCCACAGGGTGAAGAGCCCCGGGGGGCAACAGGTTCCCGGTAGAGGGCAAAAAAGGCGGCTTCCCGCCTGTCCGCAGCCGCCACAATTCACCCGGCAAGGGTAAGTCGGCTTAGTTGCCAAGGCGTTACCTGACGTGGACAACAGTAAATAAAAGCTTTGCAAATATCTGAGGTATAAGCAGAATTGGGTTTTCCGGGGGTACGGGTAGGGCGTTTTCATGACGACGCGAAGTGCGGGCACAGTTGTCCCGACAGTTACAACATTGGCTGCCACGGCCATCGTGGTGGCGGACATGGTCGGCGTAGGCGTCTTCACCAGCCTGGGATTCCAGGTGAAGGACATTACGTCGGGCTTTTCGCTGCTGTTGCTCTGGCTTGTCGGCGGCATCGTCGCTTTGTGCGGAGCGATTTGTTACGCCGAGCTTGCCTCGATGTTTCCGCGCTCAAGCGGCGAGTACAATTTCCTTACCCGCGCCTATCATCCCGCCGTCGGTTTCCTCGCCGGCTGGCTGTCCGCCACCGTGGGCTTTGCAGCGCCGGTCGCATTGGCCGCCATGGCCTTCGGCGAGTATTTCAAATCGATCGTCCCTGATGCGCCGCCGCTCTTGCTGGGGCTGGCGATCACCTGGGTGGTCTCGTTCTTTCATCTGCGCGGCGTCAAGGACGGCAGCGCATTTCAAATCGCTTCGACGATCATCAAATTGGCGCTGATCGTGGCCTTCATCGTCGCCGGATTCGCGGTCGGCGTACCGCAGCCGATCTCGTTCGTTCCGACCGCGATCGATCCCTCGCTGATTATCAGCGCGCCGTTCGCGATCAGCCTCGTGTTCGTGATGTATTCCTATTCCGGCTGGAATGCCGCGACCTACATCATCGATGAAATCAAAGAACCGAACCGCACGCTGCCGCGCGCGCTGTTTATCGGAACCTCGATCGTGCTGCTGCTGTACATCGCGCTCAACGCGGTGTTCCTCTACACCACGCCGCTCGGCAAGATGTCCGGCCAACTCGACGTCGCGCTGATCGCCGGAAGCCACATATTCGGTGAATCGGGCGGCCGCATCGTCGGCGCGCTGATTTGCGTCGGACTGATCTCCTCGATCAGCGCCATGATGTGGATCGGCCCGCGCGTCACGATGGCGATGGGCGAAGATATCCCGATGCTGCGGTTTTTCTCGCTCAAGTCGAAGAACCAGGTCCCGGCGGCGGCGATTGTCTTCCAGCTTCTGATCGCCAACCTGCTGCTCTGCACCCAAAGCTTCGAGGCCGTTCTCGATTTCATCCAGTTCAGTCTGACTTTTTGTTCATTTTTGACGGTGCTGGGCGTCGTCATCCTGCGGTTTACGCGGCCCACGCAACCGCGTCCTTATCGCGCATGGGGCTATCCGGTGACCCCGATTATCTTTCTTTCGGTCACCGCCTTTATGATGTATTACCTCGTCGTCAATCGGCCGCTACAATCCCTCTCAGGTTTCCTCATCATGCTCGCAGGGCTCGTCATCTACGCAATCGCTCAAGCTCGCTTTGAGCCAACGGCAGTGCAAAAGGTCACGATTACGAAATAATGAAAATGAAAATAGCAGTTGCACTGGTTGCGAGCCTTCTTCTTGTCACAACGTCCCCTTCACGCAGCGCCGACAGCGCAAGCGCGAACGACACCGCGCGATTCCTCGCCGGCCTGCAGCCGTCGGCTGAATCGCCGCTGGCGCCGCTGGCGGACAAATCATGGCAACAGCATGCCAGCCAGTTAAACGCCGCTTTCGACAAGGTTGAAAAGCAGCAGCTGTCGAAAATCCGCACTTGGACGAGCGAGACGCTGACCTCGAACCGTCCGACGATGCTCTACTTCTTCAGCGGGCCGGATTTCCTCTACGCCAACGCCTTCTTCCCGAAGGCCACCACCTATGTCCTCGCCGCTTTGGAGCCGGTCGGTGAAATTCCCGACCTGATGAAGTTGCCGCGCGGCTCGGTCGTGCCGGCGCTGGGACCGCTTCGGCACTCAATGAACACGATTTTGGCGGTGAGCTTCTTCATCACCAAGAACATGCAGACGGAGCTTCGCTCCGGCAAGCTGACCGGCGCCTTGCCGGTCCTCTATGTGTTCCTCGCCCGTTCGGGAAAGACCATCAGCGACGTCAGCCTTGTGAATCTCGACGCCAACGGCGAGCTCCGCATGGGCGATGGGGTCAAGGAAAAGAGCCTCGCCCGCGGCGCAAAGATCGTCTTCGCCGGCAGCGATGGGCGGACGCAGACGCTGTATTATTTCAGCACGGATATTTCCAACGGGGGTTTCAATAAAACCGGCTTTGCGAAATTCGCCGAGACCCTCGGGCCCGCCGACAGCTTCATCAAGAGCGCGTCATATCTGCTGCACGGCAACAACTTCTCCCAGGCGCGGGATTTTCTGATCGAGCGCAGCGCGCTCATTTTGGAAGACGACTCCGGCATCCCGTTCGCGCATTTCGACCAGAAAAAATGGGTAGTGCGCCCGTTCGGCCGCTACATCGGTCCGCTCGGAATTTTTCCGGGTACCAATCAGCCAAAGTTGAGAGATTTGTATCAGAAGGGCAACACGGCGCAGATTCCGTTCGGCGTCGGTTACCGTTGGCGCCCGACTGAAACGAACCTGCTGTTGGCGATCAAGGATCCCGATGCAGCATCGAAACAAGAGGCGCCAAAACAAGAAGCGCCGAAGCAGGAAGCTCCAAAGCAAGACGCTCCGAAGCAAAAAACTTCGAAGCAAAAAACTCCGAAGCGAGAATCTCCTAAGC
This sequence comes from Rhizobium sp. Q54, assembly GCA_945907045.1. Taxonomy (GTDB): domain Bacteria; phylum Pseudomonadota; class Alphaproteobacteria; order Rhizobiales; family Xanthobacteraceae; genus Pseudolabrys. The sequence goes on along the minus strand of CAMDSH010000022.1, from coordinate 16,722 downwards.
AGTAAGCCGCGCGGAACACGCACCCGCGGGCGCGCGCCTGCTTCGCGCCTGCCACTTTCAGATTTTGCCAAGGGCTGCCGGAATGGTGGTGAACGCAGTCCCATGCGAACGCGTCTACACATCCAATTCCCTGCTAACAGGGAAAAGTACAGGGATTTTTCAATTCTGAGGCTATTCTCCGGATCGGAGCTCCCCGTTAGCCCAATGATTTCGCAGACTTGGAGTCAAACTCCCTATTTGTCGAAGCAGGGAATTTCTGAGAAAGAACAGGCTATTTCTTCCGTTGATCAGGGGTTTTTCGGCACGCAAATTAGCAGCGTATAAGCCCCATTTGGCTGCCGAAACTGGAGACCGGTTAGAGTCTCTGCTTTTCCTCAGATTGTCATCGCTAAGCACTGGCTCGTTCGGCCGTTATTCGCAAAATGACATGTTGCGGAACGTCTGCTCAATGCGGCACAGCAGACTTGGACTGATCGTCGCTCAAAGTCCGCTAATGACCCTGAACGGACATGCCAGCGTTCTCGACTATTGTCTGATGTCAATCGCACTGCCATAGACTATCTGAGCGCCGATTTTTTCAATTTTCTCCCCGTCGCGAACTGAGGTTCTGAAAAATAGAAGGCCACGGCATTTCCGCCGTGGCCTCCCTGTCATGCCGAGGCTCAGACAAAATCCCGGCAATTTCCAGTTATTTGAGCTGCGTCGAGATCGATGAGAACGAGGTTCGCAGCTTCGTGCCCAGGCCGTTCACAACAGCGATGATCGCGACGGAAATGCCTGCGGCGATCAGGCCATATTCGATGGCGGTGGCGCCGGACTCGTCAGCGATGAACTGGCGGAACTTTGCAATCATGGGCGGAAGTGTCCCATCAGGCGATGAAGGCTTTCTAAAAAAGGTCTGCGACACAAACGCCTGATGCTGTCCTAATACGAAACTCCATGAGGGTGCTTAGGGCACTGAGTTCCAATTTTAGGGTTCCTTAACCAGCGCCCCCTACCTTCACGATCACTTTATCTATATCTATGCTGCTTATCCGGAAACTCGCCAGAGAGGCCACCGGCTTGGGCTGAATATAGCCTTAGCCGTGATGTTCTTTTTTGAATGTTATTTGCAAACACGGTTCCATCCCATGGCTGTTTTGATGTTTCGTTGCCCTACCACCAAGAGTGGTTTTGCCAGTGGGTTCATGGCTGAAAAAGAAGATCTGCTGCGTGTTTCAACGCATGCCACATTGCGTATGCGATGCAAAAGTTGCAACGACATACACAATCTAAGAATCGCGGAAGCGTGGTTGGATACTATTAAAGTCAGCCCGAATTAATTTTTTAGACTACCCTCAATTACGCAAAGCTGCAGCTTACCATGGCAACGGCCAAGATCGGCGGCACTTGCGCGAGCCGTGCGGTGGTCCCATTACGCTCTTCGGCGATTGATTTGCGGCTGTCACAACTCGTTAAATGGCAGCGCCTATAGTCGACAGACGTCTTCCTACAACATGATCAGCCGCGCTTTCTATGGGTACCCCCGTCGAAGGCCTTGGAGGATGTATCATCTTTAACGGATTAGGAGAGACCTCCATGAGAAAGGCTTTGCCGGAGAAAATGTTCGCTGATGTCGAACAATCCAGGCTGACCACACTTCGCAGTTGGGTGCTGGATCACGAGGTGACCGAGATCGAGATGAACGAGCGGCAGTTCTGGAACTTCGCACAACTTCAACCAGTTGCTGAGAAGCCATGGGTCACGTTCATGGGCCGACCCGTGAGTGTGCCGAATATGCCTGAAGGTGCTCAGAAATACCTTGGGATATTCGATAAACGGGGCCCCGGCGCTATATGAGACCATCCACACCATGTTTGCTGCAAGTGCAACGTCTTGTGATGGAATGTCCGTGTTGGGTCAGAAGCAGACGTTACTGAACTCGGCCCGATGTCCGCCTCCTAGCCAAGCCACGACGCGTCATTGCCAATTCCAAGTTCGGCGCCGTGCCCTCAATTCTCGATAGAAAATGTAACGGCTATTTAAAGAAATCGTTGGATCTCAACATTACCGGTCGGTCCGCCTGGGCCTGCTCTTCGAAGAACTTACGCGATGCTCGCTCTTCAATTACTTCGCGTAGCCGCGTAAACTGATCTACGCGATGATCTGACCTAACGTCACGCCTAACTGACAATCCAAGTTCGATGAAGCCTAGTCCGCTTTCGACCGACTAACATTGCAGGTGGACCACTCGATGGGGGCCGATCACGTTGATTGAGCCCGATCGCAGTTCGCGGCCCCATAGCCACGATTTGACTATCAAGCTATTCCGGCAGGCAGGTTTGCGCCCGACGATTACTCAGGTTGCCGAAGAGAAACAGACAATCGTCAATCTCGTCGCGGCCAAGGTTGGCCTGGCAATTGTCCCGCGATGGGCCTCGCGTTTGGCCGTCCCAGGTGTGCGCTTCGTGCCACTAGTCATAAAAAGTCGGAGGACCTGAAAATTCTGTCTCTTGCGGCGGCGTGGTTACGAGGGTCTCGCGATCCTCTTCGCGAGGAAATACTGGCGGTCTTGCGATTGCGTTTGAGCCGATACGCGGCAAAGGCCTGAGTAGGTCTGCTTAGGGTTATTAACGGACGTAACGTATTCCGCGCGCTAGCTCTGCTTCGTGCCAAGAGTAGACCTTCAGAACCGATACTACCAATATAGTGTTGTTACGCGATTTTGGATTTTCACCGTTGACCACATCATCGATTTGCGGAAATTCAATCCGTGAGCTGGTTAACCCATCGCCGATGGATAAATTTTGAACACATTGACGGTCGATGATAATCTGGCCACATTAGGCTCACGGTAAGAGGATTTAAGAATATCTATGGCGTGGTTTAGGACCAAGCAACGGCTAGCCCCTTGGCTGATCGGCCTTTTCCTGGTCGCGCAGATCTCGGGCGTGGTTCCGCGCCTCATCTATGCGCAACCGAGTGTCATCGCTACGACCACCCAGGCTCCTCACCAGCACGCCCATATGCACGCTGATCAGGCTACACCGCACGAGCATCATGACGAGCAAGCCCCGAGCCTTGCAGATCAGTGCTGCGCACTACATTTGCTGACCGGCGTTGTGCCTTTTGTCGTCACCTCTATTTCGATAGAGCCCCTTGCTGTGCCGTTGCTGGAAGTTTCCAAGCCGAACGCTGCCGGCGTCGATCCCCACCGTCTCGACCGACCCCCCCGATCTCTCCTGTCGCTTTGACTGCATCACGTCGGCTGTCTAGCAGCCGCACGCGCGCATTCGATCGATCAGTGAGGGAGTTATGTTCGCTCAACATCAAGCGACCGCTGCCGCCTTTCTAAGGCGGCAATGCGGAACACTATTTCGGCGGAGCATTAACGCGGCAGCGTTGCTTAGCGCGCTGTTGGCAGTTTCCAGCTGCACAGCCCCATTGCAGCCTACCGCCGGGCCCGATCCATCGAACCCTGAGATACGAGTTCCCACTACCGGGTATCGCTCGACGCTCGGCCCGTTCACGAGCCAGCGGCCTGTCGACCCCGCCGACTGGAAGGGCACCAACCAACGCATCACGCCTCAACCAAAGTCTGGGCAGTAGGGGGCGATAATGTCTGTAATGCACAACAATAAATTTCTTAGATCTTCCGCTCAATTAGCGGTGGTGTTGGGCGTCGGCCTTCTCGTCTCCGCTTGCAAAACGTTTTCTGCCGACGGTGGCATGGAGCCGGTCAGCGCCCTGGCCAGCTATGAACTAAAAAAAGATGTCGTCGCGATTCGGAGTAAGGATGATGCGCAGGCGACGCGGATTGTAGTCGAACGCCTGTTGAAACGGACCTTGACGGCTGAAACGGCGGTGCAAATTGCGCTGCTCAACAATCACGGCCTACAAGCCGCCTATAACGAGCTTGGTATCGCCGAAGCCACGATGGTGGCGGCAAGCCTACCGCCAAATCCGACTATCTCCGTCTCCCGTTTGTCCGATGCGGTCGAGGTGGAGATCGAACGCAAGATCGTCGGTAACATTCTCGCCCTTGCGACCTTGCCGACACGCGCCGATATCGCGGCTGATCGATTCCGGCAGGCGCAGTTGCGTGCGGCAGAGGAAACATTGCGCGTCGCGGCCGAGACGCGGCGGAGCTACTACCGCGCAGTCGCTGCACGTGAACAGGCAGGGTTCCTCGCGCAGGCGAAGGACGGCGCAGAAGCGGCGGCTCAGTTGGCTCGGCGGCTCGGGGAGACTGGAGCCTTAAACAAGCTCGATCAGGCCCGCGAGCAAATCTTTTACGCAGAGATCACCGCACAGCTTGCAACCGCACGACAAAGTGCAGCCAGCGAGCGGGAGCGATTGGTGCGGCTGATGGGATTGTGGGGAAACGATCTCAATTTCGTAATATCCAAATCACTGCCTCCATTACCGCAGCGGCCGTACAGCGCACCTGTGGTCGAGGTTGAGGCAATCAGGCGCCGGGTCGATCTCCAGATCGCCCGCATCGAACTCGATGCGCTGGCGAAGTCGTACGGTCTCACGCAGGCGACGCGTTTCATAAACCTCTTGGAAGTCGCACACATCGATAAAACAACGCGCGAACGCGAAACAGGCGAGCGTCTACGTACACGAGGGTTCGAACTGGAACTTCAAATACCGATCTTCGATTTCGGCGAGGTCCGGGCACGACAGGCGACCGAGACCTATATGCAGGCGGTCAATCGCTTGACAGATAAGGCGGTCACCGTTCGATCGCAGGCGCGCGATGCCTACCGGCTCTACCGTTCGACTTATGACATCGCATCGCACTACCGCCGCGAACTCTTGCCGCTGCGCAAGATCATCTCGGACGAAACATTACTTCGATACAACGCCATGCAGATCGATGTGTTCGTGCTGATTGCCGAAGCACGCCAGCGCATCGCCGCGACGAGTGCGGCAATCGGCGCACAGCGCGATTTCTGGCTCGCAACAGTCGATCTCAGCACGGCGGTGGTTGGCGGAGGGCAGGGAGTGGGCGGAGCTAGCGCCATAGACATCATGGCCGGGTCTGCTGCCCCTGAAGGTCATTAGGTAAAAGGAAACGCATCATGCTGTCTCGACGAGGCTTTATCGGAAGTTCGACGCTGTTGGCGGCCACTGCAATAAGCGGACGGGTGCAAGCCGCGGGCATTCCAGAAGCGGCAACTACGGCATCGCCGACAATGCAGCCGCCGTTGTTTCCGTCGAGCGGCCCCGACTATCAACCGGTCGTTACTCTCAATGGTTGGACGCTGCCATGGAGAATGAATGGCGACTGGAAGGAATTTCATCTCGTCGCAGAGCCGGTAGTGAGGGAGATAGCACCGGGCATGAAGGCGAACCTGTGGGGGTACAACGGGCAATCGCCCGGCCCCACCATTGAAGCCGTAGAGGGCGACAAGGTCCGCATATTCGTCACGAACAGATTGCCTGAGCACACCACCGTTCACTGGCACGGGATGCTGGTGCCGAATGGCATGGACGGCGTCGGAGGCCTCACCCAGCCGCACATCAAGCCCGGCCAGACGTTCGTCTACGAGTTCGCGATAAAGAAGAGCGGAACATTCATGTACCACCCGCACGCCGACGAGATGGTGCAGATGGCGATGGGCATGATGGGCTTCTTCGTCGTCCATCCGCGCGATCCGAAGTTACACCGCGTTGATCGCGACTTTGTTTTCTTGCTCAACGCCTACGACATCGATCCCGGCAGCTACATGCCGAAGATCATGACCATGCTCGATTTCAATCTCTGGACCATGAACAGCCGCGCCTTCCCTGGCATCGATCATCTGGTCGTGCGCAAGGGTGACCGCGTGCGCGTGCGGGTTGGCAATCTCACCATGACCAATCATCCAATTCACATGCACGGCTACCATTTTTCCGTGACCTGCACCGACGGAGGGTGGGTGCCGGAGGCCGCGCGCTGGCCGGAAGTCACGATCGATATTCCGGTCGGGGCTATGCGCGCATTCGAGTTCGTTGCTGAGGAAACTGGCGATTGGGCGCTGCACTGCCACAAGTCGCATCACACAATGAATGCCATGGGCCACAACGTAAAAACCTTCGTCGGCGTTCAAAAAAAGGACCTGGCAAAAGCCATTCGCAAACTCGTGCCGGATTACATGCCAATGGGAAGCGCCGGTATGGCCGAGATGGGCGAGATGGAAATGCCGATGCCTGACAACACACTGCCGATGATGACGGGATTTGCCCAGTTTGGTCCGCTTGAGATGGGCGGCATGTTCACTGTGGTGAAGGTACGAGAAGGGCTTGCCGCCGGAGATTACAAAGACCCCGGTTGGTACAAACACCCCGAAGGCACCGTCGCTTATGAATACGCGGGTCCAGTGTCCGATGCCCCGCGCCAAAAGAGCGATGCCGGAACAACTAAACCCGCTATCGAAATGAATGTGGTCAAGCCGGGTAAAGGCGGCCATTCCGGACGACATTGAGCGAAACACCACATCCCAAACACAGGAGAATGGAAATGAGAATTTTGCATCTCGGAGTTTTATGCTTCCCAATGCTGTTCGCAGCAGGCTTGGCCTTCGCGGGCGCTGGAGCACCGGGGCATGGCCACGAGACATTCTCGGCCGGCGAGCCCGGCAATCCGAAAAAGCCATCCCGGATCGTGCATGTCACCATGCGCGAAGGCGATGGAAAGATGATGTACATCCCCGAAAACGTTGAAGTGCGGCAGGGCGAGCAGATTAAATTCGTTATACGAAACAACGGCGAGTTGGATCATGAATTTATCCTCGCGACCACCGAGGAGAACCTCAAGCACGCTGAAGAAATGAAAAAGAATCCGGAAATGGAGCACGATGATCCGAATGCCATACGGCTCGCTCCAAAGAAAGCCAGAGAAATCGTCTGGAAATTCACAAAGGCGGGCACCTTCGAGTACGGCTGCCTTATCCCCGGACATCGCGAGGCCGGCATGACCGGCAAAGTGATCGTGAAATAATGCTTCAATCTCACACGCAAGGAGAAGATCGATGCTCAAGAAACATCTGATTGCGGCTGTCGTAGTTGCACTAGCCCTAACAATGACGCATGCCGCAAACGCGCAGGCTCTGATCGATGGTCAAGTCACAAAGGTCGATGAATCGGCCGGCAAGATCACCCTCAAACACGGGCCGATCAAAAAGTTTGACATGGAAGATGGCATGACCATGGTGTTCCGCGCGGCCGACACGGCGATGCTCAAGGCGGTCAAAGTTGGCGACAAGGTGAAGTTCGATGCCGACAAGATCAACGGCCAGTTCACCGTGACGAAGATTCAGAAGGCGAATTAACAATCTTGCTCCGGCGGACTGCCAAGAGCGGACATTCAGAGGGTTTTGGCGAACAGCGCTGCGTAGTGATAGGGCGGCACCTCGACGACTTGAACCAATTTCAATCCGCTCGTCTCTACCACTGCCTTGGTCTCTTCTGGTCCTATGCGCAGTTCTGTTTTGGGGCCGCGCGGTTCTCCCAGGATCGTTGTTTTTTCTCGCGGGCACTCATGCCAGTTCACGATCGCAAAGAGACCGCCGGGTTTGAGGACTGCCGCGACTGATTTTGCAAGACGCGGTCGATCGGGGACACCGTGAAAAGCGTTTGCCAGAAACACTAAATCAACCGAGCGTGGCCTGAGCCGCGTGAGATCGTAAGCATCACCCGCGACGTAATCGCAGTTGGTCAGGCCGCTCTCCGACAGCCGGTGGCGCGCCACCTCAAGCAGGTGTGCGTCAATGTCGATTGCGATGACGTGGCGCGCGATCTTCGCGATTTGCAGCGTGAACCAGCCATCGCCGGAGCAAAGGTCGATGACTTCCATGCCCGGCTTCATGCCAACCTTGGAGAGAACGCCAGCAGGGTCCGGCCATAGTGCCTCCCACCATCCAGCGGTTGGCATTTCGGTTCCTTGGAAGAAGCCGGGGATCATTTGACACTCATTTACCTGAAACCGGCTGTCCGCATTTAAGCCCCGCGTCCTAAGTTGACTTTGCCAGTGGCCTAATTCGGCTTTCGGGTTGAAAAAACACCTGCAGCGTTCAGTCCTGCAAACGTCATGATCGCACCAACGATCATCACCAGCCCTGCTGATAGATATGGCAAGCGATACGCGAGCCGGTCAAAGCCGGGCCATGACTTGGCAAGCTTTCCCGAACCCCACACAACAGCCAATCCGACGGTGACCAACGTGAGCGCCAGCCCAACGCTGAAAGCCGCTACCATTGCGATGCCGAGCACAAATGCTTTCAGTTGAATGCAGATGAGCAGCACGGCGATAGCCGCCGGGCACGGAAGTAATCCGCCCGTGAAACCAAACCAGATAATTTGTCCTGTGGTCACTCCGCCAGTAATAGTTGGCGGCTCATGCGAATGCCCATCGTGGTTATCTGCGTGGTCATGGCCGTGCGGATGATTATGGTCGTGATGATGGCCACGCCGCCTCAGGCCCCAAAGCATGCGGATCGCCAGAAGCATAATCAGAATACCGGACAGGGCGGTTAGCCACGGCTCTGCTTGGTCGACGATATAACGCTCGCCAAAGGCCAGTGCGGCAACTGCCAAAATCCAAACGATGAACGTGTGACCAATCGCTGCCGAGACCGCGAGCGTAATTGCTTGCGAGGTCGTGCCCCTGATAGCGATGATATACGCCGCCATAAGAGATTTCGCGTGACCGGGCTCAAGCGCATGGAGCGCACCCAGGACGACTGCGATTGGCAGGTAAAGCCAAGCATGCTCGGCGCTACTTTGAATAATGGTGGTCAAGTCAGGCATCTCAGAACTCCTGTTGCCATCGCTTTAACAGCAAGATTGTCCTTCCTGTATGGGAGGACATGGCACCGAGCCATACCAGCAAAATACACAGCAATCGCCCGATAATGGCTATAATCGCCGTCCGCTGCTCTCGCCCGAAAACACACAGCCATCGCACCCAAGGCCATCAGGATTAGGGGAAGATGTTTCATCACGAACCTCCATGAAGGACGGTGCGAACCAATCCTGCGACCTACGTCAATTTTTTCCGTTTAATCCTCAGACTATTTCCCACAACGCTGACGCTGGAAAAGGCCATAGCACCGGCGGCGACCATCGGGTTGAGCAGCCCAAGTGCCGCGAGCGGGATTGCAGCAACGTTGTAGAAGAACGCCCAAAACAGATTTTGTTTGATGGTCTTGAAGGTGATTCGCGAAAGCGCCAATGCTTCGATGACCTTCAGCGGATGGCCTTTGACCAACACGATGTTTCCGGCCTCGATCGCGATGTCCGTGCCGGTTCCGATGGCGATGCCTAAGTCCGCCTGGGCAAGAGCCGGAGCATCGTTGATACCGTCACCGACAAAGGCGACGCGCTTCCCCTGCTGTTGCAGCAGGCGCACCTTTTCGACCTTGTCCTGCGGCAGCACCTCGGCAAACACCTGGTCAATGCCGAGTTGAGCGGCAATAGCACCTGCCGTCTGCCGGTTGTCGCCCGTGATCATCACCGTTTGAATGCCTTGATTGTGCAGGCGAGCGACCGCTGCTTTTGCGTCCTCCTTTAGAGCATCCGCGAGCGCTAAAATGCCGATGAGCTGTCCGTTGCGAGCGACCGCAATCGCCGTTTGCGCCCGCGATTCGTACTGTTCAATCGTCCGTATATGTTCGCCAAGCGGCACCCCGCATTCCTGCAAGAACCGTCGGCTTCCAATCAAGATCACAGCGTCCGCGATGCGTGCGCGTACGCCTTTGCCGGACATACTTGCAAAGTCACGGGCATCCGTGTGCCCTAGATTTTTCTCTTTCGCGGTCCTCACGACGGCCTGGGCGAGCGGATGTTCTGAGAGTCTCTCCACGCTCGCTGCGAGACGCAACACTTCGTCGGCTGTAACGTCTGCAGCAGCACAAGCGACGACATCGGTGACTTTCGGCCGCCCTTCCGTCAAGGTGCCGGTCTTGTCGAAAACAACCACATCGATTTTCTGACCGCGTTCGAGTGCCTCGCCATTCTTGATTAGGATGCCACGCCGTGCGCCAAGGCCCGTCCCAACCATTATCGCAGTAGGCGTTGCGAGACCAAGCGAGCAAGGGCACGCAATGACCAGCACGGCCACAGCAGGAATGATGCTTTGATAGATGTCACCTGTGACCAGATACCAGCCCGCCACGGTCGCGAAAGCGATTCCGAGTACGATAGGAACGAAGATGCCGGAAATCGTATCGGCAAGTTTTTGAATGGGCGCTTTATGTCCCTGCGCGTCCGCGACCAGTTTTACGATCTGCGCGAGCGTAGTGTCTTCACCCACTTTGATCGCTTGCATCCGGAAAGCACCGCTGAGATTGATGGTCGCGGCAAAAACATTGTCGTCCTGCGTCTTACCGACTGGCATGCTTTCTCCCGTCAGCATGGATTCATCGACACTGGATTTGCCGTCGATAAGCTTGCCGTCGACCGGGATTTTCTCGCCGGGCCGCACCAGCAGGATATCGCCGACCTTCACGGTTTCGATTGCAACGTCTTCTTCCTTGCCGTCGCGGAGCAGATGGGCGGTCTTGGCGCCGAGGTCGAGAAGCTTTTCAATCGCCTCGCTGGCTTGACCGCGGCTGCGTGTCTCGAAATAGCGGCCAAGCAGAATGAGCGCAGCGATCACGGCTCCCGTCTCGAAATAAAGATGATACCCGCCAGCGGCCATGGCCCATGCACTGTAGATAAGCGCCGTGAGCGTGCCCAAGGAGATGAGCGTGTCCATATTGGCCGCGCCGTTGATGGCCTGCCGGGCCATGCCGGAATGAAATTCCCAGCCGAGGCCAAGAATGACAAAGGCGCCCAAGACCGCCTGAATCCAGGTGCTGAGATTGTGCCCCGCCAACATCCACGTTAGCTCAATCTCGAACATGGCGAGCATGGCCACAGGTGCCGCAAGCAACAGCGCAAGGAAGGCGCGCCGTCGTACCGTGCGCAATTCGCGCTGCGAGGCGTCCTTGTGATCTTGCGCGCGCTCAGCTGTGAGGACTTGATAGCCGTTCCGGATCACAGCAGCGTAAAGCGAACTCTCCGAAACCGCCGCGTCGTCAAACTCTACGCGCGCGCTGTGCGTGCCAAAATTCACGCTCGCTTTCAGCACCCCAGCGATCTTGTTGAGCACCCGTTCGTTACGGGCGGCGCAGGATGCGCAGTGCATACCGCCTATACTGAAGGTCGCAGTCTTCACGCGCAAACCCTCTCCGAATACGAAAGAGAAATGGCGCTAGGCATTTGGAACCACAGTAAAGCTTGAGCCGGGTGTCATCATGCCCATACCGCAGTTGAAACTAAATACTCCAGAAATCTGCGGAGTGAAGCGAATGACATTGACCTCTGTATCGGAAAGGAATTGCTGGATGCCAAAACCGCGTGAAAGCAGAATCCGGCCGCAGCCTGCTGCCTCTTTAGCATCAATACGCCATTCGACAGGTACGCCCTGCTTCACGACAAAACGGTTGGGGATGTAATCGTAACCGTCAATTCTCATTTCTACGACCTGCTTGCCCTCTTGGGCAGAAGCCGTTACCGGCGTTTGTGTTTTTACCGGCACGAGGCTGCTTCCTGCTTGGACAAATCCATATTGAATGTTGAGGAAGCCGAGCAGGATCACGGCGACTCCCGCAATTTTCAGAAAGTGCCTTTGAAAACTGCCGCGCGCGAAGCTGGAAAGCGCCGAGAGTGACAGCAATGCCGGAAGCGTCCCGAGCGCGAAGGCCAGCATCGTCAACGCCCCCACCGTAAAGCTACCCTTGGCGAGTACATAAAGCTGGAGAGCTTGGGTGAACCCGCAGGGCAGAAAAAAGGTGAACGCCCCGAACAAAAAGGCTCCCTTACCGGAATTGCGTGTAGCGATATCTTGCATGCGATGTGTAAAGCCTTTGGGAAGTGCCGGAACGAATTTTAGGAAACCGGGAAAGAGTTTCAGCATCTGCAGGCCGAGTAAGACCATCAGTAAGCTGGTGGCGATAGTGAGGACGGTGGTTGTTTCCGGCGATAGCGTGAGCGCCGAACCCAGCGCACCAATCGCTCCACCTAGCAAAGTGTAGGAGATGAGTCGCCCCGCATTGAAATACAGATGCGGCTTAAGGCGCTGCGCTCCGCTCGTAGCCAGATTGACTTCGTTCAATTTAGCGGCGAGCGCGACAAGCAGGCCCCCAGTTACTGCCATGCAACTTGTCACCGAAGCGACAAGGCCGATCAGGAACGCAAGTCCATAACCGGTATGGTCGGAAACGGTGAAGCCCTGCGGCAGCAGGCCGAAATGCTTGGCGAGAAGAAAGACACCGAGCAAAACCACGAGCACGGCACCGATTTCCAGATAATCGCGCCGTGTGTTTCTGCTTTGCCTTTGCTCCGCGGATACGACGGCATAACCTTCGTCTGTAATGGCGCGTTCTACCGCCGCTAGATTGAGTTCGCCGAGATAGGAAATCTCTGTGTGTCCTTTTTCCTCATTGGCGAGGACACCGACCACGCCAGGCACATCCCTGATCCGCCGCTCGATTAAGAGCTCGCAGTTCGGGCAATGCATTCCCTCGATCAAAATAGTCGTCGATCGCGGACGAAGATCGGTATCCATAAGAGCCGCCTTTTTCTATGCAACGATTGCCGGGCGTACTGCCAACGCATCTCCAGCAGAAGTAGCCTAAACCTTCCCATCATGGTAAGGTCAAGGCTTGAAAAGGAGACTTATGGCTTGATTGTGGAATCGAAAATCACCTGCCCAAAGTGCGGCCATCAAGCAACAGAACGGATGCCCACGGATGCCTGCCAATTCTTCTATCACTGCAAGGGCTGCGGAGAGCGGATCAAGCCGAGCTCAGGTGATTGCTGCGTGTTTTGTTCTTACGGCTCGGTGCCGTGTCCGCCGATTCAAGCTGGCCGGGACTGCGTGAACTGAGACACCATCAAAAAAGGTCCTCAAATCCCATGAACATCGGTCAAGCCTCTCAGGCTTCGGGCGTTTCAGCCAAGATGATCCGTTATTACGAATCCATCGGCCTTGTGCCGCCCGCCGACCGGAGCAACAGCGGCTACCGCCACTACGGTTCGAACGATGTGTACCGCCTGACCTTTGTGCGACGCGCGCGAGAGCTTGGCTTCTCGATTAAAAGCATCGGCGAACTCATGAGTTTGTGGGTGGATCGCGGACGCAGCCGCGCCGAAGTCCGCAAGGTTGCGCTCCGCCATGTCAGAGAGCTCGAAACGCAGGCGGCCCGCTTGCAGGAGATGATCGCGACCTTGCGCGATCTGGTGAATTGCTGCAAGCGCGGCGACCGTCCCGATTGCCCGATAATGACCGAACTGGAAGGTAGCCTCCTCGCCAATCAGGCTGCTGCCAAAGGCTCAGCTCGCAACCGCATATTCTGACTATGCTTGAGTCCGTTTGGGTCAAACTGCGAAGTCCCGGACGGAGCCATGTTCCGTAATCACTATTATGCGAATCTTAGTTTGATTCAAAATAGATGAAAAGCGCACCACCTAAGCTGACGCAGAGATCCGTTCTTTAAAACCGATCAGATCGCTCGGGCCCTCCGTGCGATGGATCATGCAGTGACAATTAGCGCAGAGCACTGCGAAGTCTGTGGCAACTTTATATGCAAAGAATCAAATTTCCTATCGAGCGGAGTAGAGAATTTATGGAAAACAGGGAGTTCGCTTAACAAGCACCGTGGTAACTTCATCGCGGAGGTTCGCCATGGAACACTACGTCTATGTCTACATCGATCCACGAAATAACGAAGAATTTTATTACGGTAAGGGAAAAGGCTCGCGTAAAAACGCTCACCTCAACTCCGATACTGACACTGAGAAGACCAAACGTATTGCAGCGATACGCAAGGATGGGGTCGAACCGATTATACGCGTAATCGCTCGCGGACTCACGAACGAAGAAGCACTGCTGGTCGAAAAAACATTGCTGCACAGGCTTGGCAGATCACTTACAAATATCTCTTCTGGCCACTACGTCGACAAGTTCAGGCCGCATGACAAACTGCATGTCGAGTTGTCCGGCTTCGACTACCAATCTGGCGTCTATTACTTCAACGTTGGCCAAGGCCCGCATCGACAGTGGAGCGATTGCCATAAATTCGGCTTCATTTCTGCGGGACAAGGCGCGCAGTGGGCCCGTGCCATCAGCGGCTTCTATGAAGGAGACATTTTTGCTGCATACCTGAAGGGCAAAGGCTTTGTTGGCATCGGCCGGATAACGCAGAGGGCCAAGCCTATTCGGGAAGTGAAAATAAAAGGCCGGCCGCTTATCAGCCTTGCGCTGGAATGTCAGAATATGGATGACAACATCGACAACGATGAGAAATGCGAATATGTCGCGCTTGTCGAATGGATTAAGACGGCACCCGTTGAACAAGCTAAGATGAAGCGTAATTCAGGAATTTACACAACCACTCACGTCCGAGCTTCCCTGGACAACCAGCCGGCAACAAAGACCTATCTTGAAAAAGAGTTCGGCGTGAAATTTGATGAGCTTGCCAGGTAGAGGTGCAGGCGCATTGACCGAAACCAATTTACGTCACCCGCGAGGCCTGGGTATAACCCACCGCACGCTCTTTGATCAGCCGCACGGCCTCAAGCTTGAACTCTCGCGTAAACTTCCGCCTCTCCATGACCCTATGGTGTGAATAGCAACATCGGGTATGCACACCAAATAGCATTGAATGTCGGAGATGGGTCATCAGCGGAAGTGACGCAGCCCACCTGCAATATCCGCTTTTGTCTCTTCGACGAATTCGATTGAACATGGTGGCACTTGAGACGATCTACGTTGTTGGTGCACAAAATAAAATCTTTGTTTTCTCACTGTGATCTGGCGACGTCCGGATTAAGAATCTGTTGAATCCGAAGAGCGAAACCATTCGGCGTCGACCGTGTGAAAGCAAGCATTTCCTCGGCGCGTGTCATTGCAACATACATTACTCCGCGCTCACGGCGCTCCAGTTCGCTTCTGTCGGCATCTGGCTCCGGCATGAAAGGCATCATGTCACAGCGCATCACCAGCACCGCACGCCATTGTAAACCTTTCGCCGAATGCATGGTTCTAACGCAAACACCGGACGGGTCATCAAAATCGCCGCTCTTGTCACGCGGCCAGTTGACGGCCATGTGCCGGGAAATAAGTGATACGAAGTCCTTAACCCATCCTTGCGTGTCGGCGCGATACAGTACGGCAATCTCCGAAGGTTTGAGTCCGCTATCTCGCCAAGCAAGGATTTTTTTGACTGCAATCTGCATTTCTCCGTTCAGATTTGGGGCCGTCAGCATCTCAGGAATTGGACCGGATCGCAGCGCATAATCTGGGTTGGGCTTAATGATCTGCAATCCCGATTCAGGATCGTTTTGTTCGCCATCTGTCGAGACAAATTCGACGGCGATCTTCATAATCTCTCGGGTATTTCTGTAGTTCCTATCCAGATCGAAACGCGTATTGATGGTTCGCCCTTGGGCTTTCACGCCCGCATCTATCCATTTAAATCTGCGCCGACGGTAAAGAGACTGGCTGCCGTCGCCAACTATTAATAGGTCGCCGTCATCAGGCTCTTTCAACGCAAGCTTCGCGCACATGAACCAACTTTTGGCGAAGTCTTGCGCTTCGTCAATGAACACGGCGTCGTATTTATTCACTTCACCTTCGCCACGCTGAAGCCGTTGAAGCAGTCGTTCGCCAAATGCTTCTTCATCCTCATTGTTATTAAATTGGACGCTGTTTCGCTTACTTCCCCACTGATGAAAATTGAGACAAGTGACATTGGTCGTGTTTACAAAAAGTCGCTGAAAATTCTCCGCCAACGCACGATTGTAGCAAAGTATCAACACATGTTTATTCGAATCTTGTGCGATCAGGCGTGCCCTCGCGATCAGTATTATAGTCTTTCCGGATCCAGCTACACCGTAGACGATACGATGACCCTCACCGAGCGAGTGCGCATTCCGCTCCTGTCGAAAATCTAGCACCGTCAGCGCTAGCGCCGTCAGCGGTCCCTGCCCCTCATTGGTAGTCTGGGTAGGCGGAGAAATTACGATCTCAGGGTGGATGATGGACCGGAGTATGGAAATTTGGCGCTCTGATAGTCGGCCAAATTTCCAATTGGGATCAAAACCGCTATTTAGCCGATCAATTGTCTCGTTCGGCGAAAGCGATTCAAATTCGTCCCTAGCTAACACTCTTTGAGCGGGGAATACCGTCGACAGTCCGCGTTCGTCTAATTGTTGACGCGTACAGTTGTTCAATATCACAACGTGACCAAAGGGAAATATGAACTTGCCGTTGTGTGCGCCGTTACTTTGGAGCAATGCAGCCGTCTCGGGGTGTCGACGGGCTGTATCCATGAGTTGGAACTTATAGTCCCGCGCCTGTCGAATCGGATGCTTGCAGGTTTCTGACTGCCCCCGCGTGTCTACGACAACGTCATCGTTGTTTGCTGTTTTAATATGATTTGGGTACCAGCCCTTGACCTCAATAACCAGAAGCCCTGCGTCAGGAATGATTACAATGAAATCCGGATATCTGTTAGCGACCACCGGCTCGTAGTAGACAATTACTTCGTCCGGCAACTGCTGAAGAATCGCAAAGACCTTTTTCTCGCCCGCACTCGCACCGCTTGGAAGGCGATCAGGTATCATTTCAGCCATGCACATCCCTCTTAGTGGGGTAGTGGGTCAGTTTGAATTTCGCTCCTATTGACCCCACCTAGCGCCGCCTTCTGT